>JANTGJ010000192.1 GCA_024762975.1 Candidatus Krumholzibacteriia bacterium
CTTGTTAAGGATCTCTTTAATAACAATGTTTTATAGACTCTTTTTTTTTGCGCTCGAGCGATGGACACCGGCCATGACCCCCTCCGGCAGGGTTCGTATTTTCCAGAGCTGGTTTCGAGTGTACGTGGTCATTGCCCGGAATCCATGCTATACTGCAAGTTAGCCCATAGGAGGTGGAAAATGAGAGACGGATGGAATGTACTGAGAACCTTCGTCACCGAAACGGACGCGCAAGCGGCACTCGCCCAAATCAGTGCCCGCGGATTCGAAGCGATGATCGAAAGCGACAATTGCGGGGGGATGCGCCCCCACTTTGACTATTCGATGGGCGTCAAGCTCCTGGTTCGTGAGCAGGATCTCGAACAGGTGCGAGAATTGACCCGAGCCGCCGACGCCCCCGTCGACGAAGGGACGTGGCTCTGTGCCGGTTGTGGCGAACATGTCGAGAATCAATTTGGCACCTGCTGGCAATGCGGCCGCGACCGCGATTGAGACACCCATCGCCCCCCGTCTGGACCGGAATACTGGTCTGTGCCATCGTGCTGGGCCATGCCTTCCTGGCAGGGGGATCCGCAGCGCCATCGCCTTCGCCTGCTCCGTGCGGGCACCTGCATTTTCCCGCCGGGAAGGCGGACGCGCGCGCCGAACCTCCCCGCGGCTCTCGCGGTTACGACGTCCTGAACTACGATCTGGATCTTCGTCTGGATCCGGAAGCGCGAACCGTGGACGGCACCGTCTCGATCCGCCTGCGGGCACTCGAGTCCCCACTGGATGAGGTCCTGCTCGACCTGGTCCCGTTGATGAGCTGTACACGGGTACGCGCCGGGAACCGGGATCTGGCCTATACGCATAGCGGAGACAGCCTGCGGGTCACCCTGCCGGAGGTTCTGGCCGCGACCGGGGAAACCACCCTGCAGATCGAATGGAACGGTCAGTCGGCACCACACGGCGAGCTGCGTGCCGGGCTGCTCTTTCGCAACCACAATGCCGGGACTCGCGAAGACTTCTCCGACGACCAGCCCTCGATTTTCAGCGTCAGCCAGCCGTGGTCGGCCCACTCCTGGTGGCCGTGCAAGGACAACCCGTCGGACAAGGCTCTCGTTACCTTGGCAATCACGGTCCCCGACTCGTTGCGGGCGGTCGCCAACGGTTTGCCCGATCTGACCACCACCACCCCCGAACCCGGCTGGATCCGGACCGCCTGGACGCATCGCTATCCGGTAGCGACCTACCTCGTAGCCCTGGCGGTCAGCAACTACGTCGGCTGGTCTACGGTGTGTGATGGCCCCGACTTTCCCAATCCGGTGCCGTTGCAATTTCAGGTCTTCCCCCAGGATCGCGAAATGGCCGCGATCGAGTATGCCCCCACCTGCGACATGATCCGTTTCATGACCGACCTGGCAGGTCCCTATCCATTCCATCAGGAGCGATACACCCAGGTCGAGATCAAGTGGGCCGGCGCGATGGAAAACCAGACCATGAGCGGTATTCCGCCCTATGTGTTCCGGGGCGATGGTCTCTTCGAGACGCTGATCCTGCACGAATTGTCCCATCATTGGTTCGGCAACAGCGTAACACCGACCGCCTGGTCGGATATCTGGCTCAATGAGGGTTTTGCGCGGTACTGCGAAGCTCTCTGGACCGAATCTCGCTATGGCGACGAGGCCTACGACCAATTCATGCACGAATTGGGCTCCGGGCGGCACGAGACACTCTTTGCCGGCGATGGAATCCTGAACGATCCCAACCCGATCATCCAGTTGCTGGTCTACGACAAGGGCGCCTACGTACTGTACATGTTGCGCGGGCTGATGGGCGACACGGCGTTCTTCGATCTGCTGTACGATTGGGCGGCGGGTCCCGAGCGCGCCTACGGCAATGTTTCGACTTCCGATTTCATCGCCTTGGCCGAACAGTTTGCTGGTCGGCCCCTGGACGGATTTTTCACGCCGTGGCTGACTACCGACGAGGTCCCCGAGATCGAGGCCACCTGGCAGACCGTAGCGACCGGGACCTCCCTCGGCCGGGTTGGTGTGACGTTGCGCCAGTTGCAGGAGACCCGTTTCGAATTGCCTGTGGAATTGGGGATCCACTTTCGGGGCGGAATGCGCGTCGTGACCGCGCCCCTGACCGAACGCTGGCAGCACTTTCGATTCGAGGTACCGGGTGCCGTCGATTCGGTGACGATCGATCCCGACGGATTGTTGCTGGCGCGTACGGCGTCCTCTCCCTCCGCACGCCTGGAGGTGACCGGCCCCTCCCCCAATCCGATCGCGGGGAGCGGCGGGAGATTCGGAATTTACCTGACCCGGCAGGAAAGGGTATCGGTCCGCGTCTACGATGTCCGCGGCCGATTGGTTCATGAGCGGACGATCGGCGATCTCGCCCCTACCGGCCTGGCCCAGGACCCGCTGAGTCCTCCGTACGAATTCGTGTGGCCGGTCCCGATCGGTGAGGAACAGCGCCTGCCGTCGGGCGTCTATTGGCTCGAGTTTTCGACCCGGGACTTTCGAGCGATCAGGAAAGCGACCCTGGTTCGCTAGCGGGCAGGATTCAATCCAATCCCACCAGCGGCGCGAAGCGAGGATTGATGTGTTTACGACCCGCACCCTGGAAATCGACCGTGACCATCATGTCCCCTCCCGCTCCTTCGACACGCAGGACAGTGCCCGTTCCGAAGATACCGTGACTGACCGTCTGTCCCGTGTAGTACGGAGCGTCCTGAGAGATATCACCAGCCCAGGAATCTCCCTCGGGGACGACCGGCTGGGAAACCGGTCGCCCGGTTTTGCGCGAGGAGGTGCCCCACTCGTCCGGTTTCACCCCCCGGGTGGGTTTGACGTATGGTTTCGACCCACCGGAATGCATTCCCGCGCGCTTAGCCGATCCGCGCCCCGGGCTGCGACCGGCACCACGATGGCGTGCTCCGGAGCCATACGAATCGCCGAACAGGCTTTGCGAAACGGCAGTCGTATCGGGTCGATCGAGGTGGCGCCGCTCGATCAGATCCTCGGGTACCTCCTTCAGGAAGCGCGAAGGAAGACTCTCCTGCCACACACCGAAGCGTCTTCGGCGGGCCGCGTGCAGCAGGTACACCCGTTGCTCGGCCCGGGTCAGGGCGACATAGAACAGACGCCGTTCCTCTTCCAGTGACGCTTCATCGTCGGCACTGTTGATGTGCGGCAGAATGTCGTCCTCGCATCCGGCCAGCACCACGACGGGGAACTCCAGACCCTTGGCGGTGTGAATGGTCATCAAGCGTACGTTGCCCTCGTCGTCCTGGATCGTGTCGGGGTCCGATACCAGTGCCACCTGCTCCAGGAACTGGTCCAGCGTGCCACCGCCCGACGATTCATGGAAGGAGCCCGCGGCGTTGATCAACTCGGCCACGTTCTCGCCCCGGCTGCCGGAGGTCGACGGATCATCGGCGTCCAGAAAATTCAGGTAGCCGATGTCCTGGACCACCATTTCGACCAACTCGTGGATGGGCAGATTCACGCTGGCACGGGCACGCCACTTCTCGACCAGGCGGAAAAATTCGCGGACCCGTTTGCAGGCCGCGCCCGCGATTTCGCGTTCCAGCAGCCCGGGTTCGGCTGCCGCCTGGCCCAGCGTCAGATCCGCCTGGCGGGCGATGCGCACGAGCCGCTCGACGGTCGTCCCCCCGATCTTGCGTTTGGGCACGTTGATCACGCGCTGGATCGCGATCGCATCAGACGGGTTGGCGATCATTTTCAGGTAGCCCAGGACATCGCGTACTTCCTTGCGATCGTAGAAGTGCGTACTGCCAACAATCTGATAGGGCAGGCCGGCCCGCCGCAGGGCATCCTCCAGGGGCCGGCTCTGGGCATTGGTGCGGTACAGCACCGTCACGTCGCTGCGCTTGCGACCGGCCGCTGTTTCGGCCCGGACGATGTCCACCAGGCGCGCGGCTTCGTCTTCGTCGTCGTGGAATTCTTCTTCGGTCAGGTGGTCCCCGCTACCTCCGGCGGTCCACAGGTTCTTGCCCTTGCGTTGCTTGTTGCAGGCGATGACCTCGTTCGCTGCCTGCAGGATGTTGCCCGTCGAACGGTAGTTCTGTTCCAGGCGATAGACCTGCGCTCCGGGAAAGAACTCCTCGAACTGCAGCATGTTCTCGATCCGGGCTCCACGCCACGAATAGATCGATTGGTCATCGTCACCGACGGCAAAGAGGTTGTTGTGCCAACTCGAAAGCAGCTTGACCAGGACCAGCTGCAACGGGTTGGTGTCCTGGAACTCGTCGACCAGCACGTGCCGAAAGCGCTGCGCGTATTTTTCGCGCACTTCGTCATTCTGCTCCAGCAGATGGACCGTGCGCAGGATCAGATCGTCGAAATCCAGCGCGTTGCTCCGGGTCAGCCCCGCGGCATATCCCTCGTACAAGTCGGCGTATTTTTCCTCGATGAAGGTCGCAGCCTGTTTTTTCGCCTGCTCGACCGATAGATCCTCGTTCTTCCAGCGACTGATTGCCGAGAGCGTACCAGCGGGAGTGAATTGTTTCGGATCGATATTCTTTTCGGCCAGGACCTGTTTGAGCAGGCGTTTCTGATCGTCGGTGTCGTAGATCGAAAACCCCTTCTGAACGCCGACCGACTCACCGTCGGTTCGCAGGATCTTCAATCCGGTGGCATGGAAAGTGCCAATCCAGAATGGCGCCCGGCCCTCGCCCACCGACTGCCCGACACGTTCGCGCATCTCGGCCGCCGCACGGTTGGTGAACGTAAAGGCGCAGACCTCGCTGGCCCGCACGCCCCGTTCCTCCATGAGCCAGGCGATGCGCGTGGTCAGGACGCGGGTCTTGCCGCTGCCGGCCCCGGCCACGACCAGGACCGGACCCTCCGGACAGGTCACAGACTGGCGCTGCGCATCATTGAGTCGAGTCAACTGTTCTTGCACGGTAGCTCCATCAATCAGGCGCCGGGGCACCGATGAAAATTCGAGGATGTATCAGTACTCGAAGCGGTATTTCAGGTCAAGGTTGTAGGTTTCCTGACCCTGGTTTTCGTCCATGCGGCGCCGGATCTCGGACTGCAGCAGCAGGTGCCGGTTGATCTGGTACTCGACGATGATGTCCCGGTCTTCCTGCTTCACGCCCTGGGCTACCTTCAGGTAGAGGTCCGGGCCGATGTACTTGCCGATTCCGATCAGCGGATCCAGTCCGGTGCTACCGGCTTCGTTCTCGCGCCGGATCTGATCGATCTCGAAGGTGTCGATCAGGTTCAATTCGCGCGCAATCTCACGCTCGAGGACGTTGAACCCCGCCGTGATCGAGGAGGCCCGCAACTGATCGACCTCGCCCCCGGTGACGTCCGGGTACGGATCCAGCCCCAGCAACATGCGCTGAATCGCCTCGCGTGAGTAGCCCTGATCGCTGGAGAACTCGATCTCCGGGCGAGCCAGCGTTCGGCTCACGTGAACAAAAATATTCTCGATCACGCTGTTGTTCGAGAATCGGCTGCGCATCCGATGCTTCGTCGAGGCCTCGACATCGATCTGCGGGTCGAAGCCGATCTCCCGCGAGAAGTCCAACCGCCCACGATCGACCTGGAAGGTATTGTTGAAGACGATCAGGCGGCCCATGTTCACGTCCAACGTTCCCCGCAGATAGAGACCCTCCAGATCCCGGACCAGATCGAGATCGCCCCCGAGATACAATTCCATCTCGCGATTCAGAATTCGCGCCGTGCGCGGATCGCCATGCAGTTGCAGGTCGGCCAACCATTCGGGAGCCACCGTCGCGGCCATCGGATCGACCTGCCCCGGCTTTTCC
>JANTGJ010000193.1 GCA_024762975.1 Candidatus Krumholzibacteriia bacterium
CGACGGTATCGGCCTTCAGGAAATCCCGATTCAGATTCAGATTGCAACTGGTGACGCGCCAGCCCATTTCACGGGGCCCGTTCTGGTTGATGCGGCCGTAGGGTGAGAACCGTTCGTGCCCGTCGGTATTGAAGATCGGGATGAACAGCAGCGTCACGTTTTCCAACCACTCCCTGGCGCGCGTTTCGTCGGAGACCAGATCGCGCAGCAGCAGCATCCCCGCGTCCTTGCCGCAACTCTCCCCCGCGTGGATACACGCCTCGACCAGCAATACGACTCCCTCTCCGCGGTCGGCCAGGTCAGCAGCCTGGAAACGCCCATCCCGGTCGGCGATCAGCAACGGCAAAGCTCGCCCCTGGGGACTGGTCCCGAACGAGGTCATGTGCAGCAGTTCCGACGATTCGGCAAGGTCGGTCAGCCAGGCGATGGTTTCATCGTAGCGCGGAGTGTCCAGCTTGCCGGACAGTTCGTAGGGAGTCGCGCGCTCTGGTCCGGCGGCCTCGGCGTTGCCGGCCAGGGCGACCGACAGCAGCAGTGATAGCACCAACCAACTCCGAATTGGAATGCGTGTGATCATCGTTTACCTCGGTCCAGCGGAATCGGAACAGGAAATTCAGGGATCCAGCACAGGCTACAATCTCACAGGAAAGGACGCGACCCCTCTTTTTGCCGGCACGTCAAATGAACACACATTCTCGTTATAGTGAAAAATTCATTGATCCTCTCGCTCAGGGAACTATCCTTTGCGCTGGTTTTGGGAGCAAGACCATCCTGGACAAGAATGGGTTTTTTTGTAAAGACCTGTTGACAGATTTCTGAAAATCCGGGGAAACTCTGCTCCAGGCAGCGGTCGTGCGCCGAAATCCAGCCCGAACCCTCTTCGCAGTGAAGGTGGTACCGAGTGACGATTTCAATAGCGGCACGATCGATTATGGAGAAATGCCGCCACTGGTGGCCCCGCTTTTACCGACACGGCACCCGGGTAACGGATGGCGCGGCGGTGATGCGCAGGCGGTCTGCAGTTGGACTGTGGAAGCCTGCGGTCCTCGGGAGTTCGCTCCCAGGGATTACCTATGTGGATTTCAAGGAGGTCCAAATTGTCTCACTCGAAGCTGACTCCCGTGTTGGTCCTGATGATCGCTCTGATCGCTGGGACCGCGATTGCCGGTGGCGACTTTACCGTCTACGGCAAGCTTCATCTTTCCACCGACCTGATGAACAACTCCGAAGACAGCCAGATCCGGCTGTCCTCCAACACCTCGCGTTTCGGACTCAAGGGCGCGAGCGAGATGAACGAAGACTGGACGATGTTCTGGAAATTCGAGAACGCCATCAACATGGCCCAGAAGACCGGTTACACGGGCATCGCCAACCGCAACACCTACATCGGCGTGAAGCACGAGTACGGCTCGATCCTGTTCGGCATCCATGACACGCCGTTCAAGACCGTCGGCCGCAAGTCCACCTTCTTCTTCGATTCGCTGGGCGACCACCGCACCGTCACCATGGGCATGGACAAGCGCCTGGAAGACATCGTGATGTTCACGACGAAGAACTACGAAGGAATGCAGTTCAGCTTCATGTACCAGTTCGACCAGAATGCTATCGGTGCCCTCGAGGCCGCCAATACCATCAGTGCCAGCGGTATGTACAAGAAGGACGGCATCTTCGTGGGTGCTGCCATCGAGACCTACACCGTGGGTAACTACGGCATGGCTGGCGACTGGGACAACGACGCGACGACCGCCGATACCTGGGGTGTCGGCTCCGTCGACAGCACCTACACGCTGGACTACGTGCCGGAAGCCCCGCTGGCGTTCCGCGCCGGTCTGGGATACAACGCCGACGCCTTCGCGGTGCGCGGATTCTTCCAGAGCCTGTCCAACAAGGGCGGCGTGAAGGACCTGAGCGCCCTGACCATGGGCGGCGAGTTCAAGTACCTGGTCAACGATGACTACTCCGGCAAGGCGGCTTTCTACATGGCCGACCCGAACACCGACATGGACGACGACGAGTACAACCTGCTCGCCTTCGGCCTGGACCGGCACTTCGGCAAGAGCCAGTACCTGTACCTGCAGTACGCCATGGTCATGAACGGTGATGCTGCTGGTGCGCCGCTGGGTGGCGGCTGGCACGGCAACTCGATTGCCCCCTCCGCTGTGGGCGAAGCCCCGTTCGGCATCAGCGCCGGTATCGTGAAGGTCTGGTAGTCGACACATCGCGCTGCTGATCACTGGGGAACAATCCAGTGGTCGCGGACACAAAGCCCCGGGCGCTCGCGCCCGGGGCTTTGTCTATTTCCGTTGACCGCAGGGACGCCGTTTCACGGCGCGAAAATCTGTTTGCAACCGATTCTCATTCCTACTAAATTGAGTGCTTCCCATCGAAATCGACCCGAGCGAGGATTGTCCGGTCATGAACGTCGAAAAACGCCGACGAAACACTCCGCAGCGCAAGATCATCCACGAGGAACTCTGTGCCCTGAAAACCCATCCAACAGCGGGCGAGCTGTTCGAAATCGTCCGGCGGCGTCTGCCCCGCATCAGCCTGGGAACGGTCTATCGCAACCTCGAGGTCCTGCACGAGGACGGCCACATCCTGAAGCTTGAAACCGCCGGCACAGAAGCCCGATTCGACGGCGAGACGCACGAGCACTATCATATCCGCTGCACCAGCTGTGGGATGATCCGGGACCTCGAAATGGATTTGCCGATCAATCCGGTGGACCACGTCACGGATCCAGGGGGCTTTCAGGTCGAGGCTTGTGACATCCGGTTCTTGGGAACCTGCCCGGCCTGCCAGGAGATCACGCCGGGAGACGAGCCCGGGAATCAACCCATCCATTGATCGAGTAGACACGTAGTAAGAAGCGCTGCCCGACGGCCTGTGCCGCAGACTGCGCGAAAAACCACTGAAAAGGAGCAAACAAAATGGACAACTTCGACTTCGACTTCGTCCCCATGCCGCTGGTTTCGACCGAGGCGCCTGAATTCACCGCTACCGCCGTGATGCCGGACAACACCTTCAAGAATGACTTCTCGCTCGCGGACTTCCGCGGCAAGTACGTCGTCATGTTCTTCTACCCGCTGGACTTCACCTTCGTGTGCCCGTCCGAGATCATCGCCTTCAACAAGCAGCTCGAAGAGTTCAAGAGCCGTAACGTCGAGGTCATCGGTGTCTCCACCGACAGCCACTTCAGCCACCTGGCCTGGAAGAACACTCCGGTCGAGCAGGGCGGTATCGGCAACGTGCAGTTCCCGCTGGTCGCTGACTTCCAGAAGGTCATCTCGCAGGATTACGGATTGTTGCTGGAGGGCGGCATGGCCCTGCGCGGCACCTTCCTGATCGACAAGGAAGGCATCGTGCAGCACGCCACGGTCAACAACCTGGGCCTGGGACGAAACATCGACGAGATGATTCGTCTGGTCGACGCGCTGCAGCATCTCGAAGAGAACGGCGAGGTCTGCCCCGCGAATTGGACCAAGGGTGACGACGCCATGGCTCCGACGGCCGAAGGCGTTGCCAAGTACCTGAGCGAGCACAAGTAGAACGGTTCGCTGAGGTCCATCACACGACGAGCCAGGGAATCCGCAGCCCGCAAGGGCGAGGACATCCTGGCTCGCCGCGTAGATGGGCCTCGGCTAACTACGCGCTGCGCGCTCCGCAGGGAGATGAATGCGGAAGGTCGTTCCACGATCCTCGTGGGAGTCGAAGGAGACCCGACCGCCCAGATAGCGTTCGCCCAGCAGGCGGATGCTGTAGGTGCCGATACCCCGACCGGATCCCTTGGTCGAGAACGAGCGGTTGAACACTTGGAGTTGTACGGAACGCGGCATCACGTCCGGGTTGTTTACCCAGAAGCACAACTCGTTCGAATCCACGCTGCAGCCGAGCCGCACGGTGCCTCCGACCTCGGTGGCCTCGAGTGCATTCTTGACCATATTGCCCAGCACCCGGTGCAACAGTGCCTTGCTGGTGTGGACCAGTCGATCCTGTGAGGTATTGGCCAGTTCGAGGTTCCGACCTTCGGTCACGGGGTGTTCATTGTAGGTGCCCAGCACTTCCATCAGGAATTGCACGGTGCCGAATTCCTCGCGGCGCACCTCGAGATCACCGCGCTCGGCCGCGAGCATATCCTGCTGTGAGCGGATCTCCTCGACCATCTGGTCGGTCACCATGACCAACAACGGCGCGAACTCGCGCACCTCTTCCAGTGTCTCCGCCTCAGACAGTTCCCGGGCAATGCCCAAGGCTCCGCCGGCCGCATTCAGGACGTCGTGGAAGAACGTACGCTCCAGGACCTCCCGCCGGTTCTCATCGGCCATGTCATGGATCGAAAGGACGGTATAGTGCTCGCCCGCGATCTGCAATGGACTGGCGGTAACCCGCAGGTCCATCGCTTCCCGGGTCTCGCCCACGGTCAGGTGACAGGGATGCGAAACCGAGCGTTGCAACTCCTGGGACTCGAGGATCGCCCGTACGGCACCGCAATGACGACATGCTTCGGTGGTCCCGCAGCCCAGAGTTTCGCCGTCCAGCTGCCTGCATCCCAACAACTCACCGGGCCGATTTCCCAGCATGGTGTCGAGGTCTTCGCTCTCGAACGTCTGCAACAGGGCCGAATTGACGGCCACGATCTGACGGTTCTGATCCAGGATGGCAACGAGTTGCGGCATCGCATCCAGCACCGTAGTCAGCGTGACGTCTCCGTTGAGTCTCTCGAAACGTCGTTGGATCTCTTCCGCCGTCGATCTATCGGCGGAAGCGAAATGAGTTTCCAGTGTTTGCAGAGCCAATGCCATCCTCCCGAACGACCCCCCGGACAATTGATACCAAAGGGAATTCGGCCAAATACGCGATCTCTTTACCTGGAAATGTAAGTTGTGCCGCCGAAAATGTGTCCGCGCCAATAGCCAGTTGGCCGACATAGGTCCGCGACCGATCAGCAGTTCCGATATCAGGCTCTCGGTGCACACAAAGCCCGCGTCGGAACCGTCGAGCTCCAGTATTCGCTCCATCGAGCCGGAAGCCGGATAAGACTCCGGAACAGGCGCCGACTCAGCACCTCCTCGGGTTTCAGTTTTCGGTTCAGCATCCCTCGCGCCATTGCAGGCGTAGGGCTCCCTCGAACCTTCTCCCGACGCCCTTTCATGTAATTCCGCCACACCAACAGGACCGCCAACCGCTCACTGCTGCACTGCCGACGCTTCGACCAGGCGATCGTCTCCCGCTTGTGGTTCGCACTGCTGTGCCGGATCAGCAGATCCAGCAGATTCACCTCCCACAGTGGGTTGTGCTGATCCCGGTGGGCTTTCCCAGGGGTTACGAGATGCTCGATGCGATCGCCGAAATCCCGGATGGGACGCCGGTAACCCGGGTGATCATCACTGTAGATCCGCGCTTTCTTCGTCGAACCGAGCGCCGTGGCAAGAAGATGCCCCATGTCCTTCTCGATCGCCTTCGGATCGGGTCGGCCGTACTTCTTCTCCAGCTCCGCCCGCCGCTTCTTCTGGTAGGACGTCATCCGCCCCTTTCGTCGCAACTCGCTGTCGGTGAAGTAGATGAAAAAGTCTGTGCCCTTTTCCACGGCAACATGGTGATGGAACGGATAGTACTGGCTGTACTCGAAGGACTCGAAGCCGTCGACGACGATCTCGGTGGCCGGTGGCGCAGAAATCATCTGCTCGGCATGAAAGAGCAGGCAGTGCCGGCCCAGTCGGCTGAG
>JANTGJ010000194.1 GCA_024762975.1 Candidatus Krumholzibacteriia bacterium
TCGCTTCCTGAAGGACAGCCTGGGAATGAACGCCGAGGACCGGCGAACCGCGGCGAAGGTTTTCAACGAGGCCAAGGACTCGGAAATCCCCGCCGAACAATTCGCCCGCCAGATCCGCGAACTCCTGGGCCATCAACCTCAGCGTATGCGCGATCTGGTTTCGTTGCTGATGAGCATCGCCATGGCCGACGGTCACTTCGACTCGGCCGAAGAAAAGATGATTCGCTCGATTGCCACGCATTTGGGCCTGTCCGCGCGCGACTACGAGGAAGCCCATGCGATGTTCCAGCCGACGGCCAACCTGGATGCCGCCTACGCCACCCTGGGTGTCCGTTCCGACGCCGCAGACGCCGAAGTGAAGAGAGCCTATCGCCACCTGGCGAAGGAGTATCATCCGGACGTCGTGGCCAACCGGGGAATGGGTGAAGACTTCCAGAAGTTTGCTGCCGAGAAGATGCGTGCTGTCAACAGCGCCTACGACAACGTCCGCGAGGCGCGGGGACTCTAGATCGGTCCGAGGGAGAGCCGGATGCCCGAACTTCCCGAGGTGGAGAATGTCGGTCGCGCCCTGCGCGACTGCCTGCGAGGCAAGCGCCTGGACGGTTTGCAGGTGAATTACGGCGGCGTGCTGAAACCGTCTCCGCGCCAGGTGCGTTCGGCCTTGGTCGGCAAACGGCTGGCCGAAGTGAACCGGCACGGCAAGTACCTGATCCTGGATTTCATCGGTGACCCGAATGAAGATCGGAACGAAGACCACGCCTACCTGATGATCCACCTGCGCATGACCGGACAGTTCTTCATTCTCGACGACTACATCGCCGACCAGCACGTACACCTCATTTTCGATTTCGAGGGCCGGCCGGTTCACTACCGGGATGTGCGCAAGTTCGGTCGACTCGAGTTGGTCGAGGATCCGATCCGACCCGCCGCCATCGCACACGTCGGTCCGGATATGCTGAGTGTGAGACTCCCCGAATGGCGTGAACGAATCGGGCATCGCAAGGCACCGATCAAGGCACTCCTGCTGGACCAGAAGATCGCCGCCGGACTGGGCAACATCTACGTGGACGAGAGCCTCTTCCTGGCGCGGGTGCATCCGCTGGCGCGGCCCTGCGATCTGACGCCGACACAGTTGAAAGAAGTATTGAAACGGGCCCGCCAGGTGCTGCGTCTGGCCATCAACCACGGCGGAACGACCTTCATGAACTTCACCGATTTCCATGGCAGGCCCGGCAACTTCCGGCGCAAATTGCGGGTCTACGGCCGCGCTGGCCAGAAATGCCGCGACTGTTCCGCTACGCTCGAAGGGGTACGCGTCGGCGGCCGTTCCAGTGTTTTTTGCCCGCATTGCCAGCCGAATCCGGCTCGGTAGGCACCATTCATTCTTAATTCACCCGCTTTGCCGCCATCTGCTATACTGGAATTGGTGCGGTTTACCCAGCCCGGTAGACGCGCTAAGGGGGAATGATGGTACCAGTACGCCTACCAACCGATCGCAGCGATCCCAACGAACTCGATTCCCAGATCGGTATTGTCACTCGCCATCCCGTCGCCACCGGCATCCTGCAAGCCGCAGGCGGACTGGTGGCCGTGATGAACGAGAAGCACGAGATCGTCTCGTTGAATGATGCATTTCTGGCCGAACTGGGCATCCGGGATCCGGCACAAGTCCTGGGCCTGAAAATCGGTGAAGCGCTGCACTGCCGGCATGCCACGGAAGGAGCGCACGGCTGCGGCTCTTCCCGGCATTGCCTGTCCTGCGGAGCGGCAATCGCCCTGGCTACTGCCCTGGCGACCGAAAGCGCCGCCGAGCGCGTCTGCGCGCTGAGCGGAGTGGACGACCGCGTACAGCGCGATTTCGTCTTCAGCGTTCGAGCCCATCCGATCCAGGTGGGGAAGCGACGTTTCGTACTGCTCTTTTTGCGCGACATCACACGGCAGCAACAGCGGGCCGCACTCGCACGCAGCTTCTACCACGACATCAACAATGTCCTGACGGGACTGATGGGTACCTGTGAGCTTTTCGACCAGGAAAGCCCCTCGGATGATACCGTACACCAGATCAAAACCTTGACGCGACGCCTCGCGCGGGAAGTCGAAATCCAGCGTCACCTCTTCCTGGATGACCAGAACGAGCTCGAACCGCGGCGAGAGCAGGTATCGGTGGAGAGTCTGCTCGAAGAACTCGAGGATCTCGTCGCTCACCACCCGGCCGCGCGCAATCGGATCCTGGAATTCCCGCCCGAGCGGACCGACCTGACGTTGAAAACCGATCATTCGCTGTGCCTGCGAGTGCTTTCGAACATGGTGATCAACGCCCTGGAGGCCAGCGAAGAGAACGGCCTGGTATGGGTCCGGGTCCACGCTAGCGGCGATTCGCTCGAGTTTACCGTTTGGAATTCACAGCCGATCCCCCAGGAATACCAACCGCGCATCTTCGAACGCAACTTCAGCACGAAGAGTGAGGCGGGGCGCGGGTTCGGAACGTATTCGATGAAGCTGTTCGCCGAGAACCACCTCGGTGGTCGAGTGGGGTTCCATTCCAGCAGTCGCGATGGCACCGAATTCCGGCTGACGCTCCCTCTCGATTGAGCCGTCGGATCAGGGCGCCGCACCTCAGCAAGGCGGAATCGACGATCGCGATCGGAGATTCAGATCAAACGCAGGAGTCCGGGCGAGGCAGCCCCGCGATCTTGCAGGCACCTTTGGTGGGCCCCTGGGGAAAGAGTTCGTAGATCCGTTTGAGGGAAAAACCGGTTTCCTTGCACAACACGCGAATCATCGGTGCGACACCATGCTGGGCCTGGTACGCGCGCAAAAAGTCGATGGCCGTCCAGTGGTCCGCCGTCAATTCGGGAATCTTCTCGGCTCGGGCCAATACCGTTGCGATTTCCCGGGTCCACTCGGCCGGGTGTGCCAGGTATCCCTTGTCATCCAGTTCGATGCGGATCTCGCCATGCTCGTAAACGGTCATCATCGCTCCAGGAGGCATTCGGATTTCGGCTTTGGGCTGAGGACCCGGGGAGCCGGGTCCACCTCTGCAATCTACTACGGCGAGCAACGGCTGTACATTCCCGAGAACCAGGGAGGAGGGAAGGGCGCGATAACGGTCGTTACCGGACGAGTTTGCAGGTTACTCGGCCAGAACCTCCCGCGCCCTTTCCTGTAGCAGGTGATTGGTAGAACCGGCGGCCAGGGCGTGGAGTACCGGCAGGGCACTCTCCGTTCGATCCGTGTCCATCTGCACCAGGGCCAGGTTGAAGAGCGCGACCGAGTCGGCCGGCGCCTGGGCCAGGATGTGCTGCAGTGCCAATTCCGCGCGATCGAATTCGCTCAATTGCCAGGCTGTGATCGCCTGAAGATGCAGAAGTCCGACGTGATCGGGGTTGAGGCGCAGCGCCTGGTGAACGAGATCCGACGCCAGGCCCAGCCGACCTGCCGAGGCGTAGCCCGCCGCCAACCACCAGGCCGCATCCGGATCCTCGACATCGGCGCGCCATCGCGTTTCTTCCGCGTCGATCGCAGTCAGCAATTCACGGTCGATGCCATCACCGGAACGATACACCGGGCGACCGGAATCCCCCCCACCGGTCGCTCCGGGATAGACCATGCCCCAACCGGACAGCGACTCCAGATGCGAGAAGATCGCCGAGCGGGAAGGATCCAATTCGGTATCTCCGCCACCGTGCAACCGGGGGAAAAAGAGGACCAGCGCAAGTACGGCAGCCAAAAGAGCGCCTCCCGCCGTAAGCGTCGGGGCAGGACGCCAGAAACGACGGGAGGTCTTGTGTACCACAGCATGGTCACGGGCACCGGGCAATTCCATCGCCTGGGCCAGCGCAGCCAGATTCTCCGGTAGCGGGTAATTCTCACCCTCGAGTACCCGCGCTCCGCGGTATCGGGCCGCCTCGGCCCAGTGGCCACGACAGGACTCGCAATGGGCCAGATGTTCCACGATCCACGGCTCCACCGCATCGGGACCCTGATCGACCAGCCGGGCCAGTTCGTTCGGGTCCGGGTGCCCTGAACGGCGGTCGTTCGACGCAAAGTCGGTATTGTCACCGGGACGATCCGGCATTCCTCGTTCCTTTATCATTCTCCGAGCTCCTGTGGGGAAAGAGCTTGCGATGATCCAGCGATACTGTCGGGGACCTCTTTGGGCCCGATTCCGGGCTCGTAGGACGGCATCACTCCGTTGATTACCAAAATAAATACCAAGAGAAGAATTCCGCTTCCGGGTCCCAGCAAACGACGCAACGAGCGGGTGGCGCGAGAGACGATGGTGTAAACCTCGCGTTGGCCGCTCAGTTCCAGCTCGTCGGCGATGCGCCGGGCGGTCCAGCCCTCGTCGAAACGCAGTTCGAGGATCAGCCGTTCCTGGTCGGGCAGCTCCTGCATCAACTCGCGGACCCGGGCCACGGTCGCCTCGGTTTCCTTACGGTACAACTCCATCTCCGGCGTGACACTGCCGGATTTCTCGACGCTCTCCCGGGCGGCGGCCTCGAGAAATTCGAGCATGCGGCCGGTAGCCAATCCGGCATCGGTGGCGCGCAGGTCCCAGGCGATGCGGCGCAACACCCGTGTGCTGAGCACATCCTCGATCCGCGAAAGGACCTCGGCCAGGCTTTCCCCGTCGCCCAGCATCCCCGACCCGGTCAGTTCGTGCCGGACCTCCTCGTACGAGCGCCCGTCCTGGTAAAACCGGTCGAAAACGAGGCGAGCCGTCGCATCCAGTTCCTCGATCCCCTGAGGCTCTTCGCGGCGACCGCGCACCGAACGCAGGTGGTCGAACACGGTGCTGCGGGCCACGAAGACCAGCCAGGTCGATAGTTTGGAGCGCCCTTCATAGCCCTTCAAGGCACCCTGCAGCAGACGGTCCATGACCTGCACCCAGACGTCACGGATTTCCTCGTCGTTGAAAAGGTAGCGGCGCAGGATGGAATAGACGAGTCCGGAATAGCGCTCGATGAACTCGTGCCAATCGGGCTCGGAGCCGGCCAGAACACGCTGTACGAGCGCGTGGTCGGACCTGTACTCCTCGGGCATCGGAGTCATGAAGCTGCTCCCGGGGCGAATCTCGCGGGCAGGGGGTTTCCACCTGGGTTGAACGCCATCACATTACGTCGACCCGGAACGGAAATCCAGTTTCCTTGCCCTCGGGCCCGTGGTATTTCTCCTTGGGGGACAAACCGGTACCCGATCCGCAAACACTTCGGAGGACGACGACGCATGCGACGCGCGGGAATCTTGCTGTGCCTTTTCTTTTTGTCGCTGTCCGGTTGCGGGCCGTCCGCCTCGAACCCCGGCGTCGAGTTGCGGGAGCGCGCACATTTTCTGAGCGAAGCCGAAGCTGCCGGGTTCGCCCAACCCGATGATACCGACTACCGCGAGGCGATCGAATCGATCGGCAGCGACCGACTGATTCAGCTGGCATCCCAATTCCTCTCGGCGGTTTTCTCCGACAGCACCTCCACCGACTCCGTGCGGACCGACCTGCTGCCCGCCTACCGCCGCCTGGTCGGTACCCTGGCCCAGGATCGACACTGCCCGGAGTACTCCGCCGAGCTGGACTTCTTCCTCACCCTCGAGCCCGCCCGGGCGCGTCAATTGATCGCCTGGTCGAAGGAGCAGAGCCATCTGTTCTCCGCACAGGATGCGCCCGTC
>JANTGJ010000195.1 GCA_024762975.1 Candidatus Krumholzibacteriia bacterium
CCGAAACAGGAACCGGAAGCCGCTGCCGGCGAGGAAACGCCGGCAGAAGAATCTGCCGATGAAGACACGGGCACGAACATCTTCATGCTTCAGAAGCCAACCGGAAAAAGATCCGAAGCTCCGAAGGAGGAGCCCGCAAAGGAAGAGGAAGTGCTGATCGGCGGTCCCGCTCCCGCAGACGACGACAAACCGCAGGACGGCGGCAACATCTTCATGTTGAACAAGAAGAAGTAGGCAGCCGCCCGCAATCGGGGCCGGATCGCAAACGCGATCCGGCCTTTTTCGTTCCTCCCTCTTGCCCGCTCCCCACATCCGTGTACCCTGAGAGACTATCGACCACCCGCACCCTCGAAAGCGAGCCTCCATGGACGCACAGGAATTTCGCCGGCACGGCCACGACGTGGTGGACTGGATCGCCGACTATCTCGAGAACTCCGAACGCTACCCCGTGATGTCGCCGCGCCGCCCCGGGGAGACGGCGGCCCTTTTGCCCCCCCATGCGCCCGAGCAGGGCGAGGACATGGCGGACATCCTGGCCGATTTCCAGCGGGATATCCTGCCGGGCGTGACGCATTGGAACCATCCCCGGTTCTTTGCCTATTTTCCGGCCAACAACAGTGCACCTTCGGTTCTCGGCGAGATGCTCTCGGCGGGCCTGGGCGTCAACGCCATGCTGTGGCAAACCAGCCCGGCGGCGACCGAGCTGGAACAGAGCGTGATGAGCTGGCTGGGCGAGTTGATCGGCCTGCCCGGACCGGA
Source organism: Candidatus Krumholzibacteriia bacterium (assembly GCA_024762975.1). GTDB lineage: Bacteria > Krumholzibacteriota > Krumholzibacteriia > LZORAL124-64-63 > LZORAL124-64-63 > JANTGJ01. The sequence continues at coordinate 760 of JANTGJ010000195.1, forward strand.
AGCCGGTGGATTTCACGGCGTAATCCAGGATACGGCCTCGACCGCAACGCTGTGCGCCCTGGTTTGTGCGCGCGAACGCTCGACCGCCTTCGCGATCAATGCCGCCGGCCCCGAAGGCCTGGCCGGCGCCGGTCCCCTGCGGTTGTACTGCTCCCGCGAAGCACACTCCTCGGTCATCAAGGGCGCCAAGATCGCCGGCTTCGGCGCCGCCCATGTCGTGTTGGTCGATGGTGACGAATCGCGGGCCATGGACCCCGGGGATCTGGACCGCCGCATCCGCGCCGATGTCGCCGAAGGCTTGACTCCGTGCTGCGTTGTCGCCACGGTCGGTACCACCGGATCGACGGCGATCGATCCGCTGGATCGCATCGGGCCGATCGCCCGGAAACACGGATTGTGGTTGCACGTCGATGCCGCGTTGGCCGGCAGCGCAGCCATCCTGCCCGAGAAACGATGGATATTGAACGGAATCGAGCACGCCGACTCGCTGGTGTTCAATCCGCACAAATGGTTGTTCACGAATTTCGATTGCTCGGCGTACTACGTGAAGGATCCCGCCCATCTCGAGCAGGCGATGACCATCAATCCGGACTACCTGCAAACGGATTTCGACCCCGATGTCGCCAACTTCCGCGACTGGGGCATTCCCTTGGGCCGCCGCTTTCGGGCACTGAAACTGTGGTTCGTGTTGCGCAGCTATGGGGCGCGGAAACTGCGCGAGATGATCGCCGCGCACATTGAATTGGCGGCCGAGTTCTCCCGGTGGGTTCAGGCCGACGACCAGTGGGAGCTACTGGCACCGGTGCCGCTGAACACGGTATGCTTCCGGCTGCGCCGCAACGGCTGGTCGGAGGCGGAATGCAACGTGCGGAACAAGGAATTGATGGACCGGGTCAACGCGGCCGGCAGAATTTTTCTGACGCACACGACCCTGGAAGGGCGCTTCGCCCTGCGCATGGCGATCGGGCAGACACAGACCCGGCGCGAACATGTGGTCGAGGCCTGGGAGGTGCTGCGCTCTACCGCAAGCGCGCCAACGAGCGGATGATTTCCCGGCTCGCCTCGTAGGAGAACGACTCGATGGGCGCGAATTCCCAGAATTCGTCCAGATTGCGGTTGCCGGTGCTGCGTTCGTAGGCCAACGCCTGCATCAGCAGGTCGACGCGGTCGGCATCACGTACGAGTTTCGCCTCGGGAGTCTCGGCCGATTCGAATTCGTCCCACCGCGCGCGCCAGTCGGCGCCGAAAGCGAACCCCTCGAGCAGCTCATCCATTGCCGCCTGCTCCCCGACAGCCTTGGCGCCGTCGGGCAGGTTCCGCGAGCCATCCAGCGAAAAGTCGCCGGTCACCGCCTCGGGCAGATCGTGGGCGATCGCCATGGCCAACACGTGCGCGCGGTCCAGATCCTCATCGACCAGTTCCAGCAGCAGCAGCGCCACGAAAGCCACACCGTGACTGTGGTCCGCGACACTTTCGGTGAGGCGGATTCCCCGCTGTGCCCAACCGGTGCGCGGTGTCAGCTTCAGTCGGTTCTGGGTGGTCAGCAACTCGATCACACGGGAAATATCGGCGGCGGCCATGGGCTTCCTTTCGGGGTCGAAGTGTCCCCGCAAGATAGTCGACTCTCGGCCGCGAGGAAACGAAAACGGATCTGACGGAACTTCCCGCTATCGATACAACGCCTTGATCGCACCCCAGGCGGTACTGTCGTTGCTCACCGTACCGGTGACCACGATCTCGAAGTCCTGAATCGAGTCGGTCAGGGGCGGACGCCTCTCGTAGATTCGCAAAGTGTAGGTATCGGCCGCCAGGTCCGGGAATACGGCCTGGACCGTGTAGGGTACAATCACCTGCGGGCAGCCATCATCCGTCGGGATCTCTACCGTATCGATGTACACCACCAGGGTCTGATGATAGGCGTTGGTCGAATCGCCCAGGTACTCCCAACAGAGATCCGGCAGATAGCCGGTCACGACAACGAAGAGGCTCTCCCCCTCCACCAACGTATCATCGAACTCGATCGTCTCCAAGTAGGCCTGGCTGACGACCGGCGCGAGCAGGATAGCGATGATCGACAAGACCACGGTTTTCTTCATGGCGGTACCCCCCGTTACGAATGCGACCGACTCTATCTCTAGATACCCGACGCGTTCGGATCCTGTCAACCCGACCGCAGACAAAAACGGGAGACCCGCACTGCGGATCTCCCGTTGTCCTGTTGCACTCGTTTGGCGCGATCTAGGCTTTCACTGCTCTGCGGGTCCGTTGCACCAGACCCGAAACCAGGATCAGAGCCAGCACGATCGCCGCGAAGATGAACACCCAATCGGGAACCTTCGCCGCGTCACCCTGCGCATAGCTGTGCAGACCGGTCAGGAAATAGTTCACACCGAAATAGGTCATCACGACCGAGCCGACCGCCGCCAGCGAAGCCGAGGCGCTCAACCACACCGAGCGTATCTGCGGGATCCAGCGGAAGTGGAGCACCACGGCGTAGACCAGGATGGTGATCAACGACCAGGTCTCCTTCGCATCCCACCCCCAGTAGCGTCCCCAGGATTCGTTCGCCCAGACGCCGCCCAGAAGCGTCCCCACGCTCAACAGGCCGAGGCCCGCGATCAGCACGTGGTGATTGATGTTGTCCAGGGTCTTGATCGCGTTGCGCACGTTCTCGCTGTCCCGGCTCCCCGGCAGCATCAGCAGGATCAGCACCAGGGCGCCGATCAAGGCCGCCAACCCGAGGAAACCGTAACTCGAGGTAATGATCGTCACGTGGATGTTCAGCCAGTACGAGACCAATACGGGCACCAGCGGGCCGATGGCCGGATCGAATACCGACAGCATCGAAACCCCCAGTACGACGACCGTCAGCAGTCCGGCCAGGCCGGCCGGCACCGCCATCCGGTAGGCCAACTCGAACAGCAACCCTGCCAGCACAATGGAGATACTGATAAACAGCAACGACTCGTGCCCATTGGACAACGGGGCACGGCCCGAGGCGATCCAACGCAGCACGTATCCGAAGATCATACCGGCGAAAGCGAACACGTACATCGCCATTCCCAGGGAGTAGAACGGGTTCCGGAAACTGATCCGACGTCCCTGGTTGCGGAACAGGTTCCAGACATACAGCGGCATGAGGATCAGGAACGTGCCCAACAGCGGCACCATCATCCACGAAAAGATGTGGGCACGGTTGTACAGCAATTCGGCATTCATCCGCAGATCCGAAGGCAGGACATCCGCACCGTACTGCTGCTGGAAGTCGTGGATCTGTTGCAAGCTGCTCTGGATGCGCCCGACATCGCCCAAATGCAAACCTTCGGCAAAATCGGTATACGCCGCGGTGTAGGCCGCGTTCGTGGCCGCATCCACCTTGCCGCCCACCGACTGGATATCCAGCCAAGAATTGTTTTCGTCACCCGGTACGGGGAAGATGCGCAGTCCCTGGCCCTGGAAGGTCATGTACAGCAGATGAAAACGCTCATCGAAGGAGATCAGCTTGCGCTGCGTTTTCGATCGCTCACGGTCGGGCGTACGGTGCGCCGCTTCGACCTGCGCGCTCAGCTTGTATTCACCGCCTTCATAGAGACTGGCTGGACTGACGTGCTTGACGGAATGGTCCACACCCAGCAAATCCTTCAGACCCGGATAACGCACCGCGATACAGGGCTGGCTCCACCAATAGGAAGCATTGCCGGTCCAGTTCAGGTACATGTCGACGGGTTCCCGCCCCTGGAACTTCGTCTTCTTGGCGACCTTCATCACCATCTCGCGCGCCTGGGTGTCCAGCGGCTTCATCCGGCCGCGGTAGTCCTGAACAATCAGGGTCGACGCCGACTCGCGCGCCTTCTCCGAAAGTACGACGAAATCGGGCACCTGCCCGTGGTCGTGGCCCTCATGCCCTGTTTGTGCAAACGCAGGCGCTACCGCACCGAAGGCGATCAACAGCCCCACGACAGCCGAGGCGGTCTGCACGGCTTTTCCCGTACCCGACGCGGAACGCTTCCGGCGCGGCCACAAGACATCCTTCACGATGATCAGCAGGAAACCGAGTGTCAGCATCGCGTACCCGAAGTAGGTCGGCCACTTGCCCGGATCCTTGTTCAGCGAAAGCACCGTACCCTTGCGGTCCATATCGTACGAGGACTGGAAGTGTTTGGTGCCCCGGTAGGTCAGAGGATGATTCATGTAGATATGTGCCTTTTGTCCCGAGATGCCACGCTCGGCATCGTTCACTACAACGTAACTTTCGTACGTGGCCGGATTGTCCGATCCGGGATAGGTCTCGAGTACGAAATCTTCCAGGACCAGTTCATAGGGCAACCGGCGCAGGACCGGGGCGAACGTCAACGTGACCGACTTGTCGCCCAACTGCACCCGTTCGCCCGGACCATATTTGGTCACGATCGCCGAAGCCTCGTTGCCCTCCTGGTCGCGGATCACCAGTCGCGCCGCAGCTGGCGCATTCTCTTCGTTGCTCAGCGCGGGCGCCAGTACGACCGACTCATGAATGACACCGGCCACGAAAGAGAACTGGTTCGCATCGTTCACATAGAGCATGCGTTCGGTGACATCGAAGGTTTCACCCGCGGCAATCGCGCCGCGCTCCTCGTTGTCCATATTCATGGTCTGCAGATCGAAGGTCGCACGCCCCTGCAGGCCCGTCGCTCCTCCCGGTGCGAACTCGAGACCGGCACTGACCTGATACAGCAGATCGAGGTCGGCAAATGCCTGCTCCCCCCCGCTGTGCCCCATCGAAAAATCCGGATGCAATGCAAACAGCAACCGCTCGCCGGTGGTCCCGTCCGGTCCGGTGATGTTCAGGCGAATCATC
>JANTGJ010000196.1 GCA_024762975.1 Candidatus Krumholzibacteriia bacterium
GTAGTAATTCAGGCCCAGCCAGTCCAGCGGCGCCGAGATCTCTTCCAGATCTCCCGGCTGCACGAAAGGTAGCACTGGCCCGGCCAGGTGGCCCGCCTTCACGCGATCCTCGATGGCATCCAACGGGTATTTGCCGAGAAACAGGGGGTCGAGATACCAGCGATTGAAGAAGCCATCGAACCAGCGGGCGGCATCCTGGTCGGCCTCGCTCCCGCTGGCCGGATACGACGGCGTCTGAATATGTACGATCCCGACCTGGACACCGCGAACCTCGCTACGCAGCACCGGAACGGCGCGACCGTGGGCCAACAAAAGGTGATGCGCCACTCGCAGAGCTGTCGCCGGATCCTTCAGACCCGGCGCGTGATGTCCTTCCTCGTGCCCGAGCACCGTGATACACCAGGGTTCGTTGAATGTCGCCCAATGATCGATCCGATCACCCAGCTTCGTTGCAACGATCGAAGTGTACTCGCAGAAGCGATCGACGATCTCACGATCGGCCCAGCCCCCGCTCTCCTGCAGCGCCTGCGGTAGATCCCAATGATAGAGTGTCGGCAAGGGCTCGATCCCGTCGGCCAGCAGTGCATCGACCAAGCGGTCGTAGAAATCCAGGCCGGCTCGATTCAGCGGCCCCTTGCCCGTGGGCTGAATACGAGGCCAGGCGATCGAGAAGCGGTAGGCGTTCAATCCCAGCCACTTCATCTGCTCGATATCCTCGCGCCAGCGGTGGTAGTGATCGCAGGCCTGCGCAGGATTGGTGCCGTCGGCAATCTTCCCCGGGGTTCGGGCGAAACGATCCCAGATCGACTCGCCACGCCCGCCCTCGGTCACGGCCCCCTCGATTTGCTGTGCCGAGGTGGCCGTGCCCCACAAAAATCCCTTCGGGAAATGTTTCGGGAAGTCCCGGTCCGTCATGCGATCCCAACTTTCCGCAAAAAATGCTTTGTTCGGTCACCGAACATAGTGTATGATTGTTTTTGTCCTGTCAAGAGTCCATTACGCGAGATCAACGATCCCCCCTGGCCGGGCGGATTCACCTCAGGCAACAGCCACTCGCCGCTCCATGAGATCACTTGACACGTTCGGAGGCAAGACTCGACAGGACCGTAGCCAGCATCAAGTCTCGGATATTACGGCGGAATCGAGGGATTCCGCGCAGGAGGTTCGAAATGTTTTCCCCGCGTTCCCGCTTGCTGCTGGCAGTCGCCACAGCAGTTCTTTGCCTGGTGCCGCTGACCGGCCAGGCTCAGGTAACTTCTTATCAGCAGGACTTCGAGAATCTGATCCAGACCGACTCGGCTGCTCTGGGCGACGACGGATGGCTCGTTTACGGCGGTGTATACGATGCAGTCGGCAATTGGCTCTACGGGTACGGCTCCTTCCCGGCGCCGAACCACGAGTTCGCCTTTAGCCAGATCGACATCCTGCAGGGCGGCGTCGACCAGGGCCTGCAACAGCTCGTCGTCTTCAGCGACTACAACAACACCGACCATGCGCTTGGCAACATCATCGAATCGAACGTCTTCCAGGAGCAGACCATCGCTGCTGAGAATATCGGCGAAGTCTGGAAGTTCTCGTTCGACGCCAAACTCGGCAACATCGAGGGTGCGTCCGAGGCCAAGGCCTTCATCAAGACCATCGATCCGAGCAACGGTTTTGCGATGACGAACTTCGTCTTCGTCGATATGACGACCATTCCGGTCGAGTGGAACCGGTACGAAATGTCTCTGAGCCTGGCGGATCCGCAGCTCGCGGGCCAGTGGATCCAGTTCGGCTTCCTGAACACGGCCACGATGTACGAAGGCTCGGGCATCTTCTATGACAACGTCCAGTGGGAGATCGATCCGCTGGCTGCTGTACCGGACGCCTCGGTCATCGCCGGCGCACAGCTGGGCCAGAACTATCCCAATCCGTTCAACCCCTCCACACGCATCGACTTCGCGCTGGAAAACGCGGGCAACGTGAATCTGACGATCTACGACGTGGCGGGCCGCAAGGTGCGCACGCTGGAGAACGGTAGCTTCGGAGCCGGCGACCACCACGTGACGTGGAATGGCCTGACCGATGCCGGGTTGCCTGCCGCCAGCGGCCGATACCAGTACGTGCTGACCACCGAGACCGGGCAGACCGCCCGCAGCATGATACTGCTGAAGTAGGAAAGCGGGAATCTCCGGGGTCCGCACCGCGGGCCCCGGCGCTGCCGTCATTCCGCAGGAAAACAGGATTGCTTTCGACCCTACTGCACCGGATGGGAATCGATGAAGGGTAGACCTGCACAGGCTCTGGAACTGGAGTCGGCATTTGCAACAACCACCGCTCCGCGCGGTGATTTCGTCCAATTGGATGGCGAGGCGCACTACCGTATCGCCGCCTACGATCGCATGCCTGCGTTCCTGACGAATGTCGCCAGCGCAACCGACCTGTGGATGTTTCTGACCTCCAGCGGCGGACTGACCGCCGGCCGGGTCGATGCGGAAGGAAGCCTCTTCCCCTACCGTACGGTTGACGAGCTTCACGAGGCCCATCACCATACCGGTCCGATGACGCGCGTCCGCATCGAAAGCCCCGAAGGCTCTGCCATTCACTGGACTCCGTTCGAATCCCACGATGCCCCGGACAATCGCTGCGAGCGCAACCTCTACAAGAGTGTGACCGGCAACCGGGTCGTCTTCGAAGAGATCCGCCCCGACCTGGGCCTGGTCTTTCGCTATGCATGGTCCGGCTGTGACCGCTTCGGCTGGGTCCGTACGGCAACGCTCGAAAATCGCGGAGCCGATACGATTTCGGTATCGATCCTGGACGGGCTACGCAATGTGTTGCCCTTCGGCGCTCCGTTGGGCCTGTATCAGACCGCCGGCAACCTCGTCGACGCCTACAAGAAATCGGAACTGGATCCGGAAACCGGCCTGGGTATCTTCTCGTTGACGGCCGGCATCACCGACCGCGCCGAGGCCCTCGAGGTCCTGCGCGCCAACACCGTCTGGTGCTGTGGCCTGGACGACTTCAAGGTGCATCTGAGCGAGGACGTGATCGGCGCCTTCGCCGCCGGCCGCCTGACATCCGAGCGCAGCGTGCTGAACGGCACGCGCGGAAACTACCTGATCAGCGCGCGCATCGATCTGGAGCCGAACGAATTCCAGCGCTGGCACCTGGCCTGCGATGTGGGGCGCTCGCAGCGACAGATCGTGGATCTGCGGCAGCGCATCGGGGCCGACCCGGAATTGGAAACCTTTCTCGAGCAGCGACTGCTGCAGGCGCGCGAGACCTTGCGCAGGGCCGTGGCAGCCGCGGACGGCCTGCAACTGACGGGCCGACCGGCCTCGTGGTCGCACCACTTCTCGAATGTGCTCTATAATAATATGCGCGGCGGTGTTTTTGCCGACGGCTACCGGTTGCCCAGCAACGATCTGATCGATTTCATCGAAACGCACAATCGGGTGGTCGCCCGGCGTCATTCCCAGCACCTGAATACCCTGCCCCCGCGGTTGACCATCCAGGAACTGTATGTCCTGGCCGACGCCAGTGGGGACTGCGACTTGCAACGCTTGTGCTACGAATATCTGCCCTTGCACTTTGGCCGGCGGCATGGAGACCCCAGCCGACCCTGGAACCAGTTCTCGATCAGGATCCGCAATGCGGACGGCGATCCACTGCTCAACTACGAAGGGAACTGGCGCGATATTTTCCAGAACTGGGAGGCCCTGAACGCGTCATATCCGGATTTTCTGCCCGGAACCGTGGCAAAGTTCCTGAACGCATCGACGGTCGACGGATTCAACCCCTATCGCATCAATCGCGAGGGAATCGACTGGGAGGTCGAAGAGCCGGAAAACCCGTGGTCCAACATCGGGTACTGGGGCGATCACCAGATCATCTACCTGCTGAAGCTGCTGGAAGCCTGGCACGACCATGACTCCGGCGGATTCGATGCCCTGCTCGACCGTGAGATCTTCAGCTACGCGGATGTGCCCTACCGCATCAAGCCCTATGCCGAACTGCTGGATGATCCGAACCGGACGATCGTCTTCGATCGTGCCGCAGCCGCCCGCAGCGCGGCGCGCGTACAGGAAATCGGCTCGGACGGACGATTGCTGACGGATGCGGACGGCAAGGTGCACCACGCGAACCTCTTCGAGAAACTGCTCGTGCCTGCGCTCTCGAAGTTGTCGAATATGATCCCCGACGCGGGCATCTGGATGAATACGCAGCGCCCCGAGTGGAACGATGCGAACAATGCCCTGGCCGGAGGCGGCGTCTCGGTCGTGACTCTCTGCTACCTGCGCCGCTATCTCGCATTCCTGGCGGACCGATTCGAAGACAGTGGGGATCTCCAACTGCCGATCGCCGAAGAAATCGCCGACTGGTTCGACGGAATCGCAGCGGCTCTAGCGGAGGGACGCAACGCCTTGACCGGCGGCGCCATGCAACCGGCTGCGCGACGTCGCTTGCTGGACCGGCTGGGCATGGCCTTCTCGACCTATCGCGAACAGGTGTATGATCACGGATTCGGCGGCCGTCGAATGCTCTCGACCCATCGTGTCGCCGAGTTCTGCCGCGCGGCGCTCGAGCATGTCGATTGGGGCATTCGGGCCAACCGGCGACCGGACGGCCTGTACCACGCCTACAACCTGCTCGAGGTCGAAGGATCCAAGCTGCAGGTCGAGCGTCTGCAGGAAATGCTCGAGGGCCAGGTTGCAGTCCTTTCCTCGGGCCTGCTGGATGCGGAGGAATCCCGCGATATCCTGGACCGACTCTTTGCCAGCGCCCTCTACGTTCCGGAGCAACGTAGTTTCCTGCTGTACCCCGAGTGCCTCTTGCCCGGTTTCCTTTCCAAGAACACGGTGTCTGCCGCGCGTGTGGAGCAGATCCCACTGCTGGTCGAATTGGCTCGCCAGCGCCGCACGACGATCATCGAGCGGGATGCCGATGGCACCTACCGATTCCAGGCCGACCTGAGCAACGCCGCACTTCTGGATGAAGAGTTGGACCGAATGGCGGGTGACCCAGCTCTTGCCGACCGGGTTCAACACGACCGCGCAGCCATTGGCGAGCTCTTCGAAGACACGTTCGACCACTCTTCGTATACCGGCCGTTCGGGCACGATGTACGGATACGAAGGACTGGGCTGCATCTACTGGCATATGGTGGCGAAACTCCTGCTCGCCGTTCAGGAAACCACGCAACGGGCCCGCGAGAACGAACAGCCCTCGATCGCCGCCGATCTGCAGCGCATGTACTACCGCATTCGATCGGGCATCGGGTACGAAAAAACACCTTCCGAATTTGGAGCCTTCCCGACGGATCCGTATTCGCATACCCCGTCTTCCGGCGGTGCAAAGCAACCCGGCATGACCGGTCAGGTGAAAGAAGAGATCCTGACGCGACGCGGTGAATTGGGTCTGCGCGTCGAGAACGGATGCGCCTGTTTCGAACCCAAGGGCCTGCGACCCGAGGAGTTCGTTACCGAGATGATGAACTTCGAGTACTACAACACGGACGGCCAGGTGCGCATTCTC
>JANTGJ010000197.1 GCA_024762975.1 Candidatus Krumholzibacteriia bacterium
ACGATGGTCGAAGAGAACCTGAACCAGGTCGAACTCTTCGCCAACCCTCTGAGCACGATCGCCGGCGACGCGGGCCTGAGTGGCGACGCCGATCTCGACGGCTGGACGGGAGAAGGCATGAGCTACCCCGGCCAATCCGCAGCTCTGGCCGCCGCCGCGAGCGAGGGCCTGGACGTACGCCGCCAGGCGGTGTCGTTGTCCCGCTCCCGGGCCAAGCTGAGCCACATCCGGATGATGGCCCAGAAGGCCGACTACGCCGACGGCGACACCATCTCTGTCGAGTACTTCGATACCGCCGACTCGACCGGCCTGAATGCCCTGGTCGTCGTCACCGCACCGGACCTCGTGAAATTCGTCGTCCAGCGCTCCTACCCGGTGGTTCTGGGCCAGCCCGAGCACATCGCACAGGAAATCGTCCTGGACACGAACGGCACGTTCGAAGACGACACCGATGACTCCTACTACTCCGCGATGCAACGCGTCGAGATGCCCGGCGGCGAGATCTCCGTCGGCACCCTGGCCCCGGTCTCGGGCAGTGGCCCGATGGAATCCGGCGTCCAGGTCTTGGCCCACCTGCGCGTCGATCATCCCCGCTGGCGCGTCCTGCAGGACTGGAACCAGGTCGACATCGTCATGGATCCGGGCGACTTCCGTACCGATGGTGACGAGGAGATCTACAGCGTCGACATGACGGTTCACTGGCTGACCGATGCCGAGTACACCGCTTCTCTGAGCGCCCTGCAGGGCGGCACCATCAACGACGAGCAGGAAGTACGTGCAGTGGGCCACCTGACCGCCGCGCCCGCCGACCATTGGCTCGAAAGTGTCAGTGACACGCTGTTGGCCGTCGTGGGCGACCTGGAAGACGAAGAAGACGATCTGCTGATCTCGCTGAGCCGCGGCTCCGTGTTCGACGGTACGGCCGGCGACGGCGGCAGCCCGCGCCACTACGTCCAGTTCGTACCCGACGAGCCCGTCTCGCCCGGCAACGAGCCTTGTGGCGGCGAGGCCCTCGAGGATATCTGGTACCCGAACGACTGGCAGCTGTCGCACCTGCATCGCCAGGCCGATCTGAACTGTGACGGCAGCGGCTCCCTGAATGAGCTGTTCGAGATGCTCGATGGCACGAGCTACTCGCGCACCGTGACCTGGGATGGACTGGGTTCGGCGACGGTGACCGAGAATCGCGCCGACGGCACGACGGTCAGCGGAACCTTCGACGAGGAAACCGGCGAGTACGACATCACCACCACCTTCAGCAGCGGCAGCGATCCGGTTTCCCGCCAGCAGTCCGGTACGCAGGGCGAAGCCATGATCGAGGCCTACGACGTCCTGACCTGGCAGGATGCGCACGCCGATTCGACGTACTTCAATGCCCAGGACTCGGGCGACTCGCGTACTATCAGTGGCTTCCATCGCGACGGCGATCTGCGCGAGCAGTTCACCATCACGGCCGTTGGTACTGAAGGCGAAGAAGAGTCGATCACCGGCGAGTGGTCGCGCAACGACGGCGCCACTGGCGACTTCTCGCTCGAGCGCCTGGACGGCGGCGGCTCGCACCTGGCCTTCTCGGCCAACGATCCGGCCGGCGAGGGCAGCCCCAGCGTGACCGGCGAACTGTGGTACGCCCCGGACGGCAGCGGCCACGGCACGGTGACCTTCACGCAGTACGGCAACACCGTAACCTACGACATCACATTCGGACCGGATGGCGAAGCGGTCCTGGATGACGGCAACGGGGAAGAGATTCCGATGTAGTCCAACCCTTCAGCTTCGACTACGGCCGGCCCGCATCGAGCGGGCCGGTCTTTTTCGGATCTCCTTTTCCGGTGCCCTCCCGATTCCCCGACCGCATTTCCCCATTTCCCCGTCCCATTGGAGAAATAGCCTCAAGGCGGGCACCGGCTTGTCGATATTGCTACTACAGATCCATTTGTCGAATACCACATCCATAGAGATGCGCTATTGACCGATCGAAGGCGATCAACCATCAGGAGCCCAGACATGTCGAACGATCCGCGGCCAAGCCGTACCCGCTGTTTCCTTCTGCTGACCTGCGTCTGCTTCGTCTGTGCCTGGTTTCTCCCCGTACAGCCGGTGACCGCGGAGGAACCGGCCCTCTTCGACCTGAGCCTGGAAGACCTGCTGGATATCGAGGTCACGTCGGTATCGAAGCGACCGCAGTCGATCCACGAGGCTCCCGCGGCCATCTTCGTTCTGACCAACGAAGACCTGCGCCGTCAGGGGGCCGGCAATATCGCCGAGGCACTGAGATTGGTGCCCGGAATCCATGTCGCACGCATCGATGCGAACAAGTGGGCAATCACCGCCCGCGGCGACAACGGACGATTCAGCAACAAACTACTGGTACTGATTGACGGCAGGAGCGTCTATACGCCGACCTTCTCGGGCGTGTACTGGGAAGTGCAGGATCTGATGCTCGAGGATGTCGATCGCATCGAAATCATCCGCGGACCGGGCTCGACCCTGTGGGGCGCCAACGCGGTCAACGGCGTGATCAACATCATCACCAAACACGCGGCCGACACGCAGGGAGGACTGGTCTCCGTCGGCGGTGGCGACTTCGAACAGGTTTCGGCCGGATTCCGTTGGGGGGCACAACTCGACGACCTGACCTACGCCCGCGTCTACGGCAAGACGATCGGTACCGGCGAGTTCGATGCCGGTGAAGACTCCGACCCCGATGACGACTGGAACATTGTACGTGCCGGATTTCGGCTGGATCGTCACCAAAGCGCACGCGAAGCGCTGACCCTGCAGGGCGGCGTCTACGACGGCCGGATCAACCAGAAATCGACGATCTCCCGAATCACACCCCCCTATATCGAAAGTTTTACCGATCGCTCGACGGTTTCGGGAGGTCACCTGCTGGGTCGCCTGGTCCACACCTACTCGCCCCGATCGGAAATTTCGTTCCAGGCCTACTATGATCGTTCACTGAGGGACGATCCGGGAATCGCCAAGCGGGTCGCAGACCAGATCGACTACGACCTGCAGCACAGCTTCACAACCGACGGACACAAACTGGTCTGGGGTGCGGGCTACCGGCACATCAACAACGACATCCAGGGTCACAACGAGACGATCCGGACCGGATCGCCGCTTGCCGTCTCCCTCTTCAGTCTTTTCCTGCAGGACGAGATCGAGCTGCGCAAGGAAGTGTTGTCGTTGACCGCCGGCAGCAAGTTCGAGCACAACGAGTTCACGGGCGTCGAGATCCAGCCGAGTCTGCGCATGCTGTGGCGGCCCGGCAACGACCATCGAATCTGGTCGGCCGTATCGAGAGCAGTGCGGACGCCGTCACATGTCGAAAGCGACGTGGGCGTCCTGGTAACATCGATTCCCCCTGGAACGGAGCAGAATCCGGCACCGTTCCCTGTCGCCGTCGTCATGACCGGTTCGGACAAAATGCAAGCCGAAGAACTCGTGGCTTATGAATTGGGATACCGGTTCACGCGTTCCACTTTCACAGCCGATCTGGCGCTCTTTCTGCACGAGTATGATCGACTCCGCAGCACCAAGCCCGGAGAACCGGATGTCCGCTACTACGAGGACCCGCCGTACATCCTTCAACCGACGATCTTCGGCAACGATGCCAAGTCGAGCGACTACGGGCTGGAGCTGGCTTTGACCTGGCAACCGGGACACTGGCTGCGCGGGCAGTTGGCGTACTCGACCATCAGGAACGACGAACTGGCGGAGGACCTCCTCGCCATCCAGACCCCGATCGATCCCGAACACCAGGCTTTCGCTCGCCTGGAGGTGTCTCCGCATTCGACGGTCGATCTGTTCGGTGCCGTGCGGTACGTGGACCAATGTACAGCCATTGTCTCGACGCGGATCGGGGGATTCCAGGTACCGGAATACACCGGATTGGATCTGGGTGTGGATTGGCGTTTGCGCCCGAATCTCATGGTCTCGCTGCACGGATACGATCTGCTCGAAGAGAACCACTACGAGTACGCAGCCGAGAGCTTCAGCCTCCCGGTTCAGATTCCGCGGCGCCTCTTCGCCCGTTTGCGCTGGTCATTCTGATGGGAGCGCACCAGCAGTCATGATGCGGATCGGGAAACACCTACGGTTGCCCCTGTGCGTTCTGGGCATCGTGCTGTCCGCCGGATCGACCGGCGCGGCAGACTCGATGACCAAGGAGTACGCGATCAAGGCCGCCCTGGTCTACAACTTCGCGCGGTTCACCGAGTGGCCGGATCAGGCGTTCGAGGCCGACCCCGGAGTGTTGAGAATCGCCTACTGCGGCGACCAGCACCTGGGCGAAGCGTTCGAATCGGTGGTCGGACGGAAGATCGGCCAAAACCGCATCGAGATCCGGTACGTGGCCGAACCCGAGGATGTGATCGGCTGCCACCTGCTGTTCCTGGCTGAAACCGAACGCAAGGACCTGCCCCAGATCATGATTGCGGCCGGACAGGAGCCGATCCTGCTCATCGGCGAGATGAACGGCTTTCTCGAATCCGGCGGCATCGTCAATCTGCACCTCGTTCACAACAAGATTCGCTTCGCGGTCAACCTGGATCATGCCCGCGCACATCACCTCCAGATCAGTTCCCAGCTCCTGATGCTGGCTTCCTCCGTCATCGAGACCGAAGGGGCAACCGAATGATTCAATTCAAGGATTTCAGGATTCGCACCAAGCTGGTCACGATCATGGTACTGACCGGCATGCTGGTACTGTTGCTGGCACTGGTGGCCGTGGTCGCGTCCGAGTATGCGCGCACCCGCACTGCCGTGACCGACGAGATCCACACCCTGGCCACGGTAGTGGGAAATAACGTCAGCGCGGCGTTGGTCTTTCAGGACCGGGGCGCCGCCGACACGACGCTCAGCGCCCTGGGTGCGAAGCCGGGCATCCTCGCGGCGTATCTGTACGACGCGAACGGTGAGGTGTTCAGCCGGTATCATGCGCCGGGACTCGATGTCGATGCCACCGGTGAACCTCCGTTCCGGTTGTCGCCCGATGCCGCGAACGCGCGGAACCTGGCTGGGCAGATCACCGACACCCTGAAGGACGGACACCTCCACGTGATCCGCCCGGTCGAGATCCACAGTGAATATATCGGTGCATTGCACATCATCGATGACCAGAGCGAACTGGCCCGAATGGTCCAGAACGTATACACCGTCGCCTTGATCATCCTGCTGGTGTCATTGGTCCTGATCATCGTGTTGTCAGCACGACTGCAGAGGGTCTTCTCCGATCCGGTGCACCGCCTGATCGAGACAATGAGAACCGTCGCCTCGGAGAAGAACTACGCCACGCGCATGACCCGTTTCAGCAACGATGAATTCGGCGAGCTCGTCGATGTATTCAACGTCATGCTGTCCGAGGTCCAGGAACGCGACGCCCAGTTGGCCAACCACGGCCAGCTACTGGAGAAACAGGTCGCCGAACGAACGACCGAATTGTCCGCCGCCGTACAGGAGTTGGAGAAGATCACCCGCGAGGCCGTCGAAGCCCGCGACGCGGCCGAGGCC
>JANTGJ010000198.1 GCA_024762975.1 Candidatus Krumholzibacteriia bacterium
GGGAATTATGGCTCTCCTGGTATGATCGTGGGCGCCAAGCCATCCTCAAAAGCCACCTAACCCCAATAATTTCATAGAAATACGCACGGGCCCATGGCTCAATGGAGTTGTTAACGCTTCATACGAGCCAAGGAGGGACCCGTGCGCCTGACCACAGTACTACGCCGACTCATCGCCGTCACGTCCATCTTCGTCCGCGGATGCGAGTTCACCGATGGTGGGATCATTCTCGATGTTCGCCCTACGTGGCGGAAGCCGCGCTGCAGTTGCTGTCAGCGCCGATGCTCCGGTTACGATACCCAGGCTTCTCGGCTCTGGCGTCACCTCGGTCTGGGTAGCGTCCGCATCTGGCTACGGTACGCGCCACGGCGGGCACGCTGCCGGCGGTGCAATGTCACCCGCGTCGAGCATCTACCCTGGGCCTCGCCCAACACCGGCTTCACCATGGCGTTCGAGGAGATGTGCGCCTATCTCGCCCAGATTACCGACTGGACGTCGGTCACCAAGCTGCTGGGTATCGATTGGCGCACCGTCGGGGTGATCATCGGCCGGGTCGTCGACCGCGAACTCGACCCTTCGCGGCTCGAGGGTCTGCGCCGTATCGGGGTTGATGAGTTCAGCTACCGCAAGCGGCATCGTTACATCACCATTGTCGTCGATCACGACAGCCGCAGAGTGGTCTGGGCCGGTGAAGGAAAAGGGGCCAAGGCCCTGACTCGGTTCTTCGCCCAGATCGGCCCGGAGGCCTGCAGGCAGCTCGAGACAGTGACCATGGACATGTCGGCCGGATACCGGCGCGCCGTTCTGGACCACGCGCCGCAGGCGACCATCGTCTTCGATCGCTTCCACGTCCAGAAGCTCGCCGGCGAAGCCCTCGACCAGGTCCGTCGCCAGGTGGTGCGTGAGGCCGACGACAGTGAGTTCGCGCGGGCGATCAAGCGGTCCAGGTGGCCCTTGTTGAAGAACGCCGAGGATGCGACGGAGAAGGACACACGGAAGCTCAGCGATGTCGAGCGCACCTACAAGCCGCTCTATCGGGCGTATCTGCTGAAGGAGGCTCTGCGCAAGGCTCTGTCCCGGCGGCAACCGTGGCGGGCGCGACGGGATCTGCGCGAGTGGATCGGTTGGGCCGCCCGTTCGCGACTGGAACCGTTCAAGCGGTTAAGCAGGACCATCCGCAAGCACTTCGACGGGATCACTGCCTACATCGAGTTGCGGCTTACCAACGGGCTGGTGGAGGGAATCAATGCCAAGTCGAGGATGATCGCCAGGAGAGCGTACGGCATCCACAGCGCTCACGCGCTGATGGGTATGATCATGCTGTGCAGTGGGGGAATCGTGCTGTCGCCGGCGCTGCCGTGACCCACAATGTTACCAGGAGAGCCATTTTCTTGAGACATTCGGCGAATCACCGTTCGAATCTCGACCGAGATCTTCGGTCTTCCTCGGCCTGGCTTGCTTCGCCACCGCCAGTAGAGTCGTCACCCTTTTCGATGCCAACGGACAACGGTATCTGGCTGGACGATGGATGTTGAACTCGTCAGCCGTAACCGCAACGGAGATAGAGCGGACGGATGAAAAAAAGGGACAGGCAGTATTGTGTTAAGCAGCTAGGTACTGGCGCGTACGAAAAGGGTTTCGGATTCCGTAGTGTCGTTGCGGATGAGGTTTTGACCAAAGACAAGGGACCCGCCGTTCAGCGGGTCCCACGCAATGGCTCGTTCTCGACACGCCTCAGCGATAGAGCGCCTTGAGGGCGTCGAGGCTGTATGCCTCGTTGCCCACCGGCTCGTTGCAGCAGCTGATCTCGGCGTGCATGATGTTGTTGCCCCACCAGCCGTAGTCGACGACCAGGTCCTGCCAGCCGGAGCCGTTGTCGAAGTAGCTGACGCCGGGGGCGGGCGTGTCATCCTCGAGCGCATCGGCCCACCAGACCAGAGGCTGCGGCAGGTGGAAGGTGATGAAGTACGCATCCTCGATGGTCGCGCAGGCGCAATCGCCTTCCAGATCGACGTAGATGTCGTACAGACCCGCCGTGGCGGCGGTCAGGGCCGAAGTGGCCGACGTGCAGTACTCCTCACCGGGACGGTAGACGCCCGCGGCCTCGTCCCAGACCGCGTCGGCCAAACCGACGTAGACCGAAAAGTCCTCGGGCACGTCGCCCGGCGCGAACTGCATCATCATGTAGATTCGCTCGACCTTGAACCCTTTCTCGCAGTCGCACCCCTCGCTCTGGGGTTGGATGAGGTAGGCGTAAGATTCGCCGCCCCTGATCCAGTTGCCGAAGTTGTAGGTCGGCGCGGCGAGGTTGCCGATGTCGCAACCGCCCCCGGGGCTTTTTTCCCCCAGGCTCTCGGCGGTCATCGGCGCAGCGTCGCGCTGCTCGCGTGGTTGCTCCGCCGTCGCGATGGCGGCACAGAACGTCAGGGTCAACAGGCAAACGATGGCAAGGCGCATGGCGGGACCTCCTGAAGGCCGGCTGATGAAATGGAGTTGGGCGAATCACGAAATACACACGGAGTCTAGCAGATCCGGCGGCGGAGTTCCAGTCCACCGGTCTATCGATGTCCACCGGTCTCTCGATTCATCACGCCTGTCCTGCCCGCGGTGGTGTAGACCTCCGAGCCAGCGACCTGGATCCCACGGGACCGCAGCAGGCTCTTGATGCGATTTTGGGCGCGAACGTCGTCGCCAACAAGCACTTGGTCGGCCTTGGCCAGATAGGCCAACCAAGTGAAGCGGCCTCGCTGCTTGTAGACCCGGCGCGGGATCGCTTCGATGGCCGTGATCAGGGATCGAGCGTTGGTCTCTGTGTCCTGCGTTGCGAGTCGCCGGCCGCCGGGGCCGACCACCGCTACCGTGCAACTCGACGCGTGGGCATCCAAGCCGATCTACCTGTCCATGGTCGTTCTCCTCTCTGTCGTACGGGCTCGCAACTTCACGTCATCCAGCTTGCGGTAGCCAAGGATGATGTGGACGGCCAGGACGAGGAACAGTTCGGGCAACTTGAAGTCGCCGACACCCTGCAGATGGCGGCAGGCCCGGCTGGGCTATGCGGTTGTTCTTACTATCCTCAGAACATCTGCAATCGCGGACGTTTGCTCACGGGCGTGGAAATCGAGATCACGCGTGGTCTTCGCGGCGGCGCGGACGAGCCCCGCTTGATCGACGCAGTGCGGGCGTGTCGGCATGCGGAGCCGCGAGGGATCTGGCCGATTGTCGAAGATATAACCGAATGTCAGGCAATCCGTTGAATATGAATCGAATACCCACGTAACATCTGAGTAACGCCAATTTCGTATTCTGCTCTCGTAGGGACCGTTGCCACGGACCGACGTGATCCGAACTTGATGTCGTGACACGTGTCCCAGGCTCGGCCGCAGACGGATCGATTCATCAGGGGATAATTGGCATGTCTGAGATCATAAGCCTGCGACACGAATTCCTTCTGGTCCTCACTTGTTGCTGTCTGATGGCGCTTGTGGGGTGTGGAGGCGGTTCGCCCACCGAAGCCGGCAACGAGAAGCCGTCGGACTACCACCAGTTGCAGGGGCAGGTCGACCTGCCCGACGGGTCCACGGTCGATTCGGCTACGATCACGCTTGTCTGCGGATCCGGCACGGCTCCGGTCGCGTCCGACGGCGGCTTCGAGATTCCACTTTTCAACGACAGCGGACAACTCGTTGTGGCCACCTCGGCCGAAGGCCATCCTCTGCTCATGGCTCGCCTCGGGGGCGACGCCGATCAACTGGACGTGCGCGGCACCGCGGAAGCCCTGACCTGGTTCGCCCTGGGCGCTTGGCTCATGCCCGCGGACGCCGGTCGTCACATCCACGAATTGATCGCCGAACTGGATACCGAACTGGCGGACCTGGAGGCGGCCATCGCCGCGGAGATCGTCATCCACCCCGAAGGATTCGACGGCTTCAATCAGGCGATCCACGACGCCTTGTCAGCGACCGTTGCCGCCCTGACAGAAGGCGGACGCGGTGCAGCCGAGAAAGGCGTGCTCGTGGAACCGGATGGGCAACGCAGCGGCGTGTTGTTGCTGAATCGGGGCGGAGTCAATTCCATCGTCCTGAGGAATACGTATCGGCGCCGGGTCTGGACGTCCATCGACCGCATCGCCTGGGTAGACCAGGACGACGACGAGCACGAACTCGAGGAGGCGGCGACGATCCTGGAACTCGAGCCGACCGGTGCTTTCGACGGCGTATTCGGAACGATCGCCAGCTACTTCACTGGCGACATCGCCTACACGCCCACCGAGACGGACCCGATCGCCCTGGAGACCTATCCCGACGCCAAATACGCCCTCTACACCGTCGTTACCGGCGGCATGGGGGTGGTGGCTCCCGATGCCGAGGATGCGTTGTCCGAATTCGAAATGGACTCCGTCAAATGGGTGGCCCTGAAGACAGTGGTCTGGGACCTCTTCGTCCCCCTGATCCTCAACGTCATGGCGACCCTGGATCACGCCGATCGTCTGGACGGCATGCTCGGTCTGGAGGACTGGGAATCCGGCGATCTTCTGACGCTGATCGACTTCACCAAGGACACCGTTCCCGAAGTCTACAATTCCGCCGTCGAAGGCAACGCGACCGAAGCCATGTATGCGCTCTGGGATGCGGTCAGCAATACGGGGCAATATCAGGACGCGATGTTCGACTTCGTCCGGGATCTTGTTATTTCGATGGGCGCCGACGCGCCTGCCGCCGGCCTGGCCGCCAAAGAGGCGGCCGCCTTCTTCAAGACAGTAGAACTGGTCGATCTCGTCGGCGGGTACATGGACACCTTCATCGTCGGCTGGGGTATCGGCCATTCCGAAGTCGCCGATCGTTGGAGCATCAAGGTCAGCGAAGCCAAGGTGTCGATCGATCCCCTGATCGCGGGCGTCCCCTGGGGGGCGCGGCTGGACACGTTGCGGGTGAACGTCGTCGACGATACGGGTATTCCCGACGGTTCGTCTTACGCCTATCGGTGGCGCTGCACCGGAGATCACGGCTGGATCGAGAACCCCCGGAACACGACCGACATGAGCAACGACTTCACGACCAGCAGCGACTGGATCAGCTACGTGGCATTCCTGAACACCACCGGCATCGACAGCGTGTACGTGTCCGTATACAGAAGCCTGTGGGGCGTACAGGAACTCGTGGGGGAGACCGTGCGGGCGGTGAGCGTAGTGGAGGATCTCGATGTGCGCGTGATCTTGCGCGGCAGCGATACGACCGACTTCGACATCACCCAGGGCATGTGGTGGCACTACGACACAGAAGGGTATATCAACACGTACGGCGCCTATGTCTATCCGATCCTGAACGGCACGACCTGGCCTTCGTCCCATCTCTCGGGGATCAACGAGAGCGCGCATCCGCAGATCATCATCGACGCCAAACTGGGGGATCATCTGCGGCTC
>JANTGJ010000199.1 GCA_024762975.1 Candidatus Krumholzibacteriia bacterium
GACCAGTACCGCAAGCGCCAACTTGTTGTCCGTCAGGTCTTCACCCAGCGGCCAGCCGGTCCAGTAGGCGTCGAAGGCGTATTTCTGTACGATCGGCCCCAGGACAAAACCTCCCACGGCCAGCAGCACCAAGGCCACCAACGAATGGCGCTGTAGTTTCGGGCCACCGGCCAGAGCCTCCAATCCGGCACGTGTCGACCACGCCATGCCGAAGAACATGAACAGGATATGGATGATCAGTACGACCGCCGGAACATCCCCTTTGAATCGCGCGACCGCCGCTTCGTTCTGCGGGATGCGAAAACTCTCTCCATCTCGTGTCACCTCGACCCAGTACTCGATCTTACCGGCCATTCCCTGCCGGGGCAGCATACCCCGCAGGGCACCGTCCCGGTACGGCAGCGGTGTCGTCTCCCACGGGTCATTCGTCGGGTAGCGCCGCCAGGTCATGGCCCCGCTCACTCCCGGGTCCTCTGCACCCTCCGGCGCGGTGCGAATCGTAACCGGCAAATCGCCCGTGATACTGTGGGTCCGGAGCAGCTTGCCCGAGACTTCCACGCCGCCGACCGTGTCCCGAAAGTGGACGGAGTAGGTGGGGCCGGACCACCGTTGCCAGATCGCCGAAACCACGGTCAGGATGATGGCCAGGGTCCACAGGACGGAACTACGTTTCACGATGGCACCTCGTCAAAGGAAGAAAAGGGCCCCCACCGATCGGTGCGGGCCCTGTCTGAAAATCGGCTCAGGCTCCGTACTTCTTGATCGCTGCATCCAGACGCGGAAGCAGCACGAAAATGAAGCTCGCCACCCCCAGAATGGCTACCGCCAGGATGACGAACATGACCGTGCCGGGCGCCAGACCACTGATGAATCCGGACAGCTTGTTGCCGATGGACGTGGCCAGGAACCAACCGCCCATCATCAGGCCCACCAGACGCTTTGGAGAAAGCTTCGTAACCAGCGACAAGCCCATCGGCGACAGGCACAACTCGCCGATGGTAATGACCAGATAGTAGATCGCCATCCAGATCATCGAAGTCTTCAGGGCGCCGTCCCGTCCCAGGGAGGCGCCTACCGCCATGATCATCAACGCAATCGTGGTGATGACCATCCCCAGGAAGATCTTCCGCGCGGTGCTGATGGGGCGGCCCCGGGCGGCAAACCAGCCGAAGAAGAAGACAACGACCGGTGTCATGACCACGACAAAGACCGGATTCAGCAGTCCGGTCAACATCTCGGCGTTGACCAGGCGCACGTAGCTGCCCGGTGCCAAGGTCGGAGCGTCCGGTCCCGCTCCAGCATAGACCGCATCGTGCGTGTGCTTCGAGACCAGCAGCAGCGGCACGTCCCGGCCGTCAATGGTGCGGGTCAGCAGTACCTCGTCCACTACCTTCGCGCCGTCGACCGCCTTGACGGATGTCGTCGCCACCCCGTGTGCATCCGTCTCTTCGGAGACCTGCACATCCGTGTCCGCATAGACCTTGCAAACCAGGAACTGGTCCCCCGCAGCGACATCGAAATCATCGGTATCCCGTACCTGTACGCTTGGATTCGCCGCGAGCCGGTCGCGCAACCCGGTCGTCAGCGTACGGGCCCCGAACAAGGCCTCGCCCTGGTCATCCACGGTAAACAGAATGCGCTCGTCAGGGCGGGCCAGATCGGCGCCGGCATTCCCATAGTACGACGGCATCGCCTTCTGGGCATAAACCTCAGCCCAGCCGGGAATCCACTCGGCCTGGCGGTCGGTGTTGTGCTCGGCAAAAACGGTCATCAGACCACCCGAAAGATGCAGCACCATAAAAAAGGCGCCGCCGGCGATGTAGACCGGAATCAATGCGGCCAATCCCGGCTTTTCCTCCGGCCCCGAGCGCTTGACGATCAGGGCAAAGTAGATCATGACCGGAATCATGCCGACGATGAAACCGAAGGTAACCGGTCCCAGGGTGTTGACGATGAACGGAATCTCGCGCCCGAGAAAATACCCCAGCGCGCCGAATCCGAAGGCCGGGACCATGATCGTCAACATCACCTGTTTGAAGGAGATATCATCGTCGCTGCGCTCGCTCGGTCGATCCGCCGCTTCGAGGCGTTTCCAGTTGAGGGTCAGAATCATCACGCCCAACAGCAGGCCCACGCCCGCCGCGGTGAACGCCATATTGAACGACCACAGGTTGCGCAACGGAGCGGACAGCAACGCCGACAGCGAAGCGCCGATGTTGATGCCCATGTAGAAGATGTTGAAACCGGCATCGCGACGCGGATCATCCGGGGCGTAGAGGTTTCCGACCATCGCCGAGATATTCGGCTTGAACAGACCATTGCCCAGACAGAGCAGCGTCAGGCCCCCGTAGAACGTCGGCAGGCTACGCATGCCCAGCGCAAAGTAGCCCGCGGCCATCAGCAGGCCGCCGATGAAAACGGAACGGCGGAACCCGAGGAACCGGTCGGCGATCATGCCGCCCAGGAACGGTGTGAAGTACACGAAAGCCATATAGGTGCCGTAGATTTCGGCAGCGTTCTTGGTCGTGAATCCAAGCCCGCCCCGCTCCGTGTCGGTAATATAGAGCAGCAGGATGCCCAGCATCAGATAGAATCCGAGACGCTCCCACATCTCGGTCAAGAACAGGGCTTTCAGGCCACGAGGGTGCCCCTGGGGCACCGGGGCCGCGGCTGAGGTCATCGGCCACCTCCGGATCGGGGAAAAGTACGGGTAGAGCGATCAGGACGAAGTCCTGGATATTGTCGGGTCATTCGAACGCGGGGGCGGTTTGAACCGCCCCCGCTGGATCGAACTTTCGTAGTGTAGCCGATCGCAGGCACCGAAACAACGTTTTCTCGGGCCGCCGCTACTCGACGCCGTGCATCATCTTGTTCAGCGGTTTGCTCAGCAGCGCCAGCGCCACGCCGATGCCGACGGTGACCCAGCCCATCTTACCGAACACCCCAACGTAGGTGGCCAGGCTTTCGGCCGGTGGAATGCTGGCGGCAGCGTCAGCCCCCCCCTCGGCGCCGGTCAACTTGGCCAACACCGCAGCGACATACATCGAGAACGCAAAGCTCAGGAACCAGGCGCCCATCGCCGAGCCGGTCATGTTTTTCGGGGCCAGCTTGGTAACCATGGACAAACCGATCGGCGAAAGGAACAGCTCACCCGAGGTGTGCAGCAAATACATCAGTGCCAGAATGTAGAGCGGTACCATGGCCGTGGGACCGGCAAGCGCGTTGCCGACCAACAGCATCAGGTAGCCCAACCCCAGCTGGATGATACCCAGACCGAACTTGAGCGGTATATTCGGGTTCTTGCCGATCTTCGACAACTTCACCCACATCACCGAAAAGATGCTGCCGAAGATGATGATGAAGGCGGGATTGAAGAACTGCGTCTGGCTGGCCGGCATCTCGTACAGGCCGAATACGCTGCGATCGACATTGCGATCGGCAAACAGGGTCAGTGAACTGCCCGCCTGCTCGAAACAGGCCCAGAAGACGACGTTGAAAGTCATCATGATCAGCAACACGAGGATCCGGTCACGCTGCTTGTTGTCGCCCTGGAAACCGGCTCGCAACAGGTTGAACAGCACGAACAACAGGAGTCCCAGCAGGATCCAGAACAACAGGTCCTGACCCAGGATGATGATGCTCTGACCATAGTTGATCAGCAGATAGAGGAGCGGAATGGCCGCCAGCGAGACGATGTAGACCAGCATCCCGTACTTCTTCAGGTTCTCGGGATTCTGAGGTTCGCCCACGTCGCCGATCTGTTTCAGGCCGGCAATGAAGATTCCCACTCCGACCAACATGCCCGCGCCCGCCAGTCCGAAGCCCCAGCGGAAACCGAAGGTCTCTCCCAGAGGGGAGACGGCCACCGTCGCCAGCAGCGCACCGACGTTGATGCCCATGTAGAAAATGGTGAATCCCGAATCGCGCAGCGGGTCACCGTCCTTGTACATCTTGCCCACCATCGTCGAGATGTTGGCCTTGAAGTAGCCGTTGCCGACGATGATGGCGCTCATGCCCAGGAAGAGCCAAAATTCGTTGCCCCCGAGGATGAGGAACTCGCCGATCGCCATGACCACGCCGCCGAAGATCACCGCCCTCTTGTAACCGAGCACCACGTCGGCCAGCTTTCCGCCCCACACCGGGGCGGCGTAGACCAGCGCCGTGTATGCGCCGTAGATACCGATCGCTTTCTCGTCGCCCTGCAGCAGAGCTTTCGTCAGATAGAGAATGAGCAGCCCGCGCATACCGTAGTAGCACAACCGCTCGAACATCTCGGCGCCGAAGCAGACGTACAGTCCTTTGGGGTGTCCTTGGCTCATCACGCCTCCAGAACGTAGGGGAATTTACAGCCGGAATGGCCCTCGTGCGGCTCGCTTCCAATGGGAGCCCTCATACTACGGCCCGCCCCCCTTGCCCGTCAAGAATCGCAAAGGGCGCAGCCAAGTAGATTTTATGGAGATCCGGGCCGCGGCGCCGTCAGTTGGTGACCGGGCCGGCCAGCGTCGCACCGGTAAGCGTTCCACCCAGATTGCTCGTCAATTCCTGGCGGATGTGCTCGCAGGTGTTCAGATCGAGCCCCAGTTCGCTGATGCGGGCCTCGAGCTGGGTCTCCACCTGCGGATGGGTACGGTCCAGCGACAGGGCAATCAAATTGCCGACCGCCACCGAGCGCACCAGTTCGGGGTGCTCTTCGGCTCGGTCCGGCGCATGGTGGAAGCGGATCGGCTGGACCAGATCGGACGGGAATCCCCATTTGTCGGCAATCATCGCTCCGGCCTCGCAGTGGTCGAAGCCCAGATTCCGGCGCTCTCCGGCATACTCCCCCATCGGCATCGAGTCCGGTTCGATGAACTGGTGGCGGGCCACAAGCACCTGGTCAATGACCAACATGCCCACGTCGTGTACCAGCCCGGCGGTGAAGGCCTCGCGGCGCAGGGGGCTGATGCCGAATTCGTCGGCCGCCAGAGAGGAGGCCGCGGCCGAAAGCAGGCAATGCTCCCAGAACTGCTCGCGAGTCAGACCGTAGCCATCGAGCTCTCGGCGCATGATCGGCGCCATGCCGGTGAAGAAAGCCAACGTGGCCACGCTGCGATTGCCCAGCATGACGAGGGCGTCGCGAACGTTGGAAATCTGCTTGCGATGTCCGTAGAACGCCGAATTTGTCAACTTCAGGACATTGGAGGTCATGGCCGGGTCGCGCTCGAGCACCTCCAGCACTTCGGGCGCGGAAGTGGTGGTATCTTTCAGTAATTCCAGCAGGCGAACCACCGTGGACGGTAAAGTGGCGATCTCCCC
>JANTGJ010000200.1 GCA_024762975.1 Candidatus Krumholzibacteriia bacterium
GTGATATGCGGAGGATGATAGAGCTGGTCCTGTACCATCTGCCGGTAGTCGTCGGCGTTGCGGCTCTTGACGTACCACTGCCAGACCATGCGCTGCTCGTCGAGGTGCTTGCCCGCGACGAAAAGGCGATGTTCATTCACGAAGTCCTGCTCGAGAAATTTGTTGATGAACAGGAAGTCGTTCAGGTTTTCCCGGATGGCGAAGATGTAATCCTGCCCGGTGCCGGTGTGCTGATCGAATTTTCGGCGCTGCTCGGTATCCAGCAGGGCGAGGAACTCCTGCGAGTAGCGGCCCTTGTTCGCGGCATCCTCGATGAAGTAGAACAGGCGCATGCCCAGGGCGTAGGGATTCAATCCGACCCGGGGCATCGCGGTCACGGCGGCGTTGACCCGGGCAAAATCCACCTCGTGCCCGCTGATGCGGTTGTCGCGCATGAAGAGTGTCTCGTGCCAGTAACTGGCCCAGCCCTCGTTCATGATCTTGGTTCGGATCTGAGGCTGGAAATACAGCGAGGTTTGCCGGACGATCTGCAGCACGTCCTTCATCCAGCGATTCTCTTCCGAGTTCAGATGCTCCGAGTGGTCCATCACGTATTGCATGATGTCGCCCCGGCGGACCCGCTTCTGGTGGGAGGCACGCTCGTACAACGCCTCGAATTCGGGATACCTGGCGACGACCGGCTTGAAGAACTCGGCTTCACCGGCTGAACCGTGTTCCGCCGTGCATTGGTTGTAGCGATCGATTTCCTGCACATACTCGTTGATCCGGACACCTTTGAGGTCCTGCAGAAAGACATCGAAGTAGTAGTCCTGGCGGCGGAGTCCCGGCGCCTGTTCGGATCGCTGCAATTGCGACAGCAGCCCGTGATAGTCGACGAGATTGTCGATCGACCGGGCGAACTCGATGACGTAGTCCAGCCAGCGGCCCTTCTCGCTGCGCAGCCTCGCGATGGTTCGCTTGTCGGCCAGGGCCTTGCCCGCAAAGTCGTCATCCCACGTATGACGGAAGTAGAGATTGTTCTGGAAAAAATCGATGTGGCCCAGCACGTGATAGAAGATCATCACGTTCAGCCAGTCCGGATTGTTGTCGTTGTAGAAGCTGATCGCCGGGCGCGTGTTGATCACCGTCTCGAACGGATTGTTCGGATACAGTTCATACTTGCCCTTGCCCTGGAGCACCTCGACATCGTGTACCCAGTAGTCATACATGGTCGGGATCATGATTTTCGGCGAGAGCTCCAGCATGTCGCGGTTGGTCACGATGTACTCGAGCGATTCGTCGTCGAAGCTCAGGCCGGCGTCCCGGGCGCGCTCCTTGCAGCCTTCCATGATGGATTTGGTATGCTGATCGATCAGCTCCATGGATGCCTTCTCTTTCTGAATCTCTTCGCGGCCGGCTACTCGCCGATCAGGTGCTTGATGCCGTCGATGATCCGCGGCTCGGTCGCGTTTTCGCTCATCACATCCAGGCGAATCAGTTTCTTGTGTTTCTCGAGCAGGTCGCTGCCCTTCAGGTATTTCTCCACCTCGGTGTTGCCCGAAGTACCGTAGCTGTTCTCGACGATGGTCACGCCCATGCGGCTGGCGTAGCCGAGCATTTTCTCGATCTCCGGCAGGCATTCCTTGCCTTCGCTGTCCCAGTCGTCACCGTCGGTGCCGTGGAAGACGTAGATGTTGTAGTCCTGTGCCAGATTCTCCTGCTCGACAATCTCGTTGACCTTCCGGAACGCGGAGGAAACCTTCGTGCCGCCTGCCACGCGCGAGTTGTAGTAGGTGTAGAAGTCCGGGACTTCCTTGGCCTCGGTATCGTGCAGGATGAACCTCGATTCGACCTGGCCGGCGTACTGGTACAGAATCCACGAGTAGATCATCACGTGCTGTGCGACGACGACCTCGGTGGGTTTGCCGCTCATCGACCCGGAGTAGTCGCGCAGGAAGAAGATCATCGCCTGCGATTCGAAGTCCTTTTCCTGGGACAGGATGCGATAGACCTTGTCCCGCGGGGCGATCAGGAAATCCGTCGGGTCGATATCACTGCCGGCGTCGAGGCGACCGAGCGCGATATTCGTCTGGACGATCTGGCGCAGCGTGGCCTTCTTGTCCAGCAACTGGCCGAAGCCGCGGTTGCGATCGGTCAGGTCGTAGGTGTAGCGCGTCAACGAACGCTTCTTGCCCTTGTCCTTCAGGTTGGGCAGGTGGAATTGTTCGGTCAGGATCTTGCCCAGGTCGTAGGCATTGGATTCCATTTCGTGGTTCTCGCCGTCACCCTGGCCGGGGCCGGTGCCACCGCCGTCGCCCTCCTGCGGACGCACCGGCTGTTCGCCGATGACCTCGCCCTCGTCGCCGTCGCCGCTACCGCCGGCTCCGCCGCCGCCTTCGGCCTGCTCCTTGAAGTTCGGGTCGTGGACGAATTTCTCTTCGACGGTGGTCGGAACGACGACGACTTTGTCCGCTCCGCCGCGGCTGGGCTTGACCAGCCGGCCGATGCGGATCTTGCGCGGAAAGCCGTCCTTCTCACGCGAGGCGTCGCGTTCCATCAACTCGTCGAGCGAACCGATGCGTGCCGTGTAGGTGCCCTCGGGAATCCCCATGGCCTGGATGAAGGTCAGGTCGGCGAACGCATAGGGGTCGTTGATCACCGACTGCAGAACGTTCATCCCCGGCGTGTACTGCGGCTCGGGTGGTGCCTCGGGCAAACCATGTTCGATGCCGGCCTCGATCTCCCGGCGCAGGCGGTCGACCAGGATTTCCGGTAGACCGGAGGCCTCGATCTCGGACCGCAGGGCCTGCAGTTGCCGTTCGCGCGCGTTCATGATCTAGTTCTCGTCTTCCTGGGTGCAGAAGTACTCGATGGTCTTCTGCGCGCAGGTACGGCAGTAGCCCAGCTTGTTCAGCATGGTGTCGATCATGCGGTCGTACAGCTTCTGGTTCTCCTCATTCGTGCGGTTGGCCAGCGCGCCGATCAGCGATCCGGCGCCGGCGATGTCGCTCTTCAGACGCACGTCGGTAACGGCCTTGACCAGCTCGAGGTTGTCCATGAAATCATAGTTCGGGTCCATGCCGATTTTCTGTCCGTAGATCTTGCGGATCGAGGTGCGGAAGGTCTCCCGTTGCTCCTCGGTTTTCAGCTGCAGGCGCTCCTCGATGCTCTTGATGAAGCGCTCGTCCACCTTCAGGGCCCGCAGCTCTCCGGTCTGCGGATCCTTGTACTTCCACATCTTGTCCGAACCGAGAAGCTCGGCGTCGATGCCGATGATCATGTTCACGTAGTTCATCACGTCCTTGCGGATGGCCTGTGGCTCGTCCATGTAGGCGTTGAACATCTCGGTCATGATGCGTTCGCGATACAGGCCCTTGGCGGTCTTCAGGTCCTCGAGGTACTTGGCCCGGTTGTTGTTGTCGGTGACGTAGTCCAGGATGACGCGTTCGACCGTCTTGAAGACATCGTAGGCGAACAGGCAGCATCCCTCGTTCGTTTCCGAGCTCTCGACCAGCAACTGTACCGCACGGCCCAGGTTCCGCTGGCCCAGTCCGCGTTGGCCGAAGCGATTGGTGATGTCCGCGTCCTGGCTCAGGGTGTCGATGACCTCGGCCAGGGCCTTGATACTCTTTTCGCCGGCAACCTCACCGGCGGCCAGCTTCATCGTCTCGATCGGCGTCAGCTTCTCGGAGTGGGGCAGGCGCGACAGAACCACGGCCACACTCAGCGCGTAGTTCAGGTTCGGATCCTGGTGGAGCGCTTCCTTCATCAGTGTGGTCTTCGTCTCGCTGCCGATGGCGTACTGGGTCAGTTCCTCCTGCAGCGTGTAATTCGTATTGTGCGAGATATAGCTGATCCGGCAGCGATCGACGATCGGCGCCTCTTCCTTCTCGGCCAGGAAGCGATTGAACTCGCTGTTGTTGCTGGTCGCGATGATCAATGAATCGATGGGCCACTTGAAGCCGTCGATCTCGATGGTACGGTTCTGGATCACTCCCAGATAGACCTGCACCAGATCCTTCTTGTTCTTGAACATCTCGTCCGAGAAGTGGATGCCGCCGCCGGCTACGCGGGCCAGCGCGCCCCGTCGCAGATCGAAACGGTAGGGGTTGTTCGTATCCGTGATGTGCAGCAGGCGCTGGATCGATTCCTCGCCCAACAGGTCCACGGCCGACGAGGTGATCTTGTCCTTCGCCGGGTACTTGCCCGTCACGGTGCCCAGACTTTCGGTCAGAGGCACCGGTGTGATCTCAATGGCACCGAGAGCCTTCTCGATCTCTCCATAGTGCTCGACCAGGCTGTTCCAGATGTAGCCGCTGCAGGCGCCCAGGGGACGGTAGTTGTCGTAGAGCACTTCGAGTTGTTCGTCGGTGAAGCCATACTTACGTTCCAGCCAGCGGCGGCTCTGCTCGGGGGTCTCGAGCAGGTTCATCGCCAGGATGGCCGGGTCCTCGTAGGTCTGGCTTTCGATGGTCGAGATCTTGCCGTAGGAACCGATTTTATCCAGTCCGGTGAAGCGGAAGGTGAATTTCCGGTTCTCGGCGCGGGTCAGGAACTCGCGGTAGAGCTTCGATACGTATTCGACGAAGAAAGTCTTGCCGTTGCCCGGTTCTCCGACCAGCACATAGGCCATTTCCTTGGACGATCCACCCTCGGCGGCGTCCTTGACATAGGACACGAAGCTGTTGATCTCATCGTACATGCCGATGATGTGCTTCTTGCCCTCGCGGAAGATCTTGAAATCGTACGTGCTTTTGCCGTTGACGACGACTTTCTCGATCTCCTTCTCCAGGATCATGCGGCTGACGCTTTGGAACGCGTTTTCGAAGACCAGATCCCCGTTCTTCAAAGCCAACATATGATTCTGCAGCGTATTCTTCTTCTCAACAGCCATTTCGAGACCCCCGTCCGGCTCCGACGAAAACCGAAGTGAATTCTTCCTCTAGATCAAAACCTCTTACTGTTTGACAACAAGGCACTTGCGCCCGCTGGGGGCGTACTTCGCAAGCCGCGTGCCGAATGGGTGAGGGAGGATGGGATCGTGGTGCGGAACTCCTTCTCCGGCGGCCCGCCCTGCGTTGCGGAGGCCTGTGATCAAGATAGAGAAGTTGGGCGGAGGTGTCATGTCCGGGCAGGGATGCGCTGGCCGATCCGGTCTTTCCTATTTTTCGTCCTGCGGATACATTCTACCTTTCAGTCATTGAGAACCCCCTCCGGAGGAATCCGCATGCTACGCCGTACCCTGATCCTGCTGGC
>JANTGJ010000201.1 GCA_024762975.1 Candidatus Krumholzibacteriia bacterium
GAAATCCCATTCGCCTCCGAGCGGGCTTTCGAGGGAATCGGCGGAAGCGTCGAAATTCCCGCCGCGCACCGGCCGGTGATCCGGAGTATCGGCGTCCCAGTAGTCGTAAACATGGTTGCCGTTCTTATCATCGGGGAACGAGAAAGCGCGGTTGCCGTCGGCGTCCTGCAGCCGATACTCGAGCAACCAGTACTCCTGCCCGGTCAGACTGACCCGGTAAATCGTTCCCGGGTCATCCGGCCCCTGGGCGGGAGCCAGCACGTGGCGCCCGAAGGTCATCGGATCCAACTCGACCACATCCACCCACCCCATGAGCGCCTTGTTGAAGGCACATGGTTGCGGAGGAATCAGACCGATCCCGGTGAACAGGCCGTAGCCCATCAATCCATACTGACCGATGCCCTGGCTGTCCGGCCGGCCGGCCGGCGTAAAATCACTCAGCGAGAGCATACCCAGCCGCAATCCGACCTCGAAACAGTAGACCCCCAGGCTACCGAAGTGACCATCCCAGATATCTCCGAACGGGTCCTGGTATTCCGTCTCCGGCAGGACGAGCACCTGGTCGATGCCCGTACCGTCGGCGAACCCCCGGCACGGAATGTAGGGTTGGTCGATCAAGCCTTCCTCGTTCGCTTCCGCAAAGTCTTCCGGGGAGAGGAAGGAGCTATAGATCTGCTCCGGCGAGTCACCCAGGATATCGGTTTCCTCGCCGGCGCCGGCATGCACGACCAGGTAGGTGTCGTAGGCCGCGAAATTGATTTCATCCTGCAGGCTGTCGATGACGGCGGCCACCATCTCGATCTTGTTCTCTCCCCGCTCGGGATGATTGCCGTAGTGTCCCATCGGCTGCGGAAGATTGATCACGCGAGGATGGATGGTCCAGCGGAACTGGAACCGGCCCGCACTGACCGTGCTGTAGTAGTCAGCCAGAACCTGCATCTGGTGGGCATAGTAGAGGGAATCGTGCGCGGCGTAGTATCGCTCCTGCTGGGCGGCCGGCGGGAAATCACCATCGACCTGCCCCCACCGACCCAGCATCAGGCTATCGGCAAAATCGCACATCACGAGGATCGCATTCAGTTCGCTGGGAGCTTTCCCGTGATCCAGGCGGACCCGCTGTAGTTGGTGCGAGCCGTCGTCCCGCACAGGCAGCGATCTCTCCAACAGCCGCGACCAGACCTCGGGGGCATATCCCGGGCCGGATTCCAAGTCCGCAGCCGCCGCAGTCGATGCAACGCCGGCCGATGCGACGGCCAGGATCAGGAGAGGGAACCACCAGCGGAGACTGCGCCGTGCCATAAATAAACCCTTCGGGGAATCACCTGGGATCGCCGGGAATCGTATCTGAGATGCCGGACGCAGCCGGCTCGGATCGGGATTATAGTTTTGGCGAAGCGCCCGGTCAATCCTGTGCTGTGATTCCTTTGAACTTCCTGATCCGAAAAACTGATGGGAGAGCCCGGACGGAGTGCCTGTCACCCCTGATCGACATTCCCTCGCCGAGCTCTCCCCCATGTGCTGGTTGACCCACTCATCGGTCAGTTCGAATCCCGTTCTCCAGGTGCCAACCTCTTCGAGAACCCGGTTTCTCTCCGGCCGACGACAGATGGGGGGAAAAGACACCAACACACACCTGTACATTCAGCTTGTGACGGTCAACGCCGTCGCGAATCTCCTCCGGACCGCTTCGACGATCCGCCTGATTTCCTGCTCGAACCGCTACTCGAGCTGCCGGACCTGCGGCTGTTGCCGCCCGTGGATTTGCTCGACCCGCTGTTGTGATTGCTGCGCACTTTCGGCGCATCGTTACGTGAGGAGCTGTTCGAGCTGCTGGATCTCTTGTGCCGACTCGGCTTGACCGCCGACCCGGAATCCCGCTTGGGTTTGGACGGAGTCGGTCGGACAGCGCGCCCCGAATCGCGGCCGGAGTCGCCGGATCGCGAATCACGAACTCCCCCGCGGGAAGACTCGGAATTTCGCCGATTGCCGGAGCCACGGTTCCAGACCCGCGTTCCCTTCTTGCGGGGTTCCACCGGCTTGATGGTACCCGAGCCACGACTGCGTTCGCCGTGGATCTCTCCCTGGCGTTGCGGCGTGGGACGCTCGCCCCGGATGCCGCCGCGGGTCGAGCCGCCACTGCGAACGGTGGGTGTCGTCGCGCCGCCGCGGGTTCCACTCCGGGAGCCGCGCACGCCCGAAGTTGCAGTCCCGTCACGGCTGTCCTTGCTGCGAACCGGAACGACTCCCGAACGCGAGTTGGACCCGCCGGCGGTATGCCGGATATTGGGCCGCACGTTCATATCTCCCTTGCTGCCACGAATCCGGAGCCCGGGCCTCTCGCGCACGGGTGTGCTTCGGGTCAGATCCGGTCGTGACCGAACGATCGGCCGCTCGCCACGCAGGCCCTGCGCGATCTCGGCGCCGCCGCGGATGGTCTTACGATCGATCGCCGTTCGGGTCCGCATCGCCGTCCGCAGATGATCGTCCAGCTTGCCTTTGACCAGCGGCGATACACCCCCGTACTCACGCTGCTTGCGCCGGGGGTCACCATCATAGAGATGCCCCAGCGAGCGATACCTGCCGTGTCCATGGCGTTCGCGGTAATAGTACACATCGCCCGCATAGTAGGGAGAGTCGTACCAGCAATAGGCCGAGTAATTCCACCGGTAGCTGTTGTAGCTTGGCCAGCGGTAGCTCGGGTAATACCAGTAGTTCACCCACGGATTCCAGGTCCAGGGATCGTAGTAGACGTAGGTCGGCTGCCAGTACACGGGATAATACCCGTACTGCACGTACCACGAGTTGCTCCACCCGAAGTCCGAGGTGATGTTCAGCGTGCAGTGGTCCACATAGGGCTGGTACGCGACGTCATCGTCGAAGTGGCACTGGGAACACAGATAACGCGGATGATCGACCTTTTCGTGCACATAGTAGCTGGCGTAGTTCGTGACCACATAGTCGGCGGCATCTTCCAGCCCGGTGACGGCGAAATTGACTTCATTCATGGCCAGGAACGGGTCCCCGGCTACGTAGAAATCGTAGCGCTTGCCGCTGCGCTCGTGGTGGAAATCGATCTCCAGATCACGCAGGTCGAACGGATAGGACGAGACGACGGCCTCCACATAGCCCAGCCCCTCCTCGTTCGAAACCTGCAGTCTCGGCCCGCCGGTCACGGGCAATTCGTACTCGTGCCCGCCGAATACGAAACCATCGTCCATGCGAGTGCGCGGCCAGAGGATCGTTACCAGCCCCTCGGCATCGATACGATAGACCACGGCATAGGCATCCCCGTTGGTTTGCATACCGACGGACAGATCATCGCCCCGTCGGTAGACTTCATCCTCGGAGCGGTCAACCCAGACTCCGACCCGCATGGCCTGCTTCTCATAGTGGTAGTTCGCGGCCTCGGTGGCCGGCGCATCCTGCGCAGCGGCCGAGCCGATCCAAAGCAGCGAGAGGGCCACGACAGACAGAATGCCCGACTGCAGCGCTCGGCCCAGCAATCCGGGATTCTTTTCCGTTTTTCGCAAATTCCGTATCATGACTTCACTCTCCTTTCCCGGTCGGGGCTATAGACTGATCTGACGATTTTCCGGTTCGGGATCTCGTTCGGGGGGCGCCTTCAACTCCGGCAGCCCCGCGATCGTCTGAAAGGCCCAAATAATCGACACCGAAGTGTCATCGATGTTGGTGACGCCGAATTTGGCGTAGTGCGTTTCGGCACCGTCGATCTTCAATACATAGACATGACCGAGAATCAGTTCCTGCGTTCCGGTCGTGGAATAGGTATAGTCGGCGTCTGGGGCCCAGGAAACGCCCTCGAAGGCCAGATATCCCTGCCCATCAACAAACATTCCATAGTCCTGGATCTTCACGCTGGCACCCGCTGTCTGAACGTAGGGAACGCTGTCCTGGAAGTAGACGCGGATATCATAGGTGGAATCGACAGCGAAAGGGTCCACCGGTTGCGAGTAGAGATCGCTGAAATCGAAGCCGGAGACAATTGCATAGGTGTCGGCGGCATCGTCGGCACCATAGATCCGCACCGGATCCAGTCCCATGGGCAGTGGGGCGTCCGTAACCAATTCATAACTGAGGGCACTTTCGGTTCCGGCGGCGTTGACGGCCGATACGGCATATTCATACCGCTCGCCGTTCACGGCCTCGACATCGTCGAACCAGTGCAGCCCCGACGACTCGTCGAAGTTTTCATCCCAGGCCACTTCGCCGATCACGACAAATTCACGATTGGGATCGTACTCGTCTCCATCCTCGAAGAATCGACTGTAGATGACGTAGGTCACTACATTGGGATTGTACTTCCCATCGTAGGGATAGTAGGAGATGTCGTACCACTGTACGATCACCCGGTTGTCATCGCTGATGCTGTGTACGCCAGTCGGGACCACGGGCGGATCCATCTCGACACAACTGACGCAATCGTCATTATCGCAGCCGGTCAGCAGCGCCGGCAGCAGCAAGAGTGCGAGCCCGGCGGCTGCGATTCCCTTCGCGCGACCGGTGGCGTTCTTTCTCCATTGTCTCATGCTACGACCTCCCTGACTGGGTTGCTTCCTCTCCCTACCAAGGCAGGGTTTGTGCCACGATTGCCAATTCGGGACGGAATCCAATCGAATC
Source organism: Candidatus Krumholzibacteriia bacterium (assembly GCA_024762975.1). Classification (GTDB taxonomy): domain Bacteria; phylum Krumholzibacteriota; class Krumholzibacteriia; order LZORAL124-64-63; family LZORAL124-64-63; genus JANTGJ01. The sequence continues at coordinate 4,639 of JANTGJ010000201.1, forward strand.
TTCCCTATCATTCCACATGATCTGCGCCCAGGGCGCCCCATTGCGGCCCCATCGCCCCCATACGACACTTGATACGGTAGTCGTCCCGCAGAAAAATGAGGCATACAGCACCTCATCATCCCCAAAATTCGCCTAAGAGTACCGGAATCAATGTCTCGACCGGGAGAATCGTTGTTTGTTTTTTCAGACAGCTTCCCCAAAAGAGGACGTTCCGGGGAGGAGCCTCCGCCGGGCAGATCGATAGCTTTGCTGAGGATCGGGAGGAAAAGAAAAAAGAGCCCCGCCATCCGGCAACCTGATCTTGAATCTCGCCATTTCAAGATCAGAAGGGCTCTTTTTGAGG
>JANTGJ010000202.1 GCA_024762975.1 Candidatus Krumholzibacteriia bacterium
AGGATGTCGAAAGCCGAACGCGCCGGATCCAGCGTCGGCGATGCCGGCGTGATCCGTGCATTGCCGTCCCGCACCCGGTCCCGGATATAGGCTCGAGCCTCGTCGCAGAACGCAACCATGATGTTCAGGTCGTGCATGTAGCGTTGGATATTGGCCAGCACCTTGCGCAACTGGTCGTCGTCCAACTCGAGACGCTCGCGCATCATTTCGAAGGGCACCGTCACCCGTTGCAGGATCTTGTGGTAGCTGCGCTGGATGTGATCCAGGATATTCTTCGTGTCGGAGTAGGTGCGGATCGGGTTGCCGAGCATTTCACCCAGGTCCACCAGTTCGCGCGAGTAGAGCCCGTCGTGCGCCAGGTTGGCGACCGTTCGGCGGATGATCTCGATACACTGGTCGAACTGCACACCCTGTTCCTCGAAATCCGAAGCCACATGCGACAGGGTCAGATAGCCCATTTCCTCGAGCAGCGTGTCGAGCAGGTACAGGTAATAGCGCTTCTCGCGGAACCCGCCGCGCGATACGGCCTCGGCTACGGTCTCGCGCAGGTCACAGATGCGCTTGAAGTTTCCCAGAAATTCGTTCTTCTCGTGCGCGGCGATGACGGCCTCGATCTGCGTGAAGATCGGGTCGCGGAGGGTCTGCAGGATTCGGCTATTGAACGTCTCGACACATTCGCGTACGTCCGTCTCGACCTCGTCCGCATCAAAGGCATCCGCATCCGGATCCAGATCCATCAACGAATTCAGGCCCGCATGGAATTCGTCGGCGAGATCGGAGAACGTCGCGAAGTCGTCGCCCTTTTTCTTCAGGATGCGCAGGTGATGCTGGAAGGCCCAGCGATTGCGACCGCGCACGCCCTTGTTGATGATCTCCTCCGTCTCTTCGGCGATATTGGTGCCGAATTCGCAGCGCAGCAACGCCGCCTGGTACTCCTGCTGCCAATCGCGGATCCCGCCGACCACACCGGACGAGCCCAGCAACTCTTCCAGATCCTCGACCACGCGATCGACCTTTTCGCGCGTCGCGGCGTCTTCGCGCGCCTTGCGATCGGTCGCCGAGACCTCCGGATAGCCCAGCTCGGCCAGCAGTTCGGTGCTCTCATCCGCCAGGTAGGCCTGGTAGGCCCGCCCCAACTGCAGCGTGCGTTTGCCCATCGCGTGGTGGCAGGAGCGCCGCAACTCGTTGATGATCTTGCTGCCGGTCACATGGACCTCGGCCAGGTCGATCGTATCGTTCCACAGGCGGTCGATCAGCTTGGGCTTGACGACCAGTCCGGATGTGTTGCGCACCAGGACGCGCACCAGCAGCGGCACACGCCGGGCCAGCGGAGAATTGACGAACGCCACCAGTTCACTGATCAGGTTGCGAACCTCGGGCAGCAGGTTTTTCGCACCCAGGAAATTCTTGAACGAGAAGCCCGCCAACAGCGCCACCAGCGCGCGCAGCAAATAGACGGCCTCGTTGCGATTGGTCGACTCGTTGATCTCTTTCAGATGGGCCGCCATGTCGCGGATCCGCGCGATACGGATCGGCTCGGCCCGTTCGGGGTCGAACTGGAAGAGGTCCTGCTCGAGGTCGATCACCTCGCCCGTAAACCCGCCGATGCGCTCCAACAGCTCGAGGGTGTGGATCCGCCCGTGCGGGATGCGGTAGCTGCCGAGTGTTTCCGTCTGCCCGTCACGCACTGCGTGGAGAAGCAGCGTGTCGCCGATCTGGTAGGGCAGAATCAGGCCGTCCGGTGTGCGAATCAGCCAGTTGTTGATCAGGCCAAAACGTCCGATCCTCCAGACCAGCGTCGTCCGTGTGGTCATGAACATCCGCAGCGCTTCCTTGCGGGTGTTCCGGTCGCCGTCCACGCCGAAGGCCTGGCCAAAGGCCCGGTTGACGACTGCCAGCCGGGACAGTTCCACTTCGCCCATGTCGGCCGGCAGGGGGTAGTCCGGTTCGAACGGCGAAGCGGCCTGGGGCGCCGCGGACAGCATCGGCTCGATCTGCGGCAGCCGGCTCAGGACCGCCTCGGGACCGGGATCGGGAAGTACGGCCGGATCGACCTCCTCGACCGCCTCTTCCCCCGCGGTTTCGGTCCGGTCAGATGAATCGAGCCGGTCATAGATCCTGGTCTGGCGCCGCAACACCTCATGCAGCGACTGTCCCGTCGAGTCCAACTTCGCAGTGGCCCGGCGCAGTGCCTGGACATAGTCATCGAAACAGGTGCCGCCGATCGGGATCTCCTGGTCGCGGGCCAGCCCGGCAATGATGTCCATCATTTCTTCGCGCAGCAGCTCGTACAGTTCCAGGCCCCGCAAACGGGCAATTCCCCGCGCCATCGCCAACGAAGTCGACAGCAGCGCGTTCATGCCCAGATTGCGCTTGCGCTGCATGACGGCGATGCGGACGTCCCGTGGAGCGTCCTGCTCCAGCTTCCCGCGCCGGATCGCGACCCGTTCCTCGAGATTCAGCAGTGTGCGGTCCAACTGTTTCAGCGAAAGCGTCCTCGCATCGCGACCCTCGAAGGCCGGCGCGATGGTCTCTTGTACGTTCGACGCCGCGATCAGGCAGCCTTTGCCGTTGTAGCGCTGGGCGCGGCGAAAGACGGTCACGAGCGCCTCGTCCTCGGTAGCGCGAACGCGGGCCATCGTCAGCTCCTTGTCGAAGGCGACGACACCCGGTTCGATCTCGCGGAAAAGCGCCTGGTGGCGCGTGATCAGTTCGCGGAACTCGGCGGTCTCGATCTGGGAATCGACCAGGTGGATGGCCTCGCCCGAGCCGGCCGAGGTGCCCAGCGGCGTGGCGCCCCGGAAACGAAGCACGATGTTGGCCTCGTTCAGCAGGAACTCGGCGGTCACGCCCACGGTGGGGATACCGGCGTTGGTGGGCTCCTCGTAGGACAGCAGTCGGCTCACGACGGCGTCCTGACCTGCCGCCAGGCCGACGGCGGCCGTGTGTACGGTATCGTCCTCGGTCGCGGCCAGCTTCCCTGTCAGCTCGGCTACGGCCTGGTACTTCACCAGTCGCTCGGTGTTCGATCCGCCGCCGGCCTTCATCCCCAGCGAGTTCGCGGCCAGCGCGATGTGTCCCTCCATGTCGTCGTTCGGACTCTTCGAGCGGTGCGAAATCACCAGCTCCTGCCCGCGGCCCAGCGCCACGAGCATGGCCAGCAGGGTTTCATACAGGGTGCCGATCTGGTTCGCCTTGATCAGGGCGGTATTCATCAGCCCCTTCTTCGCTGCGCGCTCGATCGTCTTGTCGTTCGTCGTGACCAGGTCGTCGCCGATCACAAACACCCGTTCCCCCAGGGCGGCGAGCATGTTGCTCCAGCCCTCGTCGTCGTGTTCGCTGAAACCGTCCTCGATCGACAGGACCGGAATCTCGAAATCCTTCATGGCGCGGATGTACAGATCCAGCACCGCGTCGCGATCGAGCACCAGCTGCGACTTGTCGCGCCAGAACAGGTATTGTCCCACCGCATCGGGCACGTTGAATTCCTCGCGGTAGGCGATCTCCAGTTCGGTCATCGCCGGATCCAGCGCGATGGCGACCTCGACGCCCGGCCGGTATCCGCAATCCTCCATCGCCTGTTTCATCATGGCCCACAGACGGATCTCGGGGAGCGGGTATTGGCCCTTCTCGATATACGGCGCCAGCCCGCCCTCCAGGCCGATACCCATCACACGGCAACCCTCTTCCTTTTCGATGATCTCCTTCAGGCGCGTCTGCAGGCGCGTCGTCATTTCCTGCGCCTCGATGTAGTCAACGGCGCCGAGGATGAGGAACATCGCTTCCTGCATCGAGATGTTCGACTCGGGGTACTCCACTTCGGTGTGACGGCCCCCCATGCCGCAGTTGCGGAACTGCCAGGGAGCGGTCACCGGGCCCAGGCCGGGATGCATCACTTCCTGGATCCGGCCCGTCAACATGCGCCGCTTCACTTCGGGCGCGAGGTCGTACCAACCACCGGTCTTCTCGACGGTGGCGGACTTTTCGGCGGCCAGCTTCTCGCGTCGCTGGAACTCGCGGTACTTGCCCGGATCGGCCAGCAGGAAGTCCAGCAGCGTGACCACCCCGGTGCCCAGGATCAGGCGCGCGACATAGATCACCGGGATCCAGTCCCAGGACAGTCCGGCAATCAGCAGCACGATCGCCACAGGCAGCGCAATCCGCGCCACATCGCGGCTGGCGGCCGGCCCCGCGGCGGCGACGGCCAAGTTGTACGGTGCATCGGGATAGTAGTTCAGACCCTCGCGCTTGATGCCCGGCGCGGCGCCGAACGGTGCGAGCAGGAACATCTTCAGGTAGAACGCATACCGGGCCGCACCGGTTCGAGCCAGACCTTCCGTGACCTGGGTCAGCGCCGGTTCGTTCAGCGCGCTCAGTCGGGCGGCCTTGAAGCAGTGCCCGATCTCGTGCAGCGCCACGGCGGTGTGGTAGGTCAGGTAGACATACAGCGCCGAAACGAGGGTCTCGCCGCTGGTGAAGATGAAACGCAACACCTCGGCCTTGGAGATGTGATCACCGTGAATGGCGAGAACCGAGGAAATAAAAGCCACATGGAAGGAGACGAGAATGTGGTTGGCGATGACCCAGCCTTCGTGCAGACGGGCTCGCTCGGGCGAGGCAGGATTGGTCCGGCTCACGGGTACCCCCTGAAATTCTTCGTGTTGGGCGGACGGAATCGGGTGGGGTGAGGGTACACCTTCGCGGCGGGTGCGGTAAACGGTGAAACGAGGAGATTGTGTCCACCCAACCGTGGAAACAGCCCGGCATGGTCGAGGTCGACACCCTTCCCCCGAATGCAGTCGAAAAGATGCTCAGGACCGCCGGCCCGTCCCGCAAAGGCATGGTCTGCCGTTTGGAGACTCGCCCGATCGCAGGGGTGGCGATCCGCCGAAGCCCGACGAAACACAACCTATATAAATACAGTGAGTTAT
>JANTGJ010000203.1 GCA_024762975.1 Candidatus Krumholzibacteriia bacterium
GCTGGGACAGGAACTTCTGGATCTTGCGGGCGCGGCCCACGACTTCCTTGTCCTCGTCACTCAGCTCGTCCATACCGAGAATGGCAATGATGTCCTGCAGATCCTTGTAGCGCTGCAGAATCGTCTGCACCTCGCGGGCCAGATCGTAGTGCACGTCGCCCAGGATGCCCGGGGTCAGGATCCGGCTCGTGGAATCCAGGGGATCCACGGCGGGATAGATGCCCAGCTCGGCGATCTGACGCGACAGCACGGTCGTAGCATCCAGATGCGAGAACGCGGTGGCCGGCGCGGGATCGGTCAAATCGTCGGCGGGCACGTAGATGGCCTGCACCGAGGTGATCGAACCGCTGCGCGTCGAGGTGATGCGCTCCTGCAACTGGCCCATCTCGGTGGCCAGCGTCGGCTGGTAACCCACGGCGCTCGGCATACGGCCCAGCAGCGCGGAGACCTCGGAACCGGCCTGCGTGAAACGGAAGATGTTGTCCACGAAGAGCAGCACGTCCTGGTTCAACACATCACGGAAGTGCTCGGCCATGGTCAGACCCGACAGGGCGACGCGCAGGCGGGCTCCCGGCGGCTCGTTCATCTGACCGAAGACCAGGGCGGTATTGTCAATCACGCCCGACTCGGTCATCTCCAGCCAGAGATCGTTGCCTTCACGCGTACGTTCGCCGACACCGCAGAACACGGAGTAGCCGCCGTGGTGCGTGGCGATGGCGTGGATGAGCTCCATCACGATGACCGTCTTGCCCACACCGGCGCCACCGAAGAGGCCGATCTTGCCACCCTTGGCGTAGGGGGCGAGCAGATCGACGACCTTGATGCCGGTCTCGAAAATCTCGTTCGCCTCGCCCTGGTTCGTCAGTTCCGGGGGATTGGCGTGGATGGGCGCCTTCTTGTCGGGCTCGGGCAGGTCGCCCTTGCCGTCGAGGGTCTTGCCCAGGAGGTTGAACAGGCGGCCCAGGCACTGATCACCGACAGGCACGCTGATCGGCGCGCCGGTGTCGAGGCCCTTCATCCCGCGGACCAGACCGTCGGTCGAGTCCATGGCGATCGTTCGCACCACGTTGTTGCCGATGTGCTGGGCGACCTCGGTAATCAGGTCGATTCCCTGGTCCGCATCGACGATGTGGATGGCGTTCAGGATGTCCGGCAGGTGATCCGAGTCGAACTCGAGGTCGACCGTGGGACCGATGACCTGCTGAACCTTGCCATAATTTGCGGCCATTGCAGTTGTCTCCTTGCTCAGTCAGCCGTGGGGCGCCAGCCCCAGTTCAACAATACAGAAACTCTAGAGGGCGTTCGCGCCGCCCACGATATCCAGCAGCTCGGAAGTGATGGCGGCCTGACGTTCGCGGTTGCGCTGGATCGTCAGGGTGCGGATCATCTCGCCGGCATTTTCGGTTGCCGCGGCCATGCTGGTCATGCGCGCGGCGTGTTCGCTCGTGAAAGCCTCGCTCAGGGTCATGAAAACCCGGTTGCGCAGGTACAGCGGAAGCAGTGCGTCGAACATGTCGGCCTGGCTCGGTTCCCAGATGTAGTCGATGGTGCGGGAATCTTCCTCATCACCTTCATGGGCTTCCGGCGCGATCGGCAACAGGGGCTGGTCGACCGGCTGCTGCGTCATCGTACTGACGAACGAAGCGTACACGACCCGGACCTCGTCGAACTCGCCGCTGAGGAAGCACCCCACCGCCGTGTCCCCGACCAGCTTGCCGCGCTCGCTGTTCATCTCGCCGCCGAACTCGGTGTGCTTCTCGTAGACCGTGTAGTCACGCTTCGCGAAAAAATCGGCGACCTTCTTGCCGACGGCGTACACGGCGGTCTCGACGCCGGACTCGACCGAGGCGTCGATCGCCTTTTGGGCCACCTTCAGCACGTTCATGTTGTAGGACCCGCACAGACCCTTGTCCGATGCGATGACCAGGTACAGGCGCTTCCGTACCGGTCGGACCTCGAACAACGGATGCCCGATATCGGTCTTGCCCGCCAACTGTTGCATCAACTCGGTGAGCTTCCGCGAGTAGGGACGAGCGGCCAACATGTTACCCTGCGAACGCTGCAACTTCGACGCCGCAACCATCTTCATGGCCTTGGTGATCTGCTGCGTGTTCCCTACAGAGCGGATCCGATTGTTGAGTATTTTTACCCCGGCTCCCGCCACGGGCTACCTCCTGATCTGAACGATCTCGCGCGCCGTGGGTCTAGCCACGAGCCGCGATGAACTCTTCAATTGCGTGGGTCAGATCCGCAACGGTCTGATCCTCCAGCTTGCCCGACTCCGCGATCGCGTGCAGCACGCTCGAGTGCTTGTCGTCCAGGAAAGCGTGGAAGTCGATTTCCCACTGCTTCACGTCCTCGACGGCCACCGCATCCAGGTATCCCTTGCTGGCCGCGAAGATGATCGCGACCTGCTTCTCGTTGGGCATGGGCACGTACTGGTCCTGCTTGAGGATCTCGACCATGCGCTCGCCACGGGTCAGCTGACGCTGCGTGGCCTGATCCAGATCGCTGCCGAACTGCGCGAAGGCCGCAAGCTCGCGATACTGAGCCAGATCCAGTCGCAACGAACCGGCGACCTTCTTCATGGCCTTGGTCTGGGCGGCGCCACCGACACGCGAAACCGAGATACCGACGTTGATGGCCGGACGGATGCCCTGGTAGAACAGATCGTTCTCCAGGAAGATCTGGCCGTCGGTGATGGAAATCACGTTGGTCGGGATGTAGGCCGACACATCCGAAGCCTGCGTCTCGATGATCGGCAGGGCCGTCAGCGAACCACCGCCGTTGGCCTCGGACAGTTTCACCGAGCGCTCCAGCAGGCGGCTATGCAAGTAGAACACGTCGCCGGGAAAGGCTTCGCGTCCGGGCGGACGGCGCAGCAGCAGCGACATCTGGCGATAGGCGTTGGCCTGCTTGGACAGATCATCGTAGACGACCAGCGTGTCCTTGCCCTGCCACATCACGTGCTCGGCCATCGTGGTGCCCGTGTAGGGCGCCAGGAACAGCATCGGGGCGGGCTCACTGGCGCCGGCGGCGATGATCGTGGTGTACTCCATCGCGCCGTGCTCTTTCAACTTCTTGTGCACGCTGGCGACCGTGGACTGCTTCTGGCCGATGGCCACGTAGAAGCACTGAACACCCTTGCCCTTCTGATTGATGATGGCATCGATGCAGATGGCGGTCTTGCCGGTGCCGCGATCGCCGATCACCAGCTCGCGCTGTCCGCGGCCGATGGGGATCATGGAGTCGACGGCCTTCAGGCCGGTCATCAGCGGCTGGCCGACGGGCTGGCGCTCCGTCACGCCGGGCGCCTTCAATTCGATGGAGCGGGTCTCGGTGCTGGGCACCGGTCCCTCGCCGTCGATGGGCAGGCCCACGGCATTCAGTACCCGGCCGACGACACCGTCGCCGACGGGCACCGAGGCGATCTTGCCGGTGCGCGTGACCTGGTCGCCTTCCTTGATGTGCGTGTCCTCGCCGAGAATGGCCACACCCACGGAGTCCTCTTCGAGGTTCAGCACCATGCCGAAGATGTCTCCCGGGAACTGGACCATCTCACCGGCCATCACATCCTGCAGGCCGTAGATGCGGGCGATACCGTCGCCCACCTGAAGGATCGTACCGACGCTCTCGACTTCGAGATCGCGGTCATAACTGTTCAGCTCCTGGCTCAGCACCGAGCTGATCTCTTCAGGCCGTAGTTTCACTGCCCATCTCCTCTTTGAACTGTGGCGGAGTTCCGATTCTGCGGTCCGCCTACATATCGTGGACCCGGTCTACCTGACCGGCGCCTTTTCCAGTTTCTTGCGCAGGCTCTCGAGATTCGTGCGCACCGTGCCGTCGAGGATCCGATCCCCCATCGTCACGCACACCCCCCCGAGCACCGCGGAATCGATCTTCTTTTCCAGGATGACCCTGGCGCCGGTGAAGCCGCTGAGGCGCTGTTGAAGCGCATCGACCAGATCGGCGGGCATCTCGACGGCGGTCACGACCGTGGCGCGTACAACGCCCATCGCTTCTTCCACCTGATCGGCGAATTCCTCGCCGATGTCCCGGACGTTCTCGATCCGTTTCTTGTCGATCAACAGGAAGAAGAAGCGCAGCAGCACCGGTTCGATCCGGTCGCTGAATACCTTCTCCAACAATTCCTTCTTTTCCTCCGTCCGGACCTGCGGACTCTGCAGAAAGATCATGAGGTCACGGTGGGAATCGAAGAGTTCGAGTACGCCCGCAAAGGACTCGGCCACCTCGGTCAGGACGCCGGAGTCCCGCGCCGAAGCCAGCAGCGCCCCCGCGTACCGGACTGCCACCTTGCGATCACGCATGGGGCGACTCCCCGGTCTGCGGCAGGTTGTCGATATATTCCTGGATCAGCTTGCGATGCACGTCGTCGTCGAGCCTCTCGCCGATGACCTTTTCCGCCGCGCCAATCGCCATGGCGACCACGGAATCACGCAGCTCGAGCTGTGCCTTGTGCGATTCCAGTTCGATGTCCTGCTCAGCCTTCGCCCGGGCATCGTCCGCCGTCACCCGCGCCTTGGAGACGATGTTTTCCGCCATCTCCTCGCCACGCTTGACCGACTCCTGGACCTTCTCCCGCTCGATGGCCTTGATGTCCTGGAGCTTGCTTTCGAACTCACCCCGCAGCTCTTCCGCCTCGCTCAGGTTCTTCTCGGCTGCCTCGTAGTCGCCGTCGATCTTGCCGCGGCGCTCGTCCAGCATGTCCAGAATCGGACCCCACGCATACTTGCGCAGGATCAGAACGAAGATGACGAAGCCGATCACCTGCGTGATCAACTGCGGTAGTTTCGG
>JANTGJ010000204.1 GCA_024762975.1 Candidatus Krumholzibacteriia bacterium
GATCGGCTGACGCTGACCGAGCAGCGCTCCTCGCGCCCCACGCCCGTGACGCTGGTCTTCGACCGCCTGGTCGAAGGGGTGGTCGAATGAAGAAGTGGTTCCTGCTCGCGGTATTCGTGTCGGCTGTCGGGTTCCAGGCCGCCTGCGCGGACACCCCCGACCGCGCCTTCGTGATGGACCTGTCGCCGGACTGGAGCATCGACGGCGACCTGCCGACCCACGCGATGCTGATCAGCCTGCAGGGCGTGGCCAATCTCGATGCACCCCGGTTGTACTTCCTCTATCCGCCCGACTGGGACTTCAAGTTCTCCGAGCCGGTGATGGACTACTACGCGGAATCCCGCGGGATGGAGTTCGAGAAGCTGGCGACCGCCGAACAGGCGATGGACGCCCTGGCGCAATACGCCAAGGGATACGTCGTGTGGGACAAGTCGGTCCGCACGTCGCTGATCGTGGCGTTCACCGCCGCCGGTCTGAACGAATCGATCGTGGTCTCCGAGGAGTTGATTCCCCTGGCCGAGCAGCACGGCCTCGAGCTGAAGGTCGACCTGCGCGGCCTCTTTGCCGGCCTGAACGACGCCGAGATCTACGCCTGGGCATTCGACGAGTACTTCGACCGATGCAACCAGGATATGCTGATCTATCTGGGCGGACCGTCCCGGGAGACCATGAAACCGGCGATCGCGGATCTCGGCATCCGCAACCGGGCGTTCTTCACCGACGCCTCCACCGACCCGGCCGACACGCTGGAGTACCGGTTCGCGAATCGCGTTTTCGAGCAGATGAATCCGATGTCGATGGTGATCGGCTGGCACTCGTACGGCAAGGATAGCGAAGCGCAGCACGTGACGTTGGCTTCCAGTTACGCCCTGCGCGTGCTGGGTCTGCATTCGGCGCCCAACATGAGCTTTCATCAGCAGATCCCGCTATCACCGGGTTTCCAATTCCGAAACCATCACAACGTGAAGCCGGACCGGGATTATCTGCCGCAAAAGAAGACGTACATCGCGTGCATCCAGACCGACTGCCTCGGACTCGGCGCCTGGACCGAGCCGGGACGCGGCGAGATCCCCTACGCCTGGGAAGTCACGATGAACTGGTCGTGGTTGGCGCCGGCCATGCTGCAGCATTTCTACGAGGAGGCGACCGAAAACGACTACTTCATCGGCGCGCTGTCGGGTCCGGGGTACATGTATCCGCGGGCGATCCCTGCGGAGCAATTGCCGAAGGTCATCGCCGAAGCGGGCCGTCTGATGAAACTGCTGGACCTGAACGTCTTCGAGACGATGGACCACTCGGCATACTGGTTGACCGACGGGGTGGACGACGATCTGCCGGAGGAAATCGTCGACGCCTACTACCGGGGCATGCCGGACGCCATCGGCTTCGCCAACGGGTACCGACCCGGTCACACGTTCACGGCTCGGGGCGGTGTGCCGTTCGTGTCCTACGACTACTATCTGTCGAGGGACCGGGACGAGGACGAGGCGGCCGCGGATCTGCAGGAACTGGCCGTGCTCAACCCCCAGCGCCCTTACTTCCTGCTGATACACGTGCGCCAGTTCTCCGACATCCAGCGGGTCCGGCGCATCCTGGACCGGCTGGGACCGGAGTTCGAGGTCCTGCCGCTGGACGTATTCATGAAGATGGCCGGAAACGAGCCCACATTCACAACCCGATTTGCGCAGTAGCGGGAACTCTCGACGGCCGCAACACCATCGAGCGGGTACGGCACTCGCGCCGAATCCACCGTCTTCAGGGCGAGTTCTGCCCCACCGATGCCGGCTCACCCGTCGACAATCCCGACACGAACTCCCACGCGGCCTCGTCACCGAGACTGTTGTTCCCCCAGACGGTCACCGATTCCCCGACGGTCTCGAGCGAAGCCAGTCCCGTCAGGTCCTGCAGGCCCGTGTTGCCCAGGATCGACAGCGACCGGGTAATCGACGTGCAGCTTTCCAGCCCGGTCAGTGAGGTCAGACCGCTATTGTAGGCAACGCGCAATCCGCCAAGTACGGTCGGTGTGCGCAGGCCGGATAGAGCGGACAGACCTTCGCAGAGTTCGACGGTCAGGATCACGCCGCCGGGCAGCGCCGGCAAACCGCTGAGATCCACGACCTGCGACAAGCCGACGAGTCGCAGATCGAACAGCACGGGAAAGGAATCGATGCCGGCCAGATCGACCAGGCTGCCGCATTCCTCCAGCCGGAGTGTCTTCAGCGCCGGCAGGGCACCGACGCCTTGCAGCGAGGCGAACTGCTCGGCCGTATGAACGGTCAGTGTTTCCAGATTCACCAGATCGCCCACCCCCTGCAGGGACACCAGCGCCGGCACGTGGGACAATTCCAGAATCCGCAGCTTCGGCGTTGCTCCGACTCCTGCGAGTCCCTCGATACCACACGCCCCGAACTGCAGCGTTTTTAGTTCCGGAAGCGGTTCCAGCCCGTCCAGGTCCACCAACGAGGGACAATCCAGCGCCGTGAATTCGACCAGGGCCGGCAATTCCGGCAGCGAACCGACGTCCGTCAAATCCGCGAGATGATGGAGATCCACCCCAAGCAGCGCCGGCGCCGAGGTGATCCCGGCCAGGCTCACGAGCGCCGGATTCTGCTGTAGCCGCAGAAAACGAAGCCGGGGTAACGCCCCCAATCCAGCCAGTGAGGCGAGCGAGGAGTTGGCGTTCAGTTCCAGATTCTCAAGCGAGGGCAGCTCCGGCAGGCCGGCAAGCTGTGGCAGGTTGTCGAGGTCCTCGATCTTGAGCCTCTCGAGTGCGCCCAGATCGGTGATGCCTTCCAGCGAAGCCAGATGCGGCGCCGATCCGATCTCCAGCTTTTCGAGCAGAGGCAAGGCCCCGACTCCCTCCAGGCTGTGGATGCCCCAGCCGCTGAGGGTCAGGGTTTCCAGATGTTCCAGTCCGGCCGCGCCCTCGAAGCCGAAGGTGTCCGCGCTGGAAACAACGCTCAGGTTTTCCAACTGCAAGTCCGGCGAGAGCCCGCTGATCCAGCGCAGGGTCCGGTTGTGGTCCAGGATCAGCGTGTTGCAGGAAATCAGCGAATCCAGGCCCGCGAGGCTTCGCAACGAGTCATTGTCCGCAATCATCAGCTGCGCGACCTGCCGCAACGCGGACAGCCCCGCCAGATCCGGAATCGCCGTTTCCTCGAGCCGGATTGTACCCGCGACGCTTGCGAGCGAGGACAGCGCCGACAGGTCGGCGATGTCCGGCCCCTGCACGATCAGCGACCCGTCGATCGTCTCGACTCCGCGCAGCAGTTCCAGGTCCTCCTGGCTCTGAATCGTCACCGTGCTGTGCGGCAGCGTGCCCGACCGCTCCGAGGGAATCACGATACAGTCGTCGTCGATGCAGGCGCCCAGGCCCACCGAAAGGACGAAGAGAATCGCCGCGAGTGCCAGCTTCCGCGCGCTCATGATCCGTTCCCCCCGATCGTGACCGACCTTCCGACTTCGACCTGCGAGATGAATTCGATCGCCGCCGCATCCCCGAGCGAAAGATTGTCCGTGATCGTCACGTAGGACCGCACGTACTCCAGCGCTCCGAGACCGCCCAGATCGACCAGCGACGCGTTGCTCGAGATCGTCAGGTCGCCGTCGATTGTCCGGCAATCTTCCAATCCGGTCAGTGCCAGCAGGGACGGGTTGTCCTGGAGATCAATCTTCACCATCTCCTGCGGGCAGTTCAGTCCGGCCAGCGAGACCAACGCACCGCATCCATGGATGGTCAGGAACGTGAGCATCGGAACGTCGGCCAGGTCCGGCATTCCGGCCAGATTCTCCAGGGCATCGTTGTCGTGCAGTCCCAGGTCGAAAAGCGCGGGTACGGCGCCGAGTCCGGACAGGCTCGCGAGCGCCCCGTTCTCGCTCAACGTCAGGCGGCGCAACGCCGGCCGATCGCCCAGCCCGTTCAGCGATGCAAGATGCGGGTTCGAAATCAGCGACAGATTCCGCACCATGGTTGCCCCGCGCCAGCCGGAACAATCCGTCAGGCCGCAGCCCTGAATCGTCAGATCCTGCAACCCTGCGGCACTGTCGAGTACCGAAAAATCATCCAGATCCGGACTGTCGACGACTTCCAGTTCCCGCAGCATCGGCAGTTCCGGCAGCCCGTCCAGCGACCTCAGTGTGGCGTTGTTCTCCAGCGACAGGTACGACAGGTTCGGCGCCGATTCGATGCCGTCCACGCTGGCCAGCACCGGATTGTCCATCACGTAACAGCGGCCCAGCAACGGCAGCGCCCCGAGTCCGTCCAGCGACGTCAGCCCATCGTGTTCGCGGATGGCCACAAGGTTCAGCCGCGGCAGATTCGGCAGTCCGGACAGACTCGTCAGCGCGTCGTTGCCCCACAGCGACAGAGTCTCCAGGACATCCAGGTTCATGATCCCGCCCAGCGATGCCAACTGCGGACACTCGGTGATCGTCAGACTCTGAAGCGACGGTAAAGCTCCGAGCCCCGTCAGATCCTGCAAACTTGCGTTGTCCTGAAGACTGCAATCGGCGAGATCTTCCATTTCACCGAGCCCGGCCAGATCCGTCAGCGCGGCGCAATGCCAGATTCTCAGTTCCTCCAGGCCCCAGCTCGGGCCCGCCGATATCGCCGCCAGGCTTTCCAATTGCGGGCAATTCTCGATCCACAGGCTCGCGCATTCGCGCACCCCCGCCAGGCCATCGAGAGTCCGCAATT
>JANTGJ010000205.1 GCA_024762975.1 Candidatus Krumholzibacteriia bacterium
GGGGCGGGTCGTGCGATCAACAGGAGATGGACATCAAGTGCTGCGCAATTCGACTCATGATATTCCAGTTCTCTGTTTCCTGATCGGAACCATCGGACTCCTGGCTACGGGCGAGGTCCTGGCCGAGGGCCGGTGGAATGGGTCGATGACCGTCGGCGGCGGTTTCCTGGAGCACCCGATCGGATTGAGCGAAGAGAGTGATGCCGGGTTCGTGTCGCAGAGTCTGTCGCTGGCCCGCTTCCAGTTCGAGGGCGATTACCACTGGAAGCTGGGTTACGAACTGGACTCGAGCCGATTTGGCAACGACACGAACCTCGGCTCGCTTCGCAACGGCATCGGCTTGGAGTGGGTCCGACAAATGAAGGCCGGTGGGGGAGCGCGACCGGGACGAATCTCGGCGGGAGTTCAGGTGGCGCGGCGCGACTATCGCGACTACTACGACCGATTCGACGATCAAGAGGCCTACGGGTATCTCGCTTTCCGCCACTATTTCGGTCCGAGCACCCTCCTGAAGGGATACGCGGCACTGCAAATCAAGGATTTCGGGAACTACGAGGGGGAAAGTTTTCGCGAGCCTCACGGCGAATTGAAGTTGCAACGCTTCTTCGCTTCGCGGACCACACTGGGTCTGGCGACTCGCTTCGGGCAAAAGGTCTACTACGAAACGGCTGCATCCGGGATCTGGGAGACAACGCAACTCCCCTCCACCTCCCAGGTCTCGGTGCGGCTGGAATTTTCCCAGGGCATTGGCCAGCGTCACGGGCTGCGGGGATGGGCCGAGTTGCGCCACAACCTGGACGAGTATCCGCACTACGTCGGACCGCTGATCGACGCCGGGGGAGATACCCTGGGCGTCGAGTTCGACAGCCCGTTGCTGGATCGGTACGCACGAGAGGGAACGGACTACTTCCTGGCCTGGAAGTTTCTGGCGCCGGGGCAGAATTGGATCGAGGCCTCGGTCTCGCGCGGTGACTACGACTATGGCGGACTGCTCTTTCCCTCCGACCAGTGGCAGCTGGACGATCCCGGACAACAGCGTGAAGACGTAGTGTACGGCTACGATCTGGGCTGGAAACGGCAAATGCCCGAGTGGCTGCAGCGTTCGCAGCTGAAGGCAGGCGCCGGGTGGCGCGATCGCGATTCGACTGTCCAGCGTTACGCCTACTCCGGCTGGCGCGCTTACGGCTCCCTGACCTGGAAGTGGTAGTCACCCCTTCCGCTTTCCTGACCGCAGAAATGCCAGGACCTCCTTCCGATCCGGGTTTCGCCCCCGCACCTGGCAGGCTATAATAGTCGCGTGTGCGCAATCCCACCCCCGGTAGCGAGGACCTGTGATGGACGTCAATCTTCCCCATCTGATCGAGACGATCCAGGATTCGATCATCGGCGACGATCGGGCGCTGGACGGTCCCTACGGACCGCGGCGAATGACCTATGCCGACTATACGGCAAGCGGTCGCTCGTTGACCTTCATCGAGGATTTCATTCGCGAGGAAGTCCTGCCGCTGTACGCCAACACGCATACCGAGACGTCCAGCACCGGCCTGCAGACGACGCGCTTTCGTGAGGATGCGCGCCGGGTCATTCTCGAATCCGTCGGCGGCTTGCCGGACGAGGATGTGGTGATCTTTACCGGTTCGGGCGCCACCGGTGCGATCAACAAACTGATCGAAATCCTGAATCTGCGTCTGCCGAGCGACCTGGATCACAATTACGGACTGTCGGATCATATCCCGGCCGAGGATCGTCCCGTGGTGTTCATCGGCCCGTACGAGCATCATTCGAACGAGTTGCCCTGGCGTGAGTCCATCGCCGAGGTCGTGACCATTCCCGAGGACCAGGACGGGCAGATCGATCAGGAATTCCTGGCCAGGCAGTTGGTTCGCTTCGCAGACCGGCCGTTGCGCATCGGCGCATTCTCCGCCGCCAGCAATGTGACCGGTATCGTCTCCGATACGATCGGGGTGACCAGCCTGCTGCACCAGCACGATGCGGTCGCATTCTGGGATTTCGCGGCCGCGGCACCCTATGTCGATATCGAGATGAATCCCTGTCCGGTGTTCTCCAAACGCGGGGGCAAGGATGCGGCCAAGGACGCGATCTTCATTTCGCCCCACAAATTCATCGGCGGACCGGGTACACCGGGTGTGCTGGTCGTCAAGCGCTGCCTGTTGCAGAACACCGTGCCGTCGGTACCGGGTGGCGGTACGGTCAGTTATGTCTCCCCCGAGGAACATACCTACCTCAGTGACCTGTCGCACCGCGAGGAGGGGGGCACGCCGGCGATCGTCGAGTCGATTCGGGCAGGGCTGGTATTCCACTTGAAAAGGGCCGTGGGCGAGGAGACGATCGAGGAACTCGAGAGCAGCTTCGTTTCGCGAGCGATCGACGCCTGGTCGGAGAATCCGAATATCCAGATCCTGGGCAACCTGGGCGCGCACCGCCTCTCCATCGTCTCGTTCGTGATCCGGCATGGCGAAATGTTCCTGCACCACAATTTCGTTGTGGCCCTGTTGAATGATCTGTTCGGGATCCAGGCGCGCGGCGGATGTTCCTGTGCCGGCCCCTACGGGCACCGGTTGTTGGGCATCGATCTGGCGCGCAGCATGAAATTCCACGAGGCGATCGAGGCCGGCAGCGAAGGGATCAAGCCGGGCTGGGTGCGAGTCAATTTCAACTACTTCATTTCGAACGAGGCTTTCGAGTTCCTTCTGCAGGCGATCGATTTTCTGGCTCGCGAGGGTTGGCGTTTCCTGGTCGACTACGATTTCTGTCCGACCACGGGGATTTGGCGGCACCGCAATGCAGGGCAGGGCAAGAGCCTGCGCCTGGGCGATATCAGCTACGCGACCGGGAAAATGGAGTACCGCTCGCGGCACATCTCCGAGCCCGAGTCGGCGTTCGCCGACTACCTGGCCGAGGCGCGCAGGATCGCCGTCAGCAAGGCTGCCGAAGGCGGCTCGCAATTCGATGTGCAGACCTGCCTGGACGAGGCATCCGAGCGCCTGCGTTGGTTCCCGCTGCCCGGCGACGGGCGTCCTGACCGGTAGCGGCTACAGGGCCGCGCCGGCGGAGTCATCGGCAAAAAGATGGATCCGGTCGGCGCGCAGCGAGATTTGCAATTCCTGCCCGACCGCACAGTCGATCGCGCCCGGCGTGCGCACGATGATCTGCTCGCCCGCCAGCTCCAGGTAGACGAGGGTCTCGTTCCCAAGCGATTCGATCACCTGCACGGGTGCGGAAAAAGTCGCGCCACCGACACCGGCTTCGACATGTTCCGGGCGGATTCCCAGGATCAGATCCCGGTCCAGAAGTGCGATGTCCGGTTCGTAGGCTGCGGGCATCGGCAGCGAACCGCCGCCATTGCGCGGGTTGAAGCGCAATCCGTCGCCTCGCACCAGACGTCCCGGCAGGAAATTCATTGCCGGCGAACCGATGAATCCGCCCACGAAACGGTTGGCCGGGCGGTCGTACAATTCCAGCGGCGGGGCGACCTGTTGCACCACGCCGTCCTTCATCACTACGATCCGTTGGCCCAGGGTCATGGCCTCGGTCTGATCGTGGGTGACGTAGATCATGGTGGCACCCAGGCGGTGATGCAGGCGGGCGATCTCGGTGCGCATCTGCACACGCATTTTCGCATCCAGATTGCTCAGCGGTTCGTCGAACAGAAATACATCCGGATCGCGCACGATGGCGCGGCCCAGGGCCACACGCTGGCGCTGGCCGCCGCTCAGGGCACGCGGTTTGCGCTCGAGCAGCTCATCGATCCCCAGGATCTTCGCCGCGGCGACGATTTTTTCCCGCGCCTCGTCCTGGGCGACGCCGCGCATTTTCAGCCCGAATCCCAAGTTATCAGCGACGCTCATGTGCGGATACAGCGCGTAGTTCTGGAATACCATGGCAATCTGCCGGTCACGCGGTTCGACGTCGTTCACGATGCGGTCGCCGATCGCGATCGTACCCTCGGTGATCTCCTCGAGCCCGGCAATCATCCGCAGTGTGGTGGACTTGCCGCAACCGGATGGACCGACCAGCACGGTAAATTCACCATGCGGGATCTCGAGGTCCATGGGGGCGACAGCCTGGACGCCCCCGGGGTAGGTCTTGCTGACTTGGTTGAGCAGTACTCGGGCCACGATTCGTCTCCCCGCATCCTGGGTGTTGAACGGAAATGTAACGGGGAAAAACTACCACAGCGGGAGCCCGGCTACCACCTGCAAGCGGGTAGTGATTTCCGTGCCGAATCCGGCGCTTAGTCATCCTCGACCGGCACGCCCGTGCTGCCGTCTGCCTTGACCCAGAGGGTGGCCGTCGAGGCCGTCAGGGAAGTCAGTTTCTCCGCGTTCGAGATCAGCTCCAACGTTTCCGAATACGGGGAAAAGTCATAGCGGCGCCAGTAGCCCGACGAGGGGAAGGGTACGGTCATCGAATGATCGCCGTGATCGAAATTGGCGGCCACGACGATCCCCGCCTGGGCCGGGTCTTCGTTCTCGCCGCGCCAATAGACCAGGGTGTATTCCGTATTGTCCACGTTCGAATCGCGCCAATGGAAAAAGACGTTTTCGGTGCACAGCGCAGGATGGGTCCGGCGCAGGTCGATCAGTTTCCGGTAGCCCGCGCGCAGATCCGCATCGCCGCCGGCCCAGTCGATCTGGTATTCGGTCGGCGAAGCCGGTCGAT
>JANTGJ010000206.1 GCA_024762975.1 Candidatus Krumholzibacteriia bacterium
ATCGAATATTCGGGATCAGACCGGAAGAATCGGAGGTGCGCGCGGCCCGGCGTGGTGCCGATAGCCAGAGCAGTGGGCTGCCGAAGTGGCGGCTGCCAGGGAGACCGCCGCAGCGGGTGCGCGGCATGCGGCAAGGGCGCCGGCCGCAGGACGGCCGTGCCAGTTTTGCAGGAAGAGGCAGAAGGGACAATTGATCGGATCGTGGGCGGAATCGGAACCGTCCGTCGCAGCAACGAATTGAGCGGAGGAAGATCCGCCCAGGGCCGAGACACAGGCGCATCGCGGGCTCGTCCACGGATGATGATGCAGGTAGTCCACCGCCACGGTTTGGCCGATGAGGACCAAGCCCAACAAAAGCGCTAGAAACTTCCTACCGGATCTCATCACTGCAGACTCCAGGTTCCCCAGTGTGATGTCAACGACGGCAACCCTACCAATGGATTCGGATTCCGGTTCCCACAATCGGTACATTGCCGTTGAATGTCAACTCCCCATGGGAAGGGCGGCGTCGGAGATCAACTATCCCCCGGCCAGCACCTGGGTCCTTTTCTTCAGGAACTTGATCGTTGCCCAAATCAAGGTTCCGCCCAGAAAGAGGATCAACCAGAAACGATCCACTTCGAGGTGATGCTTCTGTGTCAGATCACTGACCAGTTCAAGCAGGGTCGCCACCACGACAATCGCGTAGAAACCGTCCACTTCCCGCCTGACAACGACCCGACCGGAGAAAGGATTGATCGGTTTCAGATATCCGGATACCCCAGGAAGGAACGCCGGAGTTCTTCCCGCCCATTCGAGGTATTCATCGCCAAACTTTCCCCGCAGGAACTCCTCCTCGGCAAACATGATGCGTTCGTAGTAGAGCCAAAACGCCAGAGTGCAGATCAACGTCAGCCACCAGGTGTGGATGAAAACCGTCAGCCCGATCCAGATCAGATAATTTCCCAGGTACAGGGGATGGCGGACCAGTGAATAGATGCCTGTCGTATTCAGGCAATCAGCGACCTGCTTCTTCGTGTTCCTTCCTGACGTGCATTTCGCGGCGTGTCCGATCGCAACGATCCTCACCGCCAGCCCCAACAGGCAGATCAACAGGCTCACACCCTCCCAGACACAATGAGATCTCTCGCTGTGGCAGGAGTGGTCGATGCTCGGCAGAGCCGCCACGACCATCCCAATCATCAACAGCGGGAGAAAGCTGCGCCAACGGAACAACCAGTTCCCTTCCCTCTCCATCTCCTCGCGCATCGCCATGATTTCCGCCCACTTTCCTGGTGTGCCGGACAAAACAGCTGATCCGAAGGAGCGTCGGCACACAACGCGTTTCCGGGTCAAATATCGAACAATCTGACGCCGACTCCATCGACCGCGACGGCCAGCAGATCGCCCGAAGCACATGGATTCGATGCGTCCCCTCCCAGGTCGAGCGTCAGGATCCGCGACGGATGCTCCACGTCCGACAAATCGTAAACGGCCAATTCGCTGCCATAAGTGGCGAACAGGGCCGTGCCAGAATAGGTCATGTCGTCGATCGGACCGGGAGCGACCACATCGTAGCCCAGCTGGGTCGGGAAACCTTCGTAGTTCAGGCAGTCCTGGCCGAAAGCTGTCGAGAATACCAATCCGAGACATAGAAAGACGCCCGGCAAGACACGTTGCATAATCATTCTCCCAAGTACTGTAGAAGGGGCCGTCGATCTGGCGGCCCCGCTTGCGGCCCTCGTGCAGACCGCCGGGCGCGCCGAATCGGATCCTCGGTGCGGCAGGTTGCTCATTGTACCAGACCGGAAGCCGGCAATCAAGGCAACCGCAGGCAACCGCAAGCGGGTCAACCGCAAGCGGGTCAGCGAGCTGGCCATCCTGTGGTCGCAGACAACGAGCCTGCCCCAGGTAGTGTTCTGATGGGAAGAGGTCGTTCAGTTCATTTCGCAGTGAGTCGCCTGGCGCTTCCTGTTCCAGTCTGGATACGCCCCACTCGCTGACAGAGCGCTCGAGTGGGGATCCAGGGCCTGGCCTTTGCTCACAAGACCGTTCCGTGAGGCATTGCCGGGGCCAGAAGCCGATGACCGTTGCGAGGGGCTTGCCCGAACAGAATCAGATGTGGTACAATGAAGACGTTGCATCAGGTCACGTTAGCCATCTGCCGACGGCACCGGAATCGATCCCGGGACCGCCGGCTCTTGTTATATTCCGGCCGGCTTGAATCCGCGGGCGGGCGAGTGGATTGGAGAAGAATATGTGTCAGTCATTGCGAATGTGGAGCGTGAAGATTTCGGCGATTGCAGTGTGTATGCTGGCCGTTGCATTGGATGCCTCGGCGACGACGATCGTGGTGCGGAAAGATGGAACTGGGGACCACGAGATCGTGCAGCACGCTCTTCAAGTGGCGGCCGATGGCGACACGATTCGAATCGGACCGGGAAGATATGACGAGTTTTTTGATGATGCGGACCCGCAGCAAGTGAAATCCACTGTCGCCTGGATCACGGCGAACGACCTCACGATCATCGGCGCGGGATCCCATCAGACCTACTTGGGGCCGGCATCCTATTACGCGCCCCAGGGCGGTGCGTCGATCGTTGGAGGCGCCCGGGGACTCGAGTGTGAGATCAGTGGAGTGACGCTTGAGGGCGCATTTGACGCGCTGAATTGGCGAGAAGGCGGTCTCGTGATCCGGGAATGTGAGATCCGCAACTGCATGATTGGTGTCAACGTTTTCCGAAACAGCTTTCTGCAGGTAGTCGGCACGAAATTCTCGACCCGGGAAGGTGGTTCGAGCGGGATCTCCATGTATCACGTCGAGGAAGAGGTAGTGCTCGAAAACTGCGAATTCGGCGGTACCGGCGTTGGAGTCTCCGCTGTCGGTTCAATTGTCTCGGTCACGTCTTCCGAGTTCACTTGCCAAAGTGGAATCGGGACGGCGGACGGTGCGAACGTGCAGGTGACGAACTGCACGATGAGCGGCGACCTGGAGAAATGTATCGATGCTTTCGGCAACTCGGTCGTGATTGTAGCGGACAGTTATCTTGAGTCGAACGATTCGGTCGTCGAGGTCACCGTGGGTAGTGAATTCCAGGCGACCAGTACCGTGCTGGCCGGAGGGCAGACCGGCGCGACGATTCGCATCGCCACCGGCTCTCAGGCTACCATTCACGCGTGCCATATCCTGAATGAGGGCGACTACTCGGTAGTCGTCGAGGGATTCACCGGCGATCTCGTGGTCCAGGATCTGACCGAGAACTACTGGGGTACCACCGATGCAGCTCAAGTGGCCGCCTGGATACTGGACGGTGCGGACGATCCTGGAGTTCATTCGTTGGTGCACTATCTCCCGATGGCTGACGGGCAGGTATCGACCGAAAAGCAGTCGTGGGATCAGTTGAAGGCATTCTTCAGGTAGCGGTACTCTTCGAAGAACCGGCGGATTCCTGAAGGCGTGCTATCGCGAGCCGCAACGCAGGGCAGGTTCCGGTCGCCCCGCCCCTCTTTGCGGGGCGGGACACCGATCAAACCGTCATTTTCTCTTGGACCTGTTCCAGGTTGGCCAGCACTTCGTCCATCAGCATGGTAATGATGTCGCAAACAAAATTGACACCGGCCGCCTCGAAGGCCACGCGGTAGTGGGGATCACGCATCTTGGCGACGATGTGTGGCACACCCAGGCTACGCGCCAGCAGGGAAAAGCTCATGTTGTCGGGGTCACGGTGCATGCAGGCGATGGCCACATCAGCCTTTTCCGCTCCCGCTTCCTGCAGGGTCCGGATATCGGTCGCGCTGCCGTTGACCGTCACAGCGCCGGTTTCGGCATAGAGAATGGCGCAAGTCTCGGGGTTCGGATCCACGACTACGACGTTGTGCTTCCGATCACAAAGAGCCTTGGCCATTACCGTGCCGACAACGCCACCACCGCCGATGAGGATATACATGGGATTCTCCAGTCGCTCTATGCCGAACGCCAGGTTCGGCGGGAAAGCAGCACGATCAGGGGCAGGATTTCGAGCCTGCCGGCGAGCATGCCAATGATATAGACCACTTTGATGAACCAGTGCAGTGAGGCCATTTTGGCCACGGAGAAATAGAAGGGCCCCATGTTCCCCACAGCCGAAGCCATTCCCGACAGGGATTGCCACGCGTCCAGATCGCTGAACCAGGCGGTAATCAGGGCCCCGACCGTGATCAGCAACAACCAGGCGGCCACCAGGGCGCCGATTCGCTGCAACTCGAATTCCGGGATGATCTGACCGCTGACGATCACGGGGGTGATCGTGCGGTGCGTCGTCGTCAACCGGTGTACCTGATTCCGCATCATCTGCACCAGGATCCCCAGGCGCAGGACCTTGATGCCGCCGGCGGTGGAACCGACGCAGCCACCGACGATCATCAACACCAGGAAGATCTGCTTGGCAACGGCCGGAAAGAACGGACTGCCGATATCTTCGGTGGCGAAACCGGTACTGGTGATCATGGATGACACCTGGAACAGTACGGTGCGCAGATCCTTCAGCAAGGATTCGCCCCCGTCGAGCAGCGGCGCATGGAGAAAGTGATCTGCCAGAATGATCGCGGTACACCCACCGGTGATCGCCCAGAACCAGCGCATCTCGAAGTCCGTCCAGA
>JANTGJ010000207.1 GCA_024762975.1 Candidatus Krumholzibacteriia bacterium
TTTTCCGGGTTTTACCAAAGGTTTCTGTTGCTTCCAAAGGATTGATCAGTTACCATTTGTCTATAAGAACGATCGACTTCGATGGTTCACCCAACTTTGCGGCTTGTCGGTATCTCCCTCCAATCCCCCACCGGCACGCCGTTGGACCGGAAACGTTATACGCTTCCGGTCCTTTTTTTGTATCCCGTTTCTACCCCGAAAGCACTAAAGATAATCAGTAGTGAATAACTAGCGGTGAACTCCGTGATAGCCGTAGGGATCCTGTCGCAGGGACTCCTCGAATTGCTTCAACAGATCGCGATAGGCGACCTCGTCAGGGGCGGCCTCGATCGACTTCCTGATCCAACGGATCGCCCGCCGGTAACGCCCCTGCAGATGGTAGCATTCAGCCAGGGTTCCGACGATGTGCGGGTCCATGTCACTGAGCACGGCCGCCCGCAAAGCCGCCTTCGAAGCCGCCTCCAGGTCGCGTCGCTGTTGCAGTGCTGCTCGTGCGAAGCCCTCGAGCGCGGCGATGTCACGATCGTCCAGGGTCATGAGCGTACGCCAGGTTTCCATCAGACCAACCGTGTCCCCCAGCGCCGTCTGGCATCGAGCGACCTGCTGCAGGCCCTCGACCTGGTCATCGGCGCAATCGCCCA
Organism: Candidatus Krumholzibacteriia bacterium; assembly: GCA_024762975.1. Lineage (GTDB taxonomy): Bacteria > Krumholzibacteriota > Krumholzibacteriia > LZORAL124-64-63 > LZORAL124-64-63 > JANTGJ01. The sequence continues at coordinate 642 of JANTGJ010000207.1, forward strand.
GCAGGACAACGGTGCGCCTCGCGAGATCCCGGCCCAGATCCCTGCGGCCGGTACGCCCGGCCACATCGGCCAGCCCCAGCATCCCTCGAGCTCGCGTCAGACAATCGGCCCTCTCCCCCAGATTCGAGAGGCGCCGGTACAGGACCTCGGCCCGATCGTCCTCGAAACGCATGCGCCAGCGCTCAGCCAGATCGAGCAGCACGTCCGGATTCTCCGGCTGAGCGATCGCACGCTGCCGGGCCGCCAGAAAAGTATCACTACCCTCGCGCCAGCCCGCGACGATGGCCAGAAAGGCGTCGGCGGAACGATAACCGGTGAACCGATCGATCTCGCGCCCCTCGGCCGAACACCAGATCAGTGTGGGCAAACGCTGCACGTTGAAGGCGTCCTTCAGCGCACCGTATCTGGTATCATCGATATCGACCTGGAAGGGTACGACGTCCTCCAGGTCGCGGATCACCTCGCCATCGTTGAACACCATCGCGTCGAGCAGTTTGCAGGGTGCGCACCAGGTGGCGGTGAAATCGATCAGGATCGGAGACCCATCCCGGCCGGCGCGATCACGGATCTCGTCCCATCCCTGCCCTGTCAGCCAGGGAATGCGCGCGGCCCTTTCGGGGACCGGTAACTTCTCGACAGCAGCGGCGCAGGTCGCACCCCACAGACACCACAAGGCGGCGCACAGGGAGAGCGTGCGCCGCGAAGCAGGTCGACCGGAAATGTGTAGCCTCAAGATCGAGCTTCCATCGCCAGGGGTTTCGTCACCACCTCGGCATTCGCTTGCGGAAGGGCTTCGAAGTGGCGTCTCGCGTCGAATCCGCCCGCCAGCAGATCCTGCAATTCGAACGGGTCATTGAAAGCGACCGAGGCGGGAATCGACCACTTGGAGCGGAAGATTTCCCACTGACGGCGGATTTGCGTGGCGTAGTCCACACCCGCCGCCTCGAAGCTGGCACCACCAAAATGATGCACGAAGCAATCCCGTACGATGCGTCCCTCGTACCCGGCCAGCAGCGCCCTCAGGCAGTAGTCGTTGTCCTCGTAGTTGCCCATCCCGTAGCGTTCGTCCAAGCCACCGATGCGCGCCATCAATTCCCTTTTGATCAAAAGGCAAAAGCCCGTCAATCGCAAGCAGCGTTCCTTGCGTCCGGCATGTTCGCGTCCACACGCGGCGGCGAAACGAGCCAGACCTTCGAGGGTTGACGGATCGTAGTCCACGCTGGTCAACTGTTGCATGCCGCTGACGCGATTGCTCACCGGGCCGAACAGGCCGGCGCGCGGCTCGGAGTCCGCCGCGGCGATCATCCGTTCCAGCCAACCGGCCGTCACGACGGTGTCGCTGTTGAGCAGCACCAGGTGGCGCCCGCGAGCAACGGCCAGCCCGCAATTGTTCCCGGCGGCGAAGCCGCGATTCGAATCGTTCAGGATCAGGCGCGTGCCCGGTCGGGCCAGCACCACCTGACGCAGGGTATCGACCGTCCCGTCGTCGCTGGCGTTGTCGACGAGAATGAGTTCATGTCGCGCGTCCGTGTGTTCGAGCACCGAGCGCAGGCACGTCTCGGTGTAGGAGCGCGCATTGTGGGTCAGGACAATGATCGAGGCGAAATCTCCTCCGCGCTGCTGATCGGCATCCATCTGGGGTTCGATATAGGGGCGGATTACAGCTTGCGGCTGCGGCGCCACGCCCTGCGTTCCTCCGACGATGAAATCGGCTTCGACCGATTCGGCCCAGACCTCCCCCATGCGAATCAGGGACGGGTCCGGCTGTTCGGGTTGTTCCAATGCCGCCTCGGGTGAGCGCAAACGGGTCAACAGACTTGCCGGCTGGTAGACGCGATCCCAACCTTTGCAGGCAATCCGCAAGCAAAGGTCGATGCCGGCCGGATCGCCTTCCGCGACGGCCTTGTCCGTGCGGAAGACTCCGCCGATATCCGGATCGAAGCCTCGTACCTGCGCGAAGGCGTCGGCCCTGATCAGGATGCCCTCGCCGCCGAGAGCCTGCACGCGAAGTGGCGTATCCGCCGTGGCCGTATCGACCTGCTTGCCGGCCTGCAGACTGCGCCCGGTCAGCAGTACGCGATCGTCCGCGCACCGGGATCCTTCACGCCAGCGCAGCAGTGCCAGCCCGGCGTGATCGATCCTGCCATCGACAAGAATCACCTTGCCCGCCGTGGCGCCCACGAACGGATCGTTATCCAACGTGCGAACCAGCGCATCGGCCCAGCCCGGCCCCGCCACCATACCCGGGTCCAGGAACAGCAGGTATTTCCCCATCGCAGCACCGGCAGCCCGATTGCGAGCCTCGGTCCGCGAGGCGCCGGATGCCCTGCTGAGCCATCGGATCGTCCCCTTTTCGTCCTGCGCGGCCAGGAACTGGTCAGTGAGTGGATCGTCGGTCGTGGAAATCACCAGGATCTCGGATCCGACCGCCAGTGGGTTCAATGCCAGCGAGCCCAAAGTCAATTTCAATGAATTCAGTTGATTACAAGCAGCGATGATCACCGAAACATGCGGTCGCGTCGCGATCATGATCGATCTCCTGATCCGGAGGGGGGTACGAAAATTCCGGTCAGGGCGAAACGAAGCAATGTCCGGGCCGAAGATCGGACATTCGGAAGATCAGTTACGATCCGCGGCCCGTGTGCCGCCGGCCACGCTGGACACGTGTCCCCGGGGACACATTTCACAATTCAGACAGCCTACGATTCCAGATTACATGTTGCAGACATATAAGTTACAGGATTCTTAGGTATTCCTGGCACAGGGTCACCCGCTTGCAACCTACCGCACGAGAGCCATCAACCCCCGGATTGAAGCGGAGCTTCACCGAACAACCCAGCCAAGGAGTGGATCATGAAAAAGCAACCCACCACCACCAAGAACGAGCGCCAGTTGAAGCTGGCCGAAGCCGGAGTCCTCTTTGTTCTGATTCTGGGCGTTACCATCTTCGTCGGTGCCCGCATGTTCGGGGGCGACGAAAAGGTCGAACCGCAGGTCGTGGCCGAAAATGCGCTGGAGGCCCCCGTGATCGATACGATCGCAATCGAGGAAACCGTTCCGGTCACGAGCGCCGTGCCCGACGCCGAATCCGAAGTTGCCGACGCCGACATCCAGGTCGGCGAGACCCTGTCCGAACATCCCCCGCGCGTCGTGACCTACGCCGCATCGGAAGCTGCCTACTTCGCCGGAGACTTCGAAGAGGCCGCCGACATGTTCAGCGCCTATACGCTCGAGTATCCGGACAACGCCTGGGGTCACTACATGCTGGGTCTGTCCAGCTGGAAGGCCGAGGATCTGGACGGTGCCGAGGAGGCGTTCCTGGCAGCGCTCGAAATCAAGCCCGACCACCTGAAGAGCCGGATCAACTATGGTCGCGTGCTGCTGGAGATGGACCGTGCGCAGGAGGCGCGTGAGCAGCTCGAGGCCGCCCTGGTCATCGATCCGCAAAGCGTTGAGGCCTATCGCGTCCTGGGGCGCACCGAGCACAATCTGGGCCTGCTGGACGAGGCCGTGGCCACCTATCGCTCGGCATTGGCCCTGCGCCTGGACGATGCCTGGTCGTTGAACAACCTGGGCCTGGTCTACATCGAGCAGGAACGCTTCGACGAGGCCCTGCCCGCCCTGGCCCGCGCCGCCGGACTGAACTCCGAAGCGGCCTGCATCCAGAACAATCTGGGGGTCGCCCTCGAACGCAGCGGCTATCGTCAGGACGCAATCGAAGCCTTCGAGCGTGCGGTCGCAACGGACTCGAACTACGCCAAGGCCGAAGAAAGCCTGGCCCGGATGGGCGCTCAGGCTCTCGATAGCTCGGCCGCAGCCGGCGAGGCCCGTGTCGATCTGATCGCCCTGGCCGCGGGCTTCACTGCCGAAGGCGATGTCCAGACCGGGCCGACCGGCTCGGTCGAGGTCGCCAGCAGCGAGGGCGACACCG
>JANTGJ010000208.1 GCA_024762975.1 Candidatus Krumholzibacteriia bacterium
CCCAGCATCCAGCGACTGCGTCCCGCCGGCGCGCGATGCGGACTGAATTCGGCTCCCGGCGGATACTGCATCCAGCGCCGGAAGATGTACTCGCTATAGACTCGGTTGTGGGTAATGTACTCGAAGCCGGAACTGCCCAGCGTCGCCGACGCGCCCGCATTTCCCTTGACCAGGAATTTTTCGCCCAGCGACTGCTCGCCCAGCGAAGTCGAACTGATCACCGTGTTTTGCGCCCAATCCGAGATGTGACACCCGAGCCCGAAAAACACCCAGGGCTTGTCCACGTTCGAGATCGACCCCACGTCGCGCCGGCCGTAAACGATCCGATCGACCAGCCAGTACTCCGTCGCCAACACATAGGCGTTGCCGTGGCCCTGATAGTGGGCCACCAGTCCGCCGCGATTCAGCGCCGACAGCAATGCCGGTGTCGCCTCGTTTTCCGCGTACCCGCGGAAAGCGTCGAGCTCCCGGGGTTGGGTCGTCGTCCCGTCGCCGTACGGGTCCAGGTAGTTGTCCAGGAACAAGGTATCGATGGGCAAGCTGACCGGGGCACCGAACTCCCATGCCGTGGCCAGTGAATCGCGCTCGCTGCGGGTAAACGCCAACTCGTTGCTGCGATAAACCAAGTGGGACAAGGCATCCGCGCCGTAACCGTTCGACCAGGCATCATCGGCCATGAAGATCCCCCGCCGGCGCCATTCCTGGTTCGCCTGCGGTGATTCGACGGCTATGATCTTATCGATCATCGCGTTCAGCTCGGCTGCCGAGTTGCACGGCAGGCGGCCCTGCAACATTTCCCAGGGCATGCGGACGTCATCCGGGAAATCGTCATAGGGGTAGTCGGCACCATACTCCTGTGTCACATACCACTTGTCCGTGGCCATCAGTTCCGGCTCATCCTCGGAAGTGACCTGAACGTGATAGTGCGTCGGCACCCAGTCCTTCGAAAACGCCCGCGCCCCGGCCTGCACCTGCAGTTCGCGCGCATTCTCGTTCGCGTCTCCGACAATGACGAGCGCCCACGAGCCCCACTGGTCGATGGCGTGCTCGGTAAAGCGTTTGATCGCCCAGGCACTGCGCAATCCGCCCGAATACATGTCATACAAGTCTTCGACATTCACGACATGCAGTCGGTACTCCCCGCGCGAGCGCCGGTTGCGATGCTCCACCCAGCGTTCGAGCGGTTGGCGGAATTCCGAGTGTGTTACCACGATCACATCCGGCTGCCCGGCGCTGTAGACCCGCGGGTCGGAGGAATCGGCGACGATCTCGGACTCGAAAAAGATCCAGTCCTGCACCCCGTCCGTGCTCCAGTCAGCCGCAGCATAGAAGGTACGGCGTCCCTGTTCCGCCGTTTGCACCGGCTCGATGGAGAGCTTCCAGTCGTTTCCGTCGGCCACGACATTCGCCGCCGCCAAAGCGACAAAAACCGGATGGCGAGGATCCGTAAGTTCGATCAGCCCCAGGTCGGAGTTCGAGAAGCCGGTCACCTCGATCGGCCTGGCACCCTCGGTATCGCCGGCGTGGAACTGCAGGCGATCCAAAGCCGTGTGATAGAGCGCGTCGTACGACAGTTCCGCGTAATTCAGGTAGGCATACATTCGCGCACCCGAGGCAGCGGCCTCCCGCATGCGCACCAGCCCTCCAGTACCCTGAATCCGATCGGCCGTCAGAAAATAGCTTTGCGTTCGGGTCCGATCGCTATTGATCCCCACGTACTCGAGAATCTCGGAATCGCGGCCGTCGATTTCCAGGTCCAGTCGCAGGCTGCGGACGCCCGCATTGTAGCCGGCAAGGACCACCTGCAACACGGCCTCCTGACCGCTGGGGTCGGGCGACCACAGCGGCCCCAGACCGACGGTCGCCTCGGAATCACGATAGTGATTGGCCCAGATTCGGTCCTCGGACACCGTGGGTACGTTCTGGCGGAACGAGACCTGATCCTCGTGATGATCCGTACGGCGATAGTTGGCCAAGGGCGTACCGGAGGCCGCCGGCAGCGACTCGGTCGCCATGCGGGCCCAACCTTCGCCGGCTTCCGGCTCGCTGAGGGCCAACCAGTACCAATTGAACTCGTTGTCCAGCCCCTGCGGATCCCCCGCCCCGGGTATCGTTTCCAGCCCCTGCCCAACGTCGGCTTCAAATTCGGTATCGTCACGCAACTCCAGGCCGTAGAACACGAAATAATCGCCGCTACCGAAGGAGCCTCCATCACCGACCATGTGGATCGGAACCTCCAATTCCAGATACGGCAACGCGTCGGGATCGTCTTCGGTCAAACGGGGCAGAAAGCGCCGCTGGTACAGACGGACCTCACTTTCCTGAAAGGTTCCGTCCGGGATCAATCCCTCGGCACGCAGGACATCGTAACTGACCTTTGTCATCCTGGATTCACGAACCGGGAGTCGAACTTCCGGCGCCAGCAGGTTGCCCAACCTGGTGCGATGGGCACCCTTCGCAGGGACCGGGGAAGGGAGGCGAAAAGCCGCTTCGGTCGGTTGTCCTCGCAGCATCTCAGGATTCAGGAACCCGGCCGTGAAATGATCGTCGCCACGCGAACTCCGCTTGCGGGCGTGACCCGCTTTCGGAGGCGCCACCGACTTGTCGGGTGAAAAAACAATCTCCCAGGTTCCCGTTTCGAGCAACGCCTGCACTTGTGCCGCGGCTCCGAGACGGACTACATTCAACTCGACCGGAACAACTCGCCGCCCACGCCACCAGCGCTCCTGCCCCAGTTTCAATCCCGGCTGCCGCGCCCGCCGCCGGGACGATTCGAATGCTGCGCGAGCCCCCGCGGGTACGACCACGTCCTCGGGAATCAACTCGCCGGGCAGCACGGTAATCTCGCCCACCTGTCCGGGTTCCGCCCCCTTGCCCGCGGAAACCGTCGGCACCGGGTCTACCGCCAACAATCGCCCATCGGCATCCGCCCACCTTTCGGATACGACTTTCAAATCGGCCCGCATTCCCGCCGGCAGGACAATCCACGAAGACAGTCCGGGCACGCGAGGAGCACCGGGGCCGCCGGCGGTGGTGAATCCGGGCAGCGCCAAGTCGTAACGCGTCAAACCAACCGACTCCTGCGGAACCGGGCTCCATTCGGCGCCTGGCACGCGTACCGACAGGCGTATGGACTGGGCGGTACTGGACTCCACCTGAAAGCCACTGCGGACCATCGGTCTCTGCGGTCCGGCCCCCAGGGCCGCCGCGGTCCATCCCAAAGCCAAGCAGGGCAGCAGCCACCGGGACCGGACAAACAATTGTGCAGTACGTCGGATGCGGCGCAACGGGACCAAACGACCCATGACGGTCTCCTTGAAGTCTCTGAATGAATCTGCGATCAGGGGTAGGACAGGCCCAACGGACTGTTTTCACATTATACGTGAGATCCCCGGGAAGGTCAACGGTCGGCGGGGCAGGATTCGTCCGTCGGCCGGAGCGGTCACGAAAAAAGCGGGGACGCCGCAGCGCCCCCGCAAATCATCCAACCGCAGCGCGAACTAGCGGTACAGACTCTTGACGGCATCCAGACTCGTCTGGTCCACCGCAATGACCGGATCAGTGCCGTTGATCGCAGCACAGATCGTCGGCATACCGGCATCGGCATCCCAGCCCGAGGTACCGCAACGCTTGATCGCGTCACCGGCCAGCAGAACCGCCGGAGTGACCGAACCGACAACCGAATTGGGCTCGGCGCCGGTCAGCGTGAAGGTGATCGGCTGGTCATCCAATACGAAGACCGTCAGGATGCAAACCACGGTAACCGGATCGGCAACCATCGGAGCCGCCAGGCCGACGATGTGGTTTCCGGCAACGCCGCCCACGTCGATCGGGCCACTGCCCTGCATGGCGACACTGATCACGGTGTGATTTCCGTCAATCGTGTAGCCGAATTCGTATCCGAACAGATTGTCGAAACCATGATCAACGACACAGACGTACGCAGGAACCTGAGCGTAGGCCGCCGAGGTCATCTCGTACACCGTGGCATCGGTATCAAAGTAAATGCCCATGGTGCCGAACGGCGGATCCTGGGCGATTCCGGAGGTCGGAGCCAGCAGGGTCAAAGCCGCCAGGGCGGACAGTGCGAAAGCCAACTTTTTCATTTGTTTCCCCTTTCTAGGAAAATCCTTTTCGGCCCATTCAGGGTAGCGGATGCGGCAACGGGCACCTTCGAACACACGGATTTCTGCTCCTTCAGGTCCAAGCGAACCCGTGAACAACCTGCCGCGTCCCATTGACATGCAAGCAAGATACCGAGCGCATCATCCAGCGACAAGCATTCATTTCGGTCAGGACAACATTTTCTTGACCCGATTTCAAGCCCTTTTTCGCACGGGCGAGAGCCTTGATCAGTATCCGAGTGTAGCGGATTCGTGTCAAGTGCAGGGCGGGGAATGGTTGATATATTTACAAATCGTGGGGTAAACCTGATCACATCCGGCAGGTCGTTCCCGCCCTCCGGATACCACAAAAAAGGCCCGGACGGTTTCCCGTCCGGGCCTTCGCGATCGAAATCGCTATCGATTCACTTACCGATAGAGAGCCTTGACAGCGGCAATGCTCA
>JANTGJ010000209.1 GCA_024762975.1 Candidatus Krumholzibacteriia bacterium
CCCCCTGGATGTACGGCGCCGTCAACATGAACACGATCAGCAATACCAGCGTCACATCGACCAGGGAGGTGATGTTGATTTCCGCCATGCTGCGGAACGAAGCCCGCCGCAACATCAGATCTGCTCCCGGTCATGGCGGTCCGGACGCCGCGCAACATCCCGTGCGGCTTTCTCTTCGGTACCGCGCCCCCCTCCAGCGCCTTCCTCGAGAATCGTACGCAGGCGGTCCATCTCGTTGACGACCAGGTCGATTTTCCGAACCAGCATATTGTAGAAGATGACCGCCGGGATGGCCGTGGCCAAACCGGCGATCGTAGTCACCAGCGCTTCGGCGATGCCGGGCGCGACCACGGTCAGATTCGCGCTCTGCAGGGTGGCCATGTCCCAGAAGCTGCTCATGATGCCCCACACCGTACCCAACAGGCCCAGAAAGGGCGAGATGGTCACCGCGGTGGACAACAAAATCAGGTACTTCTCGAGATTCTCGACCTCCAGGTAACTCGCACGTTCGGCAGCTCGGCGAATCGCCGGGGTATCGGTGGCCTCGCCGGTCTCCAGGATCACATTGCTGAGGGGAAGATCGGTATTCTCAGAGCACCACTCCAGTAGATCCCGCCGCGTCGACTCTCCATCGAGCCACCGATCGCACTGCCGCCAAAACTGTCCATGTCCATTGCGAATCCGAGCGAGTGTGCGCGCCTTGTCGGCAAACACGGCCCACGAAAAAATCGAGAGCACGAGCAGCGTCAACAGGATGCCTTTGCCGAAGAAAGTCGTTTCGGCGATCAGGCCGACCAATTCACCGGGGCCCAATACGGCAGGCACAGCTAACACGAACATGTGGTCTCCCTCATTTCCAGGCCGACGATGCGGCCGGTACGCTCCGCAGAGGCGAGGCGGCAAGCGGACCCCTGGTTGCGGTGTCGCAGTCCGAGGGTCGGGTGCCGCCGCCGCACGCTTCGATCCGGTATGTCGGGGTTCGTTCGGTGGGATACGGTTGCGGATTCCTCCTGAATCCTCGCCGCCGACTCCAACCGGACCCTCCTGGTCCGTTCCGGGGTTTGTCCCCAAACTGAGTCCGGATGAAAGATCCGGAAAACTCAAGGACACGCTCCCGGCAGCGTGTTCCGAGTCGGGAAGATAGCCTGAGGTTCCGGGTTGCAGAAACAGAAAAAACGGAATTTAGTTCCGCGGAGCCCGGTCTAGCCCTCGCTCTCGAAGAACTTCAGGTCGAAGGCATCCTCAAAATCGAACTGGTCGATGAAATCGCTCAGCGAGTCCTGCTCCCGCTTGCGCAACAGGCCTTCCTGTACCAGGTGGAAAACGATGCGCCCGAAATCGAGCGTGCTGCGCACACCCCAGGCATTGAATACATCGCCGGCCATGACGCCGTAGCGCTCATTGCCCAGGTCACGAATCCACTCCAACAATTCCTGCCCGCTGATGTGGTGGCTGATTTCCTGCGCTCGCATGGCGCCGTCCAGCGCTTCGAGAACAAAAAAATAGGCATCAGCCCGAAAGACCTTGTGCCGCCGGGCGAGGCTTTTGACGCGATATTGCTGCGGGGCCGTTTCGGCCATCGTCCTTCTCCATTCGGGTGCTCCAAAGATCAGGAACCCGTTTCCATTGTAAAGGGACGCGCGGCGGTGTCAACCTTCGTTCCGAAATGGCTAACTCGAAAATCAGGCACTCCTGGACTGGACCAGACCATCGTACAGATCGAGGTATGACTTCACCACGCAGGAGACCCCGAAATCCCCGGCGGCGTCGCGACGGGCCTCTTCGGCCAGGTGCTGCCGGAGGGACTCGTCACGAAGGACGTGCAGCGCTGCGGAGGCCATTCCGTCCAGATCGTCCGGATCCCGGAGAAAACCATTGATTCCGTCCTGCACGAACTCGCCCACACCACCCCGTGCGGTAGCCAGTGGGATCACACCGCAAGCCATGGCCTCCAGAGCGACCAGGCCGAAGGACTCGTGCGCCGAGGGCAACAGGAGAAGATCCGCGTGCGGCAATATCCCCTCGAGGTTGTTTGCGTGTCCGAGGTACTCGACCCGATCCTGCAAGCCCCGCCGCTGCACATCGGCACGTACATTGATGGCCTCCGGCCCGTCCCCGACCAACAACAGGCGGCTCGGGATTTCAGCCGCGACCCGGGCAAAGACCTCGATCACCGCCGACGGGTTCTTCACTTTTCGAAAGTTCGAAGCGTGGATCAGTATCCGCTCGTCCGGCTGGCCGTATCGTCTCCTGGCACCCGGATCGAGGGGCTTGAAATTCCGGGCGTCGACGAAGTTCGGGATCACCTGGATGTCAGGACGGCAATCGAAATATCGAATCGTCTCCTCGCGCAGAAAACCGGAAACGGCGGTCACGGCATCCGACTCCTGGATCATGAACCGGGTGATCGGGCGAAACGACGGTTCCTGCCCCACCAGGGTGATGTCCGTGCCGTGGAGCGTCGTGACGACTTTCAGATCCAGACGACCGGCCAGCATCTGTCGCGCAAGGTAGGCGCTGGCGGCGTGGGGAATCGCGTAGTGTACGTGCAGGATATCCAGACCGTACTGCAACGCGACCTCGCTCATCACGGTCGCCAGACTGAGCGTGTACGGAGAGTTGAGAAAGACCGGATAACTCGGTGAGTCGACCTGGTGATAGAAGATCTGATCCTCGTAACCGCGCAGCCGAAACGGCAGGCTGCTGGAGATGAAATGGATCTCGCAGCCCCGGCGTGCCAGGTGGAGGCCCAGTTCCGAGGCCACGACCCCGCTGCCCCCTTGGTTGGGATAACAGGTGATGCCGACCTTGGGCAGCTTCATCCGGCGAACCTCGTTCCGGGCATCGCCGTCAGGACCGGAGCCGCCGTCGAACGCAACGCCTCGGCGTAGAGACACCCGGCGCGCCGTCCCCAATTGCGCGCGCGTCGCTCGATACGCGGCAGGAAATCATCATTGTTGATTGCGGTCCGGCGCCGGCCCGCTCCCGGAAAAAACTGGGAAGCAAAACAGCGCAACGCCTCCTGTTTGCGCTCGAACCCCTCTCCGATGTCAAAATAGATCGAGGGCCCGGCCCCCGACGGACAGACTTCATGAAGCGCTTCGATCCGGCAGGGGGCCTGCTGTGTGGGCCACGGTTGGCCGCCGTCCCAGACCCTCATCGCCGGCATTGCCGTCTGCAGGCTGGCCAGATGAGCCATGAAGCGCGCCTTCGCAACCAGACGCGGCGTTTCCTGATGGTCCGGATGGCGAACCGGATCCGGAGCGGTCACCACCCAACGCGGGCGCAGGGAGCGCAGCACAGCCACCACCGCTTCAATCTGACCTCGATCGCCGGCATCAATAAATCCGTCGGGAAGTTCGAGCTGAACCCGGCCCCCGAGGCCCAGCACCCGTGAGGAGGCGGCCGCCTCCTCCCAGCGTTCGTCCGGGGTCGCATTGGTTCCCAGTTCGCCACGGGTCAGATCCACAACCCAGGTTCGTGCTCCGCGATCCGCCAGGACGGCCAGGGTCCCGCCCAGGCCGATCTCGGCGTCGTCCGTATGCGGAGAGATCACCAGCAGATCACAGCCGTAGTCTTTGTCGTTCGCCATTTCACTCCACCTCGATCAGGTACTCCGACCAGTCTCCGTACAGTCCACTCTGCAGGTGGGAATCCGCGGCTTGGATCAAGACGGAAATCAGGTCCTCACCCCACCTGGCCGCCGCAGCGTACGAGCCCAGTTTGCGTTCCTGGCGGGCTCCCTGCGGAACGAGCCAGGCCGGACCGACCGTATCGATCTCCCGGCTCTTGCGAATCGCTTCCGCTTCCAGCAACGCCCGGACGCCCTTGCGGAATCTGCGTGCCCGCCCGGCAGCCAGATCAACCGCCCGGGATTTTTCCACATCCAATTCACGTGCGAGCACTTGCCGTACTGCCGCTGCCGCGGCGTCCGCCGCTCGATCCGCCCAGGCATCCAACTGCCCGGAATCCGGACCCGAATCGCGGGTGGGGTCCGCCAGGGCCCGTGGATCCAGTCTCGGCGGAGCTAACCAGCCGGTCAGACGCGGGATCCGCGGCGGACAAGGGATGCCCAGCGCCGTGTAGACGGGATCCAGTTGTCGAAGATAGGCCAGTTCTCCCGGACCAACCACTACCCCGGCCGGTCGGATCAACCAGTCCTGCACGGGACTGCGCAACAGCACGCCGGGCCGCAGGGACGAGTATTCAATGCAACCCTGATCGGGGTCGAGAGGTACACGACGCCCCTGATCCATCCGGAACAGGGGCCGCGCCAGGGACCGTTCTGAGATTTGCGCATGCCAACCACGGGCAATGAGTTCGGCACCCCTGCGACGGGCGGCGTCGGCCAACGCTCCCCGTTCGCTGAGGATCCGTTGATAGATCTCCCCTGCCGCCCGGTGCAGATTCGGATCATTGCCCGAAACGATCATCAAATCATGTCCGGAAAAAACGCGGCCCAGGATCGCGGCCTGGAGCCGGGCCCAGGACCAGTCTTCATCGCGAGCCTGGTGATACAACCCGACGAGTTCTCCACCCAGCGCGCCGTCTCCCTGAGCCGCCAGT
>JANTGJ010000210.1 GCA_024762975.1 Candidatus Krumholzibacteriia bacterium
ACCATGGTAGGGGTGGCCCAGATGGAGGGCAAACAGCAGGCGCTAGTGACGTGTTTCAGGATCTGAAGACTCTGACCCGCAATCAAACCAGAGCCGGTGCCGTTCAACCACTCGGCCGATATCGAGGGCGAGGTGAGCGAGACGTTCGATTTTCCATTCCGCGCCCCGCACACGGCGCTTCGCACAGCAAACACGCCCCAATGATCAGAAAATGTCACAATTGCACAACTCATTGTCTGACAAAGACTAAAGTGCGCCGTGGTCCCACCCGATAGCTCCTTCATAGGATTCCTCGCCCGGAACCTGTACGAGGAGGATACTCGTGACGGAGCTGACTCGCCAACCGGTTCTCCAGATGACGCCTTCGACGGCCGAGGGGGGGGCAACCACCTACCGGATCAACTCGATCAACGATCTGCAGGGTTTCTCACGCAACTCGTTCGAGCAGACGCTTCTCCAAGTCCTCGCGAAATTGAACGAGAATCTGGAAAAAAACAACGAGGCGCTCGGCGAAGCCCTCGGCGTGGACCAGGGCATCGTGGTCAATTTGATGAAGCAAGCGAGCTCCGCTGCGCGAAAAAACTTCGGCACCGTGGAAACGATTCAGGACGCCGTTCGCAAACTGGGCCGCGATGCGGTCCGCTTCCTTGTTCTGCATCAGCTCGCGTATCGCCTCGGATCCGGCGCCCGTGCACGCGCGGACCGGCTGATCACGCACTCCCTGGTCGTGGCCGAGATTGCGAAGGACCTGGGAAAACTCCGTAACGTGGAATTCGGACGGAAGGCATATCTGGCGGGTCTGACCCATGACTATGGCAAACTGCTGATCCTGTCCAGCAACGAAAAGGCTGTACGGGAGATCGCCGCGGCGTGTCATCGGGATCATCTGCCGACGATCGAGGGGGAACGTCAAATACTGGCCAGCCCCTTGTTCGAAGCCGTCGATCATGCCGGGATCGGTGCACAGTTCCTCTCGCTCGCCGGAAATCCCCGCGAGGTCGTGGAGGCCGTCCGCTCCCATCACGATCCGGAGCGAATCCGGATCGACGACTGGAACTCCTGGAATCTCGCGGGTGTGATTCATCTCGCCGACTACTTCGCACGCCGCTCCGGTTATGGGGACGGTATCGAGCCTGAACTCCTTTCGGATCTGACGGACCCCGTTCCACTGCTTCGACTCGGCCAGGAACTGCAGGCAATGGAGGAGCTTGTGGGTCAGGCTATCGAGCGGGCCAGACTCGTGATCGGGTCGCTCAGGACGCTGTCCAGGGACTCGGAGCCCAACGAACTCATGCGCCGACGGGCCGCGTTGCGTTCGGCGTTTCGCGCACAATTGAAGGAATCGCGACACCTCGCATCTTCGCCGCGGGTCTCCGCCTGCTACCTGATCCTGGATACGGTAATGGAAGGCTCCATCGTGCCGTATGATGCTCTGATCAGGGCCTGCCGCGGGAAGAACTTGTCCGTTCAGCGTGTTTTGAATGACCTGCTCCGGTACGGACTGCTCGCCGTCGAGGAGAATCCGGCGGGAACCTGCTATCGGCTCGGCGATCGTCTCGAACGCATGACGCCGACCGAAGTCGTCGAACTCATCGACACTGGAGACAGCGCCAACATCGAGACCGCTCCGATCACCGGCCGGCGCTCGGTCGCTTGTGAATCGGGTGTCGTCCGCAAAGCCTGCTGGTCGCCCCGCGGCGAACGGATCGCAGTACTGCTAGGCAACGGATCGTTGCAGATCCTCGACGGCAACACATTGCAGACAGAGTCGTTGTACCCTCCGGCGAATACCGAACCGACCGAGATCATCACCGACATCGACTGGACCGCCGACGGCTCCGGATTGTTGGTTGCCCTTGAAGGCGGCGTATCCCGCCTTTTCGATGAACGCCTCTCCCGGATCCGCGAGGGATATTCGAACGACGAATCGAATCTCAGCGCCGTGGCCTGTCACCCGCACGACCGGCGGGTCGCCGCATTCGGTATGGCATGCGGCGAGGTAACCCTGAGTCGTTTCGGAAGCGGGCCGAAGCTGGAGAAGCGGGTCCTCGGATCGCAGGCGTCCGCGATCTGCAGTCTGGCATGGTCCAGCGACGGCCGGCACCTGGCCGCAGGAAGCGCGAACGGCGTCGTACGCATCTGGGATGCCACCGAATGCGACGTCGCAGCTGTCCACGCGGGCCATACCGGCGCCGTCGAAAGTCTGACTTGGACTCCCGACGGCCGGTATCTTCTGTCCGGCGGCGCAGATGGTTCCGTCCGCTCATGGAGCCTTGTCGACGACCGCTACGAATGGGCCAACCGACGCCACAGCGCCGCTGTCGGCGCAGTTTCCATCGCCACGAAGGGTGATCATGTCGTCTCGATGAGTCGAATCGGGGAAGTGCTGGTCAGCGGTCGCAACGGTCGCCGGATCGTCGCCCGTATGGGTTGCTCCGTGGGCAACCATCCCGGGGGGCGCCGCTCGGTGTTCGCTGCTTTCCATCCTGACCGGGAGCGGCTCCTGTTGCCCGGTCCGAATGGCTTGGGGCTACAAGTCCTCGAGGGAACAAAATGGTCCGAGAACGAAGAAATAGACTCCCTGAAGCGTCTCGCCGAAGACACGTTGGCCCAGATCGACCTTCTCAACGATCGTCAGTGGAACCGCCCCGAGACGGTGAGACTACTGCATCTGAGTGACCTGCACCTGAGCCCGAATCAGGATGCCGTCGAGATCGCTGACGCCCTGTACAACGATGTCATCGCCGAGATGCCTCGACAGTTATTCGACGCCGTCGTGATCTCTGGCGATCTGGTCAACCGGGCGAGCATCGCGGAATACCGCACTTGCTTCGATTTCCTTGCGCGTTTGCGTGACAAACTGAACATCCCACCACGGCATTTCGTGATTGTTCCCGGAAACCACGACGTGAACTGGAATGCGACCCCGTGTCGATTGCCGAAGGCACAGGTTGACGATGCCCGCAAGAACGCCTACTGCCCGCACCGCAAGGCGTGCCACCGGGCGAATCTCGAGGCCGATGACTACGAACTCCGCTTCGAGAACTTCGCAAAGTACCTGCATGCGCGTTTTCTGCGTCGCGAGTATCCCATGAACTACGGCCAGCAGTGGAGTCGGCTGACCCTGCCCCACCTCGGGCTACGTTTCCTGGGATACAACACGTCGTGGAGAATCGACGGCTGCCACAAGGAAGAGGCGAACGTCCACCAATCGCTACAGGTCAAGGCCCGGTCGGCGAATTCGGATGATCTGGAAACGATTGCGGTCTGGCACCATCCGTTGCCCGACATGGGTGCGGCCGCGCAGGGGTTCGAATCCCACCTGCGATCGCTGCATACGGTAGTGGGGCTACACGGTCACATCCACGAACACGGAAACGCAACAATCGGCCTGCAATCGCTCGAACCGATGCTGGTACTGGCCACCGGTAGCCTGCAGGCCCGCGGCAAGGCGTTGCGCGAAGGCACGAAGAACGCATACGAATTGATCGAACTGAATCTGAAGCGACGGACGCTGAGAATCCACAGCCGGTCGAAACTGCCCGGCACCAACGACTGGGGCCCCGATCAGCGCTGGCAGGTGAAGGGCAAGAACCGCTCCTCGGCGACTCACGAATTCAATCTGCCCCCGCGCGGCCTCGACAACGGCTTCAACACCTCCACCGTGGGCTCGCCGCCCAGGCCGCCCGATCGAACGAGGCGAGACGGTCCGCGATCCTAGGCGAGTGCCCGACACAATCCTCAATCACACGCGTATCAATAGTGTCTTCCTTTTTGACACTTGATGCGCTCCCTTCCATCGCGTACTCTCACGGTTGAGTATTCTGGACTCGAATGAGCTTCCATTCACCATCATGAAACGAGACCCCGATCATGAAACCGACGCCGCGCACAAACACCTCGAAGCAGCGCTGGATTCTACCTTCGATCCTGGCCTTGGCTCTCGTCGCGATCGGTTTCGGCTTCTCCGAGTTCCTCGGGACCGAGGAAGCCGGCAACCCGGTTCTGGACGTTCCGCAACCCGGCATGTACCAGGGCGACAAACCCGACGAGGGTGAAGAACAGGGCTACGAACGCATCACCGATGGAGAGTACGCCCGGCGTGCCGCCCAGAGCCCCGACCAGGCCCGCGTCGCGCAGCGCTTCACACCGCACGCCGAGAAGGCCAAGGCAGCCGGCGGCGTGGATTGGCATACGGTCGGACCGCGGCCCATCGTGGATGAGTACTGGTCCGGCAATGACGATGCCAGCGGCCGGGTCAGCGCCATCATCGTCGATCCGAACGATCCGGACATCGTGTACTGTGCCGGTGCGCAGGGCGGTGTGTGGAAGTCCACGGACGCGGGCGTGAACTGGACACCGATGAGTGACTTCCTCTCGTCGCTGGCCAGCGGCGCGTTGGCGTTCCATCCGAACAACTCGGATGTCATCTACTACGGTACCGGCGAGCAACATTTCTCCGGCGACTCGTTCTACGGCGACGGACTTTTCCGCTCGGACGACGGCGGCGTGACCTGGATCAAGCTGGCCGCGAAAACGGATGTGGGCAGCTA
>JANTGJ010000211.1 GCA_024762975.1 Candidatus Krumholzibacteriia bacterium
GGTTCGAGGGAGCCCTACGCCTGCGATGGCGCGTGGGATGCTGAACCGGAAACTGAAACCCGAGGAGGTGTTGAGTCGGCGCCTGTTCCGGAGTCTTGTCCGGCTACCGGCCCGATGGAGCGAATACTGGAGGTCGGCGGTTCCGACGCGGGCTTTGTGTGCACGGACGTCCTGATATCGGATCTACAGCGGGGCATGGAAGTCTACGCAGACCACACTTTCTCGACGGACACATTTACAGAGGCACAACGAACGGGATTGGCCGGGCCCATCCATAGTGGTAGGCTTTCTGGGTTCGCCGTGCCCCGACCCCAGCCCGGAGTGACCCGATGCCGATACCCTCGCTGAATCGCTACCGCGCCGCACTATGCGCCGCCGCCTTCATCGCCCTGTCGTGGGCTTGCCTGCCCGGCTGCTCACGGAACGAGGCCCTGCGGGCCGAGTCCCGCCGGGCGCTGGCTCGCTGGGAAGACCAACGTCTGGCTCCTGCCGATTCGTTGCGCAGCCTGCTGACAGGCCCGGACGCAAGATTGCGTCTGGCTGCCGCCCGCACCGCAGGGCTGATCGGTCGCACCGATATCCTGCCTGAATTGATCGAGCTATTGGATGATCCGAGCGATACGATCCGCGGACAGGCTGCATTCAGTCTGGGGTTGCTGGGCGATGAGCGTGCGGTCGAGCCGCTCGAACAGATGGCAGCCGGTCCACGCCCCGCGTTGCGCATGGACGCACTGCGCGCTTTGGGGAGACTGGAGAATTCTGGTGCGGCCCTACTGACGGCCGCCGAAGCCGAGAGTGCAGCCGAAGCAGCACTGGCATGGGATGGTCTGCGCAACCAGGCAGCACGCGTCGACTCGACCCAGCTGGATCAGGCGATCCGGGCGAGCCTGGCTCGCCCGGAAGCGGATGTGCGCTGGCGCGTCCTCAGGTGTGTCGAGCGCTTCGCACCTGCCGATCTGGGGCCGGACGTGGCCGCTCAGCTGGACGATGCGAACGATCAGGTCGCAGTCCACGCCTGCCGTGCCCTGGGCCGGATCGGTGGCGTCGATTCCCTGCGGAAACTGTTGGACTCTTTCGACAGCCAGAATCGCTTTCGGGGACGCGAGCTGTCGAGGGTGCGCATCGCGGCGCTGCGCTCGCTCGGTACGCTGGCACCGGCGATGGAATTGTTTCCGGACCACGAGATCGACCGGCGGGCCGACGAGGTCGCGGCCCTGTTGATCCAGGGTGCCGGCGACGATGACGCGTTCGTCGCCGAAACCGCCCTGAACGCAATGAGAAACTGGGTTGCCGAACGGGAGTTGCCCCCGGAAGCCGCGACCCAGGAAAGCCTGCTTCCCGTCTGGCGGATCCGGATGGCCCGGGCAGCGCAGACCCAACTGTCGGATGAATCCCTGATGGTCCGTCGTGCCGCCATAGGCGCCTGGGCGCAACTTCGGGGATCCGGAGCGGGCGACGACCTCTTGGACCGGTTGCAGGAGGAAGACGATCCGCGGTTGCACGCCGCCCTGCTGAATGCCCTCAGCCTGGTCCACCCGCAGCCGGTGGCTCCATTGATGAGCAATGCCGCGCCCCGGCAACCCTCCGTCGTCCGAGTCGCGGCCCTGACCGGCCTGGCAGCAGTTCTGCAGCGCGAAGAATCGAGCCCCATCGCGAGCACCGCGGAACTGCGCGCAACGATCCTGGACAGGATCGGTACGGGTACCTGGGATCAGGACTTTGTCGTTGCTGCAACGGCCGCTTCCCTGCTGGGCGACTTTCCCGGCGACCGCTCCCTCGGCGCCCTGTGCCGAGGTTGGGACCGACCCGACGACCTGGAAGATCGTGACGTGCAACTTGCGATCCTGGGCAGTATGCGGCAAATGCTGGATGCCGACACGCTCGACGGGAGCGCTTGGTCGCCAAGCGACAGCCTGAACTCGCGTGCGAGGGAGATCCTGCGTGAGGCCTTCGACTCGCCCGACATCCGCGTTCGCTGGGCCGCACGCGACGCCGCGGAGGCTTCCGGGACACTGCCCGGAAACCTGATCCCGAGCAAAGCGAGCCTGCAGGCGACACTGCCGCCTTTCCGGCGCAGCTCGCTGCAGCCGCCCGTGGCCCTGCCGGGGCGCTCGAACGAGGTGAGCTGCCGCACCGACCGAGGTACGTTCACGATCCGTCTCGACGCCGAGCGCGCCCCGAACACCTGCGCCGTCTTTCTCGATCTGATCGCCCGGGGATATTACGAGAACCTGGACTTCCATCGTGTCGTGCCCGACTTCGTAGTACAGGGCGGCTGTCCAAGAGGTGACGGCTGGGGCGGACCGGGATATACGATCCGCAGCGAGTGGAGCGAAATTCCGTTCCAACGCGGCGTCGTGGGCATCGCGCACTCGGGCAAGGACACCGGCGGCAGCCAGTTCTTCGTCACGCTCTCCGAGCAACCGCACTTGAACGCCCGCTACACCGTATTCGGCAAGGTCACCCAGGGTATGGAAGTCGTCGACCGGTTGCAGGTCGGCGACCGGTTCTCGTTGGAACTCACGCCCCGGTAACCAAGGTTCCGGCTGCGAAAGCAAAGGCCCGGCGGAATCGATCCGTCCGGGCCTTCGCTCTGTATCGCCTCAAACCGTCAGCTGCGAAGTACCTTGATCAGAGTGCCCCAGGTCGGCGAGGCACCATACATCAGAATGCCCATGCGGAACAGTTTTCCGGCCATGCGCGAAGCCAGCCAGATCGAAAAGATCATCAGCGCCCACGACAGTCCGATCTGCCAAAGCGGTGGCGTCTCGACGCAGACCCGCATGAACATCAGTACCGGCGAAAACAGCGGCACCAGGGAAAGCACGACCGACAACGTCGAGTCGGGTGCGCGCAGGATCAGGCTCAGCAGCAGCATCGGCAACACCATGCCCATGGCAACCGGAGTGTGGAATTGCTGGCTATCCTGCACCGTGTTGCACATCGCGCCGATACCGGCGTACAACGTCGCGTACAAGAAAAACCCGAGGAGGAAAAACAGCACGAACGACGACAGGATCATCGGGGTCAGGAAGCCCACATCCAGGGTGAATTCACCGACACTGACCCCCTGCTGCGACAGGAAGAAAAAGGCGACGGCCCAGATGCCGAACTGTGTCAATCCGGCCATGCCGATGCCCAACACCTTGCCGAGCATCAGGTTGCCGGGAGAAACGCTGGCCAGCATGACCTCGGCCATACGACTGCTTTTTTCCTCGATCACCGCCGTCAGCGTGTGCGAGCCATACATGATGACCATGATGTAGATGATCATGATCAAAACGAACGCCATCGCGAACGAGACGGTCTCGTCCTGTTTCTCCTCGGCGCCGGAAGCGTCGACCGAAATCGCGGTCCAGTCCGTGCGCGCAGCCAGATACGTGTACAACGAATCGGGTACCTGCTTCAGCGCGAATCGCTCCTCGCGCAGCAGACGGTTCATCGCCGGCCGCAGGGAACTGTCCAGCGTCACCAGCGAGCTGACGGACTTGTTGTAGAAGGTCAGTTTCCGGCTCTCGACGAAATCCTTCGGAATGACCATACCGCTGTGGATGGACTCGTTCAGGATCATGTTCTTCATCTCGTCCACGCAAACCTCGGGCGACCTTCCTTCGCTATTGATCAGAAGCAGGTTGACCGGATCGTCACCACGGTCGACCAGAATCTCGTTCAACTTCTCGAATTGCGACCCGTCCAGGTCGATCACGCCGATCGTGCGCTGATCGTCGGTGCCGGTCTCGGCCAGCAGCATGGGCAGCACGATGAACAGCGACATCAGCGCAGGGCCGAGCAGGGTACCGATCAGGAAACTCTTCGAGCGGACGCGCTCAAGGTACTCCTTGCGGATGATGGTCAGGACCTTGTTCATGACCGCACCTCCGACCGGCTGCGTTCCACGGCCTCGATGAAGATCTCGCTCAGGCTGGGCCGATTGGCAGAGAACAGCGTGAGCGGACCGATTTCAGCCAATTTCTGCAACAGGGCCTGCGAATCCGCTCCGCTCTCGAGCAGCAAACGCCAGGTCCCGGACTCGGCTTCGACGCGGCGAACGCCGGGCAGATCCTGCGGCGGCGTCTGACCGTTCTCCCAGGCAACGCTCACCGTGCGCAGCGGGAAACCGGCGCGCACCTCGTCCAGGGTTCCGTCCATGATCACCTCGCCACCTTCGATCAGGCAGATCGAGTCGCAGATCTTTTCGGCCTCGGAGAGCATGTGCGTCGAGAAGATGATCGTCGTCCCTTTTTCGCGTTGCTCGAGAATCATCTCCCGCAGCAGTTCGATGTTCAGGGGATCCAGACCACTGAATACCTCATCGAGGATCACGAGAGCCGGATCGAAGATGAACACGGCTGCGAACTGGATCTTTTGCTGCATCCCCTTGCTGAGCGTATCGATCTTGCGTTCGCCCCACTCGCCCAGGCCCAGACGCTCGATCCAGGCATCGGCCCGGCGCAGACTTTCGCCGCGGGAAATCCCTTTCAGCTGTGCCAGGTAGGCCA
>JANTGJ010000212.1 GCA_024762975.1 Candidatus Krumholzibacteriia bacterium
TTCCGGTTTCGTATTTGGCGGCAACGCATTGACGCATCGAAATCCGCGCGCGACGGATCCACGAACGCACCGTATTGAGCGTTGCACCCAGCATCCCTGCAATGTCCTGGTACTGCTGCTCCTGGAAGAGTACCAGATACAGTGCCCGGCGATGATCCTCGCTGGCCAACTCGTCCAGACACTCTTCAATGATGCGCCTCGCGTCGACGGCCTCGAGCGCGCGCAGCGGATCGATCTCGCCCCCCAGCGGCATCTTGTCCACCAGCTCTTCGCCCACTTCGCCGGTCGTCCAACGCTGGTCGTGCACTTTGCTCCGGCGATACGAGTTGAGTAGCAGGAAGTGGACTCGCGTGCGGAACCAGGACCAGAAGCAACCGGCGTGACGGTAGACGAAGTGGCCCCGGGCCATCTCATCCAGGATGCGCAGCAGGGCGTCCTGGCTCCAATCGTGGCGCCGGTCGGAATCGTGGGTCAGGCGGGCCGCCATCGCGTACACACTGCGATGGGTGCGGCGCAGGAAGTCCTCGATATGGGCCGGGTCACGTGCCTGCAGACCGGCGACGAGCGCAGCCTCTTGCGGGTCGACCGACCCGCGGCCCGATGCCGGGAACGGATGGATCGCGCCCATCACCGCCACTGCCCCGTAGCCAGAAATCCCGCCCAGTAGTAGGGGTGGTCACTTTTTCCATGGGAGCGTCGCTCGTCCAGTACCTTGCGCGATGCGGCTCGCACGGCTTCCGCAGTGGTTACGCCGCGGCGCCAATGTTGAAGATACAACTCCTTCATCCATTGGCTGGCCGCTTCGTCATTGACCGGCCACAAGCTGGAAATCACAGTCCGCGCACCGGCAAGAGTGAACGCTCGCCGCAATCCGAATACGCCTTCGCCGCTGTCGCTCAACTCGCCGATACCTGTATCGCAAGCCGAAAGAACGGCCCACTGCATCCCTTGAAGATCCAGCGCCGAAACCTCCTGCGCGGTGAGGATTCCGTCGTTCCCGCCACCGGTGCTTTCCTGCCATTGATTGGCTCCGGCCAGTGCCAGCCCGGATCGCGTCAGTGGGTTGCCCGGGGCGGAAGGCAGGAAGAACCCATGGGTTGCCAGGTGCAGCACACTGACTCCGGCCAACCGGCCCTTGAGCGCCTTTTCGGTTGCCCCCGCACCGGTCAGGATTTCCGCACGACCCTCATTTTCTTCCCAGATTCTTCGGACCTGCTCGACCTCGATTTCACTGTGCGGAAGGCTGGAGAACTCGAACGAGCGCGTGGTCGCCACACTCGAGCCCTCTCCATAGTCGGCCCCGCCGACTGCCAGGAGGCGGGTGGAGGGCCTCGACTCGGCCGCGTACGGAACCAGGGATCTTTCGGTCGTCAGAGTGTGCAACACCGGATCCTCGTCGAGGAGATACCTCTCATCATCGACCGGCAACGACGCAAAACTGACCAGGTGCAAACTGCCGTCACAGACCAGGAAAACGGTTTCGGGATCGTTCCAGAGAGTTGCAACGGGATCCCAAACCAGACGGCGCAATCGATCCCCCGCCGCAGTATAGGATTCGCGAAGTTCGCGCTCGTCCCGCGGCACCTGGACAAAGCCGCGGGTATCCTTGACAACCCGCACGCCGAACGCGATCTGCTCACGCCAGGCGGCAACGGCTTCGTCGATCGTCGATGCGGACCCGAGTTCGATGTAGTGGGGTTCCTGATCGACCCCGGAAAGCAGGAATGCCCGATAGACCTCGGTTCCGGATTCGTCGGCACCGCGCAGATATGCAACCAGTACGGAACCGTCCGGCAACGAGGCAGCCGTCTCGGCGTATCCCGACCGACTTCGCGCCTCCCCCGCGTGATCAGAGGCTGCGTGCATCGAGATCCGGCGCTCGGTGTCCTTGATTTGTGTATCCAGGTCCTCCAACAGGTCACGATAGACATCGAGCTCTTCCCAGCCGGGCCCGCGCAGCGTCAGGTTGGCCAGACGTTCGCGCAGCACCCGAGAGGTGTCCTGCAGCGCCGCCGTCGCCGGGTCGGACTCCCCGCTCAGGAGTCGATTGCGTTCGGCGAACTGATCCAGCACGCTGGCGCGCGAGCGGATGACGGCATCCCAGACGCGCTCGACCCGCGGCCCGGTTTCATGGTCGTGCAGGAGAGAGAGAGCGATGTCCAGACCCTCGACACGGGATTCGGCATAGTTCAACGCGCGCTGCTCCGAGAGCACCGCCATGGTGCGAATCAGATGCCGTCGACTGATCCCCTCGGCTTGCAGGGCCGCATCCAGGGCCGGCTCACGAAGTCCCCGGCCGCGGTCAGCGCGCGCCAGCAGCCGCAGGGCCTCGGCATGCAACGGGTGATCTACGCCCAGGTCCCGCACGCACAGGTCGCGGGAATGGGCTGCTACCTCGAAAGCCCGCTGGAAATCGCCCTGCAGGAGTTCGACCTTCGCGAGCTCGTTCAATTGAGAACACAGCAAAGCATTCTCGCCCCCCGCGTTCTCGCGGTAGATCGCCAGACTCCGTTGCAATTTCTCAATGGCCTCATCCAAACGGCCGAGACTGACCAGAACCTTCCCCAGCTGGCCGATCGTATCGGCGATCTCGTAGGCACCTTTGCCATACGCCGCCTCCCCGATATCGAGCGAGCGGGTATACAGATCCAGCGCCGATTTTTCCCGCCCCTGGGTGTGTTCATTCTGGGCCAACGAATCCAGCACGAAGCAGAGTTGCGGATGAGTCGCCCCATAGATCCGGGTCAATCCCTCGATCACCTCGCGCAAAATTCGATCGGCGTCGGCGTACGAGCCCATTTCCTGGTAGTTGATGCCCAGGTTCATCCGGGCAAACCAATAGCGGGGGTGATCCAATCCCAGCTGTTTGGCGAAAATTCGAACCGCTCGTTCCTGAAATTCGAGCGCTTCATTGTACAACCCCAGGTATCCCAACTGATTGGCCAGGTTGTTCGCCGACTCGCCCACCCACTCGTGATCCGGTCCGAAGTTCGCCTCGCGGATCGCGAGCGCCCGGCGGTGCAGATTTGCCGCTGCCGTGTAATCGCCCCACTCGGACAGGACGGTCGCCTGATTGTTCAGGGTCGAGGCCAGATCCGGATGATTCGGGCCCAGCACTCTTTCCTGAATCTTCCGAGCCTGCTCGAAACGCTTCATCGCCTCGGGATTGTTCGCCGTCTTGCGGTACGCAACGCCCAAACTCGAAAGCAAAACCGCACGATGCTGATCGTGTTCCGGGCCGGCTGCTTCGAGGATGGAAATCGCCCGATCGTACACGGGGATCGCACTCTCACCCTCGTAACGGTTCGTGTAGAGATTGCCCAGATGCATCAGACTATTCGCCAACTCCGGAGAGCCCGGCCCCAACAGCCTTTCCTTCAACGCGATGGCCCGTTGGGCCCACTCCACGGCCTCGGGATTCATGACCTGACGGCTGCGGTAGCTGGCATTCACCAGGAAATCGAGAACCTTGGCTTCGTCTACGCTGCCTTCCGGATTCGTCCTGCGCAACCTTTCGAGCAGCGGCGGGCCCTGCTCGAGCACTTCGGTGTACTTCGAAGCGTCGATGAGCGACGACATCCGTGCGACTTCCGGAGAGTAAACCGCATGCTCAGCTTCATCGGAGGCGAAACCGGGCAACGAACAGACGACCGCCTGCAGCAGGAAGGTAGCGATCAAGATACGATTCACAGAATTCCCCTGATTGCTCAATCTGCAAATTCAATAGATCAAGTGATTTTACCACATCCCCGGCGGCCAAACCACGAATGGATGCATCTTTTCGTCTCCAACTTCCGTCTGGAAAACGGGTTGTCCGATCTCGGCGGTCGGTTGACTCCGGCCTTCGGGTCGATCACAATCGATTCCAAGCCGTTTCAGAAATTACGCGTTCAACGAATCGGACCGGAGTTCCCTTGCAACGACGCTTGTTCCTGCTCTTTCTGCTGCTGTCGCTGGTTCCGGCGATCACGTTGCTGGCTGTCCACTGGCAACTCAGCCAGCGACACCTCGAGTTCCTCGATAGCCCCGGGCTGGGCGAGGCGCTCGAAAGCTCGCTACAGTTGGCGCGCAGCGAGTTGCAGCGCAGACAGATTGAGGTTTCCACGGCGTTGGCCGAGTTGCCGGCGGCACTCGGTACGGGGAAATTGCCTTCGCCCCCGTCGGCGGGCGACCTTCTGGTACGGATGCACGACGGCGAATGGACCGAGGCCACCGGCAGGCCCGATCATTGGCTGCGTCAAGCAATCACCGAATACGCTACCGGGACCGCACGGCCGGCCACTACCCGCATCGCCCTGCCGAATTCGAGTTGGGTGGCTGCTACAAGCGAGATCGAAGGCGATGTCTGGGTGCTGGTTCGCCTCCTAC
>JANTGJ010000213.1 GCA_024762975.1 Candidatus Krumholzibacteriia bacterium
CTGGATCAGGATGGCCGAAAAGTCATCGCCCTGGTCCCTGCGGCGGCGTGCGGCGGCGTCGGCGCCCAACCCGGCCGTGACGACAAACGCTCCGGTCCAATCCGCCAGCCCGGACGAGGTCGGCGCCACGTAGTCGACCAGTGATCGGTTCGGGCTTGAGCCGGAACTGCGCCGTTGCTGGCGCAGGAACGGAATGCGCAAGGATCCGCCTTTGCCGGGGGTAAGCACCAGGTCGTCACCGTCGGCCTGCGCCGGGAAGATTCCCAGAGCCGCGCTGCCCCGGATCTCTCGACCGGAAATCAGCGCCTCCAACATCTCGTCCGCGGCATCCAGCAGTCGCCGGGCCTCGGGACCGGCTTGCGGGTCCGCGAGGACCGCCGGATACACGCCCGGCAGTTTCCACGTGTGCAGGAAGGGCGTCCAATCGATGTACCGCCGTAGCTGCTGCAGATCCAGTTCCTCGAACAACTGTAGTCCGGGCTGCGCCGGCGTCGGCGGCAGGTAGTCCGCCCAATCCAGCTGCAATCGATTCGCCTGCGCCTCGGGCCAGGTCAGCAGCGGCCGCTGTTTCCGGCCTCCGGCGCGCACCTCGCGCAAACGCTCGTACTGAATCTCGACCGCGGCCGCCTCGCGTTCCCGCCCCCCGGGCTGCAGCAGCTTGCTCAGCTTGCCCGCCGCCCGCGAGGCATCCGGGACGTGGAAGACGCCCGGACCATAGGCCGGTGCGATCTTCAGCGCCGTATGCAGTTGACTCGTGGTCGCGCCGCCGATCAGCAAGGGCATCTCCAGACCCGCCCGCGTCAACTCCTCGGCGACATGGACCATCTCGTGCAACGATGGAGTGATCAAGCCGCTGAGCCCCACCGCGTCGGCGTCGTGCTCCCGCGCTGCGGCGATGATCCTCTCGGCCGGCACCATCACACCCAGGTCGATCACCTCGTAACCGTTGCAGCCGAGGACCACCCCCACGATGTTCTTGCCGATGTCATGCACATCGCCCTTGACCGTGGCCATCACGATGCGGCCGGCCGAAGCGCGGGTTTCTTCGGCGGCCGCCGCCAGATGCGGCTCAAGTACCGCCACCGCGCGTTTCATCACCCGCGCCGAGCGGATGACCTGCGGCAGAAACATCTTGCCCGCGCCGAAGAGCTCACCGACCTGGTTCATTCCATCCATCAGCGGACCCTCGATGACCTCCAGGGCCGATCCCTTTTCCTCCAGCGCCTCCAGCGCGTCGTCCTGCACGAACCGGGCTTCGCCGGTCAATAGCGCGTGCGAAATCCGCTCGCCGACCGGACGCTCACGCCACGACAGGTTCTCGGTCGAGGCGCTCGGTCGACCGGCCAAACCCTGGGCGATCTCGGTCAATCGTTCCGTCGCACCGGCGCCTCGTCCCAGCACCACATCCTCGACGGCCTTCAGCAGTCCGGGCTCGATTTCCTCGTACACGGCCAGCTGTCCGGCATTGACGATGCCCATGTCCAGACCGGCGCCGATCGCGTGGTACAGAAAAACCGAGTGCATCGCCTCGCGTACCGTGTTGTTGCCACGGAAGCTGAAAGAGAGATTCGAAATTCCGCCGCTGATCAGCGCGCCGCGGCAATCCTGCTTCAAACGTCGGCAAGCCTCGATAAAATCGACCGCGTAGCGATCGTGATCCGAGATGCCCGTGGCCACGGCGTAGACATTCGGATCGAAAATGACATCGGTCGGCGGGAAACCCTCCTCGGCGAGGATCCGCCAGGCGCGGTGACAGATATCCAGTCTCCGTTCCAGCGAATCGGCCTGCCCCTGCTCGTCGAAGGCCATTACCACCGCCGCGGCGCCATAGCGCATCACGCAGCGGGCACGACGACGGAACTCGTCCTCACCGTCCTTGAGGCTGAGCGAGTTGACGATGCCTTTCCCCTGGATGCGCTCGAGCCCGGCTTCCAGCACCTCCCAATCGCTCGAGTCGATCATCACCGGCACACGGGCGATCTCGGGATCGCCGGCGACCACGTTCAGGAATGTGGCCATGCACCGGGGAGCGTCGAGCAGTGCATCGTCCATGTTCACATCGATGATCTGGGCGCCACCACGGACCTGTTGGCGTGCCACCTCCAGCGCCTCTTCCCACTGATTGTCGCGGATCAGACGAGCGAATTTTCGACTGCC
The DNA here is from genome assembly GCA_024762975.1 of Candidatus Krumholzibacteriia bacterium. Classification (GTDB taxonomy): domain Bacteria; phylum Krumholzibacteriota; class Krumholzibacteriia; order LZORAL124-64-63; family LZORAL124-64-63; genus JANTGJ01. The sequence goes on from JANTGJ010000213.1 coordinate 2,158, forward strand.
GGCCACATTGGTTCGCTCGCCCACGTTCACGAAGAGGGAGTCGCTGTCGATCTTCACCGGCTCCAGCCCGGCCAGAAAGGTTCCTTTTCGCCGCGGCGGGATCTGGCGCGGAGGAAGGCCATGAACGGCCTCGGAGAAAGCGCGAATGAACTCGGGCGTCGTGCCGCAGCATCCGCCGACGATATTCACCAGCCCGGCAGAGGCGAACTCGCCGAGCACGGCGGCCATCTGCCCCGGGGTCTCGTCGTAGCCGCCCATTTCGTTGGGCAACCCCGCATTCGGATGCACGGACACGAGAGTATCGGCGCATCCGGCGATCTCGGTGATGAAGGGCCGCAACGCCTCCGCGCCCAGCGCGCAATTCAGTCCGAAAACGGCGGCATCCGCATGCTGCAGCGAAATCCAGAACGCTTCGGGCGTCTGTCCGGTCAGCGTCCGCCCGCTCCGATCGGTGATCGTACCGGAAATCCAGACCGGCAGTTCCTGTAGCCCCCTGCGGGCCAACAGGTCGCGAACCGCAAAAACGGCGGCTTTGGCATTCAACGGATCGAAGACCGTCTCGATCATCAGGAGGTCCACACCTCCGTCCAGCAGAGCCTCGGCTTCCTCCGTGTAGGCATCGACCAGTTCGCGATAGGTGATGTTGCGCAGACCTGGATCGTTCACATCGGGCGAAATCGAACAGGTTCGATTGGTCGGCGCCAGCGAACCGGCAACGTAGCGGGGGCGCGCAGGATCGGCGGCCGTAAATTCGGCGGCTGCTTCGCGCGCAAGACGAGCCGCCGCGAGGTTGATTTCGCGCACGAGATCGGTGGTACCATAGTCCCGCTGCGCGATCGAGGTTCCGTTGAACGTATTGGTGGTGATGATGTCAGCACCGGCGGCCAGGTACTCCCGGTGGATCTCCGAGATCACCTCCGGCCGGGTCAGGCAAAGCAGGTCATTGTTGCCCTTCAGGTCGCGCGGGTGGTCCGCCAGCCGTTCACCGCGGAAATCGGCTTCATCCAGTTCGTAGGACTGGATCATCGTTCCCATCGCGCCGTCCAGGATGAGAATGCGCTCGGTCGCCAGGAGGCGCAACTCGGTACGAGTCAAATTCATCGTTCACCTATCCGCTCGCCGCCACGACCTGTCGGTCCTTCTGTACGGACCGAATCAATTCGCGATTCTGGCGCAACATGGCCCGCAACTCCCGCACGTAGGACTCCCCTCGTTGCGAATAGGCTTGCAGGCCATCCGCCAACGCCATTGCTTCGGGAGCACGTCCCGAACGCCGGAACTCGTGCCGGATGTCACGCAATCGAGCATAGGCGCGCCCCGAATTCACATTCAGCAGATAACTGCGGATCGCTTCGGGTACCGTCTCGAAGCGAGCGACCTCGTGCAGGGCTCCCGCCGCGCGGCTGCCCGGAACCATGCCGCAACCGGCGCGGAAACACCACTGGCCGAAATAGCTGTTGCCCTGGCGCGCAAAGCGCGAGGTGCCCCATGCCGATTCCAGCGCCGCCTGCACCAACACCAGTTCCACGGGTAGTTCGTCGACACGGAGGTACATCTCGTCCCAAAATTCCGCACGGCGCGGCTGCACCCGATCGACGCCGTAACGATGCGCCATCTCGACCAGCCAGGCCAGATCCTCGGATCCGATCGGATGACGGAAGCGGACGAAGTCGCGCAGATGATCCAATCGTTGACGCTCAAGACGAACCCGTTTGTTTTCGCTTTCGACCTGCGGGAGCAGGAACGCGAAAAACCGCTCCTTACGGAGGGAAATATCGCCGATTGCCGCGAAGTCCGGAGCCACGGTCGCATCCATTCCGACCAGCGCACGATCTCCGGATGCCGGAGCCTCGGCGCTTGCCGATACCGCAAGAAACAACGCCATCGCACTCAGCGTCAGGATCTTCCGAATTCGGGAAGCAGACATGAATATCCTCCGAATACGAGGCGGGCAGGGCAAAGGCCGACCCGATACGGTAATCGCAAGCGGCCAGACCATCAACCGGGGAATCGATTTCGAGAGTGGATTTCCCCGCAATCGGGCTCCCTGCCCCGAGGGGATGCATCCGTTTTTCTGTAAGGGTTTCACGCACTTGCTGCTCAAGTTCGCCTCAGTATCACCGAAGGAGTAGAAGAATCGATTCCAGCAACACCAGTCATCGGGGAAACACGTTCATGGAAGAGAAATCCGTACTTTTC
>JANTGJ010000214.1 GCA_024762975.1 Candidatus Krumholzibacteriia bacterium
GGCGCTCCCCGAGTACCCAGGATAGGCAGGGATCGGTCTCGGGACAAGGGGTGTCCATGCCGATTGCCGCACAACTACTTGCGTGTGATGTGACCGAGTCCTGAAACGTGCGTGTCGCGGTCCTCAGGGTCGCCATAGTACGTCAGATTCCCGACGCCGGAGACCCGGCCTTCGATCGATTTGTTGGCAAAGACGGTGGCGTTGCCCGCCCCGGAAAGCTGGACGTCCACGCGATCGGCCTTCAGGTCGCGAGCCTCGATGTCGCCCGCGCCGGACAGACGCACTTTCAGGTTCTCCACCTGACCGGCCAATTCCACATCCCCGGCACCGCTGAGACTGAATACGAACGAATCGCCGTCGAGACCCTGGATCGTCACGTCTCCAGCGCCTTGCAGCTGGAAAGCGACCAACTCGGGTACGGTGATCTCGATGCGACAGTTGCGGTCCGGCCGGCAACTCTCTTCCCATCCCAGCTCCAGCGACCCTCTGTCGACTTCGGATACCAGGTTGTCCCACAGGTTGTCGTCGATCGTGACGCGCAACATCTGGTCTTGGCCGGCCCGGATATCCACGTCGAAGGCACCCTGCAGCTCGACGCTCTCGAAATTTTTCACGTCCAGGGTACGGGTCTCCAGGTCGCCTGAGCCCTGGATGCCCTTGCCCCAATGGAAGACACAGCCGGGGCCGGTGGTCGCCAAAACGATGAGTGCAGACATCAGGGCGAAAGTACGGGACCAATTCCGTTTTCTTCGTTGCATCACAGCCTCCAGGAACGATGGCACGAATGGAATCCCGGATCGGGGATGCGGGTAGGACGCAGACTGCATGCGAAAGATTCAATTCGGACGAAACTATTTTACGATTCGGTAAGAAATCCGTCTGCCGGGAACGACTCCTTGCGTCAGCTCCCCTCGCGTTCCATTTTTGACCCACGCGCGGCACGGAGAGCTGCCTCATCTCGCTATCGCAAGGATTACGCATGCTGGTACGGACACTGAACGACGACGATCGCGCCTGGGTCAAGGAACGCACCGAGCTGCTGTTCGGCGGAGATTTCGTGGTGTCCGGCCAGGAAGTTCACGATCCGCACCAGTTGCCCGGATTCATCGCCACCGAGGGCGGCGAGCGCATCGGCGTAGCGACCTACAACATCGATGGCAAACGCTGCGAGTTGGTAACCATCGATGCCCTGTGCCAGTTCATGGGGGTGGGCAGCGAACTGCTGGAACAGGTCGAAGATGCGGCGATCGCCGCCGGCTGCGACACGCTCTGGTGCATCACCACGAATGACAACCTGGACGCCCAGCGATTCTTCCAGAAACGCGGCTTTGCAATTTCCGAGATCCGCATCGGAGGCATGACCAAGATCCGCCTGCTCAAGCCAAGTATTCCCCGCGTCGGTTACTACGGCCTGCCGATTCGTGACGAAATCCATCTGGCGTTGGACCTCGTGGCGCTGCGTCGTCGGATGGCACGTGACGAACAGGACGAGACGACCGGCTCGAGTGACGGTGGCCCGGATGAGATGTCCCTGGCCGGCCTGTTCACCGTCGCGCAGGTCACCGGAGGGTTGACCGCGCGGAAGCCGGCGCGCTAGTCTGCCTCTCACACAACCGCCTTTCCCCATTTCCATAGATGATGGAGGCCGTCATGAATGCCCGCACGAGGATTGCCGCCCTGCGCAAGTTGATGAAGAAGCATCACGTCGATGCCTACTACGTTCCCAGCGCTGATCCCCACCAGAGCGAGTACCTGCCCGAGGATTGGAAGCATCGCGCCTGGCTGACCGGATTCACCGGTTCGATGGGCGAGGTGGTCATCGGTGCGCGCAAGGCCGGCCTGTGGACCGATGGCCGCTACTGGTTGCAGGGCTCGATGCAATTGCCCGGCTCCGGCATCGACCTGATGAAGATGGGAGAGCCCGGTGTCCCCGACATGCCGACGTGGGTGGCCCGACAGCTGAAAAAAGGACAGGCCCTGGGCATGGACCCGCAGGTGGTCTCCGTCGCTGCGGCCGAGACCTTCGACCGAGCGCTCGCTCCGCACGGCATCCGGGTCAAGTACATCACGCCCAACCTGGTCAGCGAGATCTGGGAAGATCGCCCCGAGATGTGCCTCGAGCCGATGGTTGATCACCCGGTGAAGTTCTGCGGTGAGAATGTTGCTTCGAAATTGAAGCGCGTGCGCGAGGCAATGAAGAAAACGGGCGTGAAGGCCCATGTCGTCAGCGCGCTGGACCAGATCGCCTGGCTGTTCAACGTGCGCAGCAAGGATGTGATGTACACGCCCGTGGTGACCGCCTACGCCGTGATCACCCAACGCGGCGCGACGCTCTATGTCGACCCGCGCAAGGTCGGCAAGGGTGTGGCCAAGGGCCTCCGGGGCAAGGCCACGATCAAGGATTACGAGCAGATCTGGGATGATCTGAAGGCGCTGGGCAAGAAGAAGCTACCGGTGCTGATCGAACCGGGCGCGACCAACCGCCGCGTCTTCGATGCCCTGAAGGGCTCGGACTACCGCTACGGCGCCTCACCGATCACGGCGATGAAGGCGATCAAGAACACCAAGCAGATCGAGGGCATCACTGCCGCGCACGTGACCGACGGTGTCGCGCTCGTGAAGTTCCTGAAGTGGCTCGAACCCGCGGTCAAGAAGGGCGGCGTGACCGAGGTCACGGCGGCCGACCAACTGGCCGCGTTCCGCGCCGAGGCGAAGGATTTCAAGGATCTCAGCTTCGACACCATCAGCGGCTATGCCGCCAATGGCGCGATCATCCACTACTCGGCCGAGGAATCGAGCTGCGCCACGCTGAAGCCGCGCGGCCTGTACCTGATCGACAGTGGTGGCCAGTACCCGACCGGCACGACCGACGTGACACGGACGGTCGCATTGGGGAAACCGACGAGCCGGCAGATCGAATGTTTCACTCGTGTGCTGATCGGAACCATCGACTGCACGATCATTCCGTTCCCTGCCGGCACCCAGGGCTATCGCAACGAGATGTTCGCGCGGCGGGCGCTGTGGCAGATCGGCGAGGACTACGCGCATGGCACCGGCCATGGTGTCGGTCAGTACCTTGGTGTGCACGAGGGGCCGCACTCGCTGAAGAATCTGGTCACGCCGCCACTGGTCGAGGGCAACCTGCTGTCCATCGAACCGGGTCACTACGAGGCCGGCAAGTTCGGCATCCGCATCGAGCATCTGGCCTTCGTCGTACCGCACAAGAAATTCAGCACGCCCGAGAAGCAATGGCTGACCTTCGATGCCGTCACGATGTGTCCGATCGACCGTCGCCTGATCGACAAGAAGCTGATGACGCGTGAGCAGATCGACTGGCTGAACGCGTACCACAAAAAGGTCTACAAGACCCTGGCGCCGAAGCTGGACAAGGAGCACAAGACGTGGTTGCAAAAGGCCTGTCGTCCCATCTAGGGCGATCGATCCTGACGCTGTGCGTTCTGTTGATGGCGGCCTTCCCCGGGGAGGCCGCCATCGTCAATAGCCTGAGCGGATTTGCCGAGACTCCCGGCTGGACCGGTGGCGTCGATGGCAGTTTCGGCGCCCGCGGGGGCAATACCGAGCAGACCTCGCTGTCCTCGAATGCGCGCCTGCAATGGCGCGGCCAGCGCGAATCGTGGCGCCTGATCGGCTCGGCGCGACGTACCAGTAACGGTGGGAACGAGACGGCCCGCTCCCTCCTGGGCCATTTGCGACACAACCACCGTCTCTCGGCACGTTGGCATACGTTGGCCTTCGTGCAGTTGCAGGAAAATCCCTTTCAGCGTCTGGAATCGCGCTTCCTGGCCGGCGCAGGTTTGCGGTGGGATGTCGCGCGGGGCGAGAAACGTCGCTTCTCGCTGGGCGCGGCGCACATGGCCGAGCGTGAGAAGATCGAGAAGGTGGCTGCGAACTCCCGCGAACGGGCATCCTTGTTTTTTACCCTGTCCTGGGAGCTGCGCGAGGGCGTGAGGATTGCGGGTCTGGCCTTCTTCCAACCGGTCTGGTCCGAGCCGGAGGACTGGCGTACGCTGGGCGAACTGGATCTGGACGTGGCTCTTGGTGGTGGGTTGTCACTTTTTTCGGGGGGGGAGCTCGAGGGGGATTCGCGGCCGCCTGTTGGTGTGGAGAAGGTGGACTGGTCCACGCGCACGGGATTGCGCTGGGCTTTTTGAGTTGTGACACGAATCGTCGTTACTGCATTACGATGATATCGATCCGCCGGTTCTTGGCCCGCCCCTCATCCGATTTATTGGAAGCCACAGGCC
>JANTGJ010000215.1 GCA_024762975.1 Candidatus Krumholzibacteriia bacterium
TTGCTGCACCAGGAGACGATCCTCTGTCACTGTTTCCAGGTGACCAAGAATACGGTCAAGGATGCGATCATGAATCAACGTCTGGAGACGTTGGAGGACGTTACGAATTATACCAAGGCCGGCGGAGGCTGTTGCGACTGTCATCACGATATCAACGACCTCCTGCGGGAATGCTGGGACAAGATCGAACGCGGCGAGGACACGGCCATCGAAGGCACCGGGGGTCTGCAGACTCTGGGCGAGATGCCCCAGGCGCCGTTCGTTCAACACGATTCGGCCGATTCGGAGATCGTCGAACGGATTCGTGAGCATATCGACAACGAGATTTCCCTGGCGCTTCGGAATGACGGCGGAGACATCGAGTTCGTGCGCTACCGTGACGCCAAGGTATTCGTTCGGCTGACCGGGGCCTGCGCCGCCTGCCGCGCTTCGGATGCGACGATCAAGGGCGTGGTCGAGGCGAAGTTGCGCGAATTTGTCGATCCGGATCTGGAAGTGATCGAGGTGGACAAATGAGCAACGAAGGATTCAATCTCCTGGAAGGTCTGCCCGAGCGCCCGGAAAAGGGCGTCTACTTCGACAACAACGCCACCACCGCGGTCGCACCCGAGGTCCTGCAGGCGATGATGCCGTTCCTGACCGAACACTACGGCAATCCGTCGAGCATGCACTCCTTTGGTGCCGCGGCCGGAGCCGGCGTCGACGAGGCCCGGCAACGCGTGATGCACCTGATCGGCGCCGAGGGCACCCACGAGATCGTGTTCACCGGCGGCGGTTCCGAATCCGACAACCTGGCCATCGTGGGTACGTTGCACGCCTACCCCGAGAAGCGCCACATGATCACCACCGAGGTGGAGCATCCGGCGGTGCTGGGCCTGTGCCGGGACCTGGAAAAGCGACACGGAATCGAAGTCACCTACCTCGGTGTCGACGAGCAGGGGCACCTGGATCTGGACGAATTGCGCGGCGCCCTGCGCGAGGACACCGCCATCGTTTCGGTGATGCGTGCGAACAATGAAACGGGGGTGCTTTTCGACGTGGAGGAGATCGGAGAGATCGTTCACGGGAACGGTTCGGTCTTTCACGTCGATGCCGTTCAGGCGGCGGGCAAGGTCCCAATCGACATGCACGGCTCGACGATCGACCTGCTTTCGCTGTCGGGGCATAAATTGCATGCGGCCAAGGGAGTCGGCGCCCTGTACGTGCGCCGCGGTACCAAACTCCGTGCCCAGATCGTGGGTGGGCACCAGGAGCGTGGCCGTCGTGCGGGTACCGAGAATGTTGCGGCGTTGGTCGGATTCGGCGAGGCGTGCCGACTGGCGGCAGCGAATATCGAGCAGGAGAATACTTTCGTGCGCGGCCTGCGCGACAAGCTCGAGGCGGGGCTGTTGGCGACGATTCCGGATTGTCACCTCAATGGGGATCCGGAGAAACGCCTGCCCAATACGACGAATATCAGCTTCAACTACATCGAGGGTGAGGGTATCCTGTTGCTGCTCGACCGGGTGGGTGTCGCCGCCAGTAGCGGTTCGGCCTGTACCAGCGGCAGCCTCGAGCCCTCCCATGTGCTGCGGGCGATGGGCATCCCATTCACGCTTACGCACGGTTCGATTCGGTTTTCGTTGTCCCGCTACAACACCGAAGCCGAGGTGGACTATGTGATTCAGGTCCTGCCGCCGATCATCGAGCGGTTGCGCCGGATCACGCCATTCAACGAGCAGTGCGCGACATTCTGACCCGGAAGCGCCGGTCCGCTTGCCACGGATGCCGATGGCCCTGATCGAAGGAACGATGACGACGAATGACGCTGCGCGCAGCGGTCCGTCCGGGCTGCTGCGCGAACTCTTCCTGCAGGACGTTTCAGGGGAGGGCCTGCTGGAGGCCGCCGACCGGGTGGAGTCTGCCCGGCGCGTGCCGAGGGAGGGCCCGTTGCTGCTCGCGGGCCTGCAGGGGGGCGCCCTCTCCCTGCTGCTGGCGGCCTGGTTCCAGAAGTCAGCATCGACCTGCCTACTCGTTACCGCCGATCGCGAGTCGTCCGTGCAGTTGGCTGATGATCTCGAATTGTGGCTCGGTCCCGAGAGAATCGTCTACCTGCCGCAACAGGAAGTCCTGGCCTTCGATCGCAACTCGCCCGAGCCGGCGCTGGTCGGAGATACACTCGAGGGCCTGGCGCGGCTGCGATCAGGAGAGGGTCCGCACGTGGTCGTGACGTCGGTCTATGGCGCCCGTCACCGCATGATGGCGCCCGGGACGCTGGATCGTGCCATCTTCGACCTGAAAGTCGGCGACTGCATCGAGCGCGAAGAGCTCGGTGTGCGGCTTGCTCAGCGGGGCTACCGACCGGCGGGAATGGTCGCCAAGGTCGGTGACTTCGCACCCCGCGGCGGCCTGGTCGATATCTTCGCGCCGGGCGACGACCCGTTGCGCCTGGAGTTTTTCGATAACGAGGTCGTATCGATTCGCCAGTTCGAGGTCGAGACCCAGCGCACCACCCGAAAACTGGACCGGGCGCGCATCCTCCCGGTCAGTCATTTGTTGTTGGACGACGAGGCCGAGTTGTCCTGTCTGGCCCGCCTGGAAACCGAAGTTCTCGAGGCAGGGCTGGATCCCGATCTGGTGGAGGATTTTTCCCATCGTCTGGAGGACCGGCTCCACGACGACGGGCTGGAGGCTTTCCTGCCCTGGCTGGGGCCGACCGCGTCGCTGACCGACTATCTGCCCGACGGGACCACCGCGTTCTGGATCGATCCGGTCCGATTGAAAGAACAGGCGGAACTGTTGGATACGGAACTGCCCCGGTTGCGCAAGGGGCGCAGCGAGCGCGAGCCCGTCCTGCCGGCACAGGACGATCTGGTCGAGAGTACTTCGCGTCTGGCCGATTCCCGACTGGCACACGTCTTCGTGGCTCCGTCCTGGATCCAGGGTGATGCGGGGGCTCGTTGGCTGGACGCCGATCCGGTGGAGCGGCTGGATTTCGAGGTCGCGCGGCAGGAGCTGCGCGGCGGCGATATCGGCCAGCTGAGAAAAGAGCTGCGGCAGCGGGAATCGAACGGCGAGACCGTGTTGTTGTTCTGTGACAACCAGGGGCAGGCAAATCGCCTGCAAGACCTGCTCGAGGAAGAAGAACCGATTCCCGGTGTCCGACCGAGGGTCGGCTCCGTGTCGGCCGGATTTCATTGGCCCGAGGCCGGTTTGACCTGCCTGACCGATCACGAGTTCTTCGAACGCTATCGCCGACCGACCCGAACCCGTCACCGCGGTTCGGGACTGGTCAAGGAGCAGGCCACGCTGAAGGTCGGTGAGTACGCAGTCCATCTGGAATACGGTGTGGGGCGGTACAAGGGCCTGAAGGTGATCACCGTCGAGGGTCTCAACCGCGAATGCCTGGTCATGGAATATGCCGAGGGCGGCATCGTCTATGTCCCGGTCGAGAACGTGGATCAGGTCGAAAGATTCAGTTCCGATCAGGATTCGAACCCGCCCCTGGCGCGTCTGGGATCGGGTTCCTGGCTGAAGGTCAAGGGCCGCGCCCGCAAGGCCATTCGCGCCATGGCGGCCGAACTGATGGAATTGTACGCCACGCGCAAGGCACGCCCGGGACATGCTTACGGTGCGGACTCCCCACTGCAGAAGGCGTTGGAGGATTCCTTTCTGTACGAGACCACGCCGGACCAGCGGACGGCCATCCAGGATACGAAGCGCGACATGGAGGGTTCGCAGCCGATGGACCGCCTGGTTTGTGGTGATGTCGGTTTCGGCAAGACCGAAGTGGCCCTGCGGGCGGCTTTCAAGGCGGTCGATGGCGGGAAACAGGTAGGCATCCTGTGTCCGACCACTCTGCTCGCACACCAGCATGGCGAGACCTTCGGCGAGCGTTTCCGCGACTTCCCCGTCACCATTGAGACCCTCAGTCGTTTCCGCACGGCCGCGGAGCAGAAAGAAATCCTGCAGCGCACGGCCGACGGCAAGGTGGATGTTCTGATCGGCACGCACCGCCTGCTTTCGCGCGATGTGAAATTCCAGGATCTCGGACTGCTGGTCATCGACGAAGAGCAGCGCTTCGGTGTGCGGCACAAGGAGCGGATCAAGGAATTCAAACGGCAGGTCGACGTCATCACGCTGAGCGCCACACCGATTCCGCGGACCCTGTACCTGGCCCTGATGGGCGCTCGTGACATGTCGCTGATCAACACGCCGCCGCGCGATCGTCAGCCCATCCA
>JANTGJ010000216.1 GCA_024762975.1 Candidatus Krumholzibacteriia bacterium
GGGATTCGCTCTTTGGCGATCGTCCCGGTCGGCCTGAGCGCCCACCGGCAGGGACTGACACGACTCGATCCGGTCACACCCGCATTGGCAGGCGAGACCATCGATGCCGTTCACCACTGGCAGGAAGTCGCGCTGCAACAGATGGACGATCGCTTCGTCTACCTCAGCGACGAGTTCTACCTGCTGGCCGACCGGCCTTTCCCGCCGGTCGAGAACTACGACGAATTCTGGCAGATCGACAACGCCATCGGGCTGACTCCCCGCCTGCGCGAATCCTGGCACGACGATCTCGAGAGCCGCCGCAACGAAGGCACAATGCCCCGCCGCCCGATCACGGTGCTGACCGGTGAGTTGGCGGCCCGGGCATGGGAAAGGGAACTCCAACCCATGCTGGCCGGATTCGAGCTGCCTCCGGTCGAGGTCGTTCCCGTGCGCAACGAGTTCTACGGCAACTCCGTCACCGTAGCGGGCCTGTTGTCGGGAAGCGATCTGCGCCGTGCGTTGCTGCAGCTGCCGGCCGAACCGCACCGGACCATCATCCTGTCGCCCCGCGTCTGGAACGCCGATGACCTGACTCTCGACGGAATGACGCTGGAGGAACTGGCCGCTGACCAGCCCCATGAGGTGCTGGTGGGCGAGGAAGATGCCTTTGTTGATTTCTGGGCGGATCTGGGTTAGTTTCAGCCGGTTCCACGAGTTTCTTCACACCGATTCATGGCAGGTCAACCCGTGTCCTTGCGCACCGTCGCTATCATCGGACGCCCCAACGTGGGCAAATCCACGCTTTTCAATCGCATCATCGGTGAGAAGCGCTCGGTCGTGCACGAAACGGCGGGCGTGACCCGCGACCGCATCTCCGAGACCACCGACTGGGCCGGGCATCCGTTCATCCTCGTCGATACCGGAGGTATCATTCCCTACGGGGAAACGGTCTCCGAGTTCGATTCGGTCGTGACCGAGATTGCCCGACAGGCCATTGACGCCGCCGATCTGGTGCTTTTCCTGGTAGACGGCAAGGTGGGCCCCATGGCATGGGACGAATCCATCGCCAAGGAATTGCGGCGCAAAAAGAAGCCCGTGGTGCTGGCGGTGAACAAGGTCGAGAAGGAATCGGAGCAGCTGAACGTCTCCGAATTCTACAGCCTGGGCCTGGGCGATCCGCACGGAATCAGCGCTCTGCACGGCTTTGCCATCGGTGACCTGCTGGATGAACTCGTCGCCGAGTTTCCGCAGCAGGAAGTGGAAACGCCCTGCGATTGCCGCGTGGCGATTCTCGGACGCCCGAATGTCGGCAAGTCCTCGCTCCTGAATATCCTGACCGGGCAGCAGGACGCGCTGGTCAGTGACGTTCCCGGCACGACACGCGACTCGATCCACACGGACCTGAAGTGGCACGGCAAGACGATCCGTCTGATCGATACCGCCGGATTGCGGCGAAAATCGAAGGTCAAGGAAGCCATCGAGTTCTTCAGCAACATGCGGACGATCCGCGCGCTGGAAATGTGCGATGTGGGTGTGTTCATGGTCGACGCGAGCGGCGGCAGCGTGGGGCAGGACGCCAAGATTGCCGGCATGCTGCACGACGCCGGCAAGGCCGTGGTCGTTGTCTTCAACAAGTGGGACCTGATCCGGAAGGAAACCAACACCCACCTGGAGCACTGGGAGGAGTTCTGCCGCGATGTGCCATTCCTGACCTATGCGCCGTGGTTCACGATCAGCGCGTTGTCGAAGCAGCGCACCGGTCGCATTCTCGAGACGGTGTGGAAGGTGCACCAGGAGCGCAAGAAGCGCATTCCGACCGGCGAATTGAATAGTTGGCTGGAGCGAACCGTAGCCTTCCAGGCGCCGCGCGCCGAGGGCGGCGGTCTGGGCAAGATGTACTACATCACGCAAATCGACAAGGAACCGCCGACGTTCATGATGTCGGTGAACGAGCCCAAGTTTTTTGCCCGAAACTATCTGCGATTCCTGAACAACCAGCTCCGCAAGGAATACGGATTCGAAGGCAATCGCATCTTCCTGAAACTGAAGAAACACTGAGGCGAGGTTCACCATGCTGATGATCCTGTTTCTGCTGATCGCCTTTCTCCTGGGCTCGATTCCCTTCAGCTACCTGCTTGGCAAGCGATTGCGCGGGATCGACCTGAGACAGCACGGCAGCGGCAACCTGGGCGCCACGAATGTATTCCGCACCCTGGGCAAGGGATGGGGGATCCTGTGCCTGGTGCTGGACATCGGCAAGGGGGCCGCGGCAGTCCTGATCATGACCGTAGCGGTCCATTCCTGGCCTCCGCATTTCGGACAGGCTGTCCTGGACCAGCCGGATCTGTGGCGGATCCTGGCGGGTGTCCTGGCCGCCCTGGGCCACACTTTCAGTCCCTTCGTCGGTTTCAAGGGGGGCAAGGGGGTCGCCACGACTGCCGGCGGCTTTGCCGTATTGGCGCCCTACGCCGTGCTGGTTTCCTTCGTCGCCTTCGCTGCGGTTTTCATGGCCACGCGCGTCGTCTCGATCGGCAGCATCACAGCCGCATCGGTCATGCCTGTCGCGGTGCTGTTCTTCGAACTGAAATCCAGCGACCCCGCCCTGACCATCATCATCTTTTCGACGCTGGTATGTGCCTGGGTGATTTTCAAGCACCGCACGAATATCCAACGTCTGCGCGAGGGCACGGAAAAACGCCTCGATGGCCCCGCCGACGACCATCTTCCGCCGCCGCCGGTCGAAGCAGCCGATTCGGACGAATCTTCGGGCCCATCCCGGGAAGGAAACTGATATGAAAGCAGCAATCCTCGGCACCGGTAGCTGGGGCTGTGCCTTCGGGCTGCAGCTGGCCTCGTCCTGGGAGAAGGTCGTCCTGTGGGGCATCGATCCGGAACAGGTCGCTTCGATCTGCACGACCCGCACCAATCCCGACTATCTCGGGGAGATCGTATTGCCGCAAAACGTGCATGCGACCGGGGATCTCGAGGAGTGTCTGTCCGGCGCCGAGGCCATTTTCGTCGTCGTACCGAGCCAGGCTGTGCGTGATGTGATTCATCGCGTAGCCTCCTCACCGGAATTGGCACCGGGAGTTCCGATCGTCAATCTGGCCAAGGGGTTTGAAGTCTCCACGCTGAAACGGATCAGCGAAGTGATCGCCGACGAGCTGCAGCAGGCCCGCCGCACCACCGGCCATCCGATCGGCGTCCTGTTGGGACCCAGTCATGCGGAAGAAGTCGCCCTGGGATTGCCCACGGCCATCGTTCTGTCCGGCCAGGAGGGCTACGCCTGGCATCAGCTGCAGGAAAAAATCTCCGGCCCGTCTTTCCGCGTCTACACCAATGACGATCTGGTGGGCGTGGAGATCGCGTCGGGCTTCAAGAACGTGATCGCCCTGGCGGTCGGTATGGCCGATGGCTTGGGAACGGGCGACAATACCCGCGGCACGCTGATGACCCGAGGCATCGCGGAGCTCGCGCGCATGGGCGAAGCCCTGGGCGGCCGCCGCGAAACATTCTTCGGACTCGCCGGCATCGGCGACATGATCACCACCTGCATCAGCCATCACTCCCGAAACCGAAATTTCGGCGAAGCCGTCACCCAGTCACAAACCGATCCGCAGGAAATGCTGGGAAGCCGCAAGCAGGTCGTCGAGGGAGTCTTCATGACCCAGGCAGCCTTGAAGTTGAGCGAGAAGCTCGGAATCGAACTTCCTGTTACCAAACAGGTTCATGATGTGCTATTTTCCGGGAAGGCTCCGACGCAGGCCGTGCGGGAGTTGATGGAGAGGCAGTTGAAGACCGAACTGGAATGACGCAGGTGCAGGCCATGAAAAACGATATCCCCAGCAAGTTGTACTACTCGATCAGCGAGGTGGCGAAGTTCACGGGCGTCAAGGCCCACGTACTGCGCTACTGGGAAACCGAGTTCCCGACATTGCGCATCAAGAAGTCGCGCACCGGGAGTCGCCGTTACCGGCGGGGGGACATCGACGAGATTCTTGCGATCAAGGAACTGCTGTACGACCGGGGCTTCAAGATCGCCGGGGCTCGCAAGGTGCGCCGCGAAGCGAAGCAGTCGGCGCAGGAGATCGAGCGGGCACAGGCTGGACAACTGAGCATCGGATTCGAACAGATGGATCCTACCGAGCGCATCAAATTCATGGGAGACGAACTGAGGG
>JANTGJ010000217.1 GCA_024762975.1 Candidatus Krumholzibacteriia bacterium
AAAAGGACAAGCTGCTGGGTCTCGCCGCAGCTGGTCGCGGCCACGGTGCCCGGTGTGGTGACCCTGCGCAAGGATGAGGCCGGCAACGAGCAGCGCCTGGCCGTCGGCGCCGGCTTCGTCGAGGTCAGCGACAATGTCGTCAACCTGATGGTCGACACCTGCGAGGAATCGGGGGAGATCGACATGGAGCGGGCGAAGAAAGCGCTGGAGCGTGCGCGCGGCCTGTTGCAGGGGATGGGCGAGGATTTGGATCGCGAACGGGCGCGGTTGGCGCTGCAGAGGGCGGAGGCTCGGGTCAGGGCGGCGCAGAAGAAGTAGCCAGCCCCTGTTGAAGAATAGAACGGCCGGTCCCGCTGGGGCCGGCCGTTTTCTGTCGATCCCAACGGTCGCACCGTCGACGTGCTCTGGGCCGACGAGCACATCGCGCATGCGAAACAGCAGGCGAAAGTCGCCCGCCTGGACATCGACACCATTGAGGCCAACTACCCGGAGTACCCGCCGGCGGGTACTTTCGATCTGATCACGCCGATCTACTGTGACCAGTGTCCGATCGTTCGAGGTTTACGATTCCCGAAACGGGCCGTTGAATTCAAGAATCGATCGCCACGCTCCAGGCCGCCATCAGCAGGCCAGCGACAATCCAGCTACGCGACCCCACCGTCGTCCTCCTTCGCGCGCTGGTATTCCATCCAGGCATAGATTGCCCCGCCGACTGCGCCGATCACGCCCACCGTGGCGGTCAACCACACCCCGAGGATCCATCGTTGTCGCACAGCCTCGGTAAGAACTGTGTGAAACTCGGATTCCGAACCTCCCACACCCGCCCAACCGAAAGCCAGCGCACCAATCGCGAATCCGCCGAATGACAATCCGCCGAGGGCCATGCCGCCGACCGCCAATCCGCCGGTACCCAGTAGCAGTCCGGGCATGACGCCGCCGATTCCGATCAATCCCAGACCCATTCCGCCGATGCTGATTCCACCGAACGAGAACCCGCCGATTGCAATCAATCCGATGGCGATGTCGCCGATGGCGATGATCCCGCTGGCCGTCTTCATCCGCCTGCCCGACGACTCGCCGCTGGTACAGATATGAATCAATGGCAATCCGAACAGGGTCTGCTGCGAGCGCCAATCGATACCGCCGCGTTCCACTGCATTCTTGACGGTAGTCTTGGCGGCGCCTGCCACATGGGTCGCCTGAGTGCCGACATGCCGGCTACCGGCCGGAGCATCGGTGAAGGTCATTAATTCCGTTCGCAATTCGCCCGCCTGCTGATACCTCGCTTGCGGCTCCTTTTCCAGCGTCCGCAACACCACCTCGTCCAGGCGCACATCGATCTCGACGCGTTGCGAAGGCAGCGGGAAGCGGCCTACGGGAAGCTCGCCGGTGAGCAGTTCGTAGAACACGACGCCGAGCGCGAAAATGTCCGCACGGTGGTCCACCGACTCGGGATGTTCGAACTGCTCGGGCGCCATGTAGCGCGGCGTGCCCATGATCTGGTCGGTGCGTGTCAGGTGCGGGTCGGTCCCCGTGCGAACCAGTTTGGCCAGACCGAAGTCCGCGATCTTCACCGAGCCGTCGCGCCCGATCAGGATGTTCTCGGGCTTGATGTCCCGGTGCACGACGCCCTCGTCATGAGCGTACTGCAGGGCGGCGCAGATCTTCGGAACCAGGGCCAGCGCCTCTTCGGGCTCCAGACCGCCGCTCTGAATCGACTGGCGCAGGTTCACACCGTCGACGAGTTCCATCACCAGGTAGTACATGCCCTCTCGCTGGCCGAAGTCGTAGATGCGAACCACGTTCTCATGATCGAGCTGGGCCATCGTGCGCGCCTCGCGTGCGAAGCGCTCGGCGAAGGCTTCGTCCTCGCTCAGCTTGGCGTCCAGGATTTTCACCGCGACGGGTCGCTCCAGATTGCGGTGCATCGCGCGATAGACCGAGCCCATGCCGCCGCGCCCGATGGGCTCGAATGCATCCAGTTCGGGCAGGCGCTCGGCCAGAATCTCGGCCGAAAGCGACTCGGGGCCATTCGGCGTCATCACCAGGGTCGGAGCATCAGAGATGGATTCGCCATTGAATCCTGCTCGCAGGGCACACGCGGGGCAGACGCCCCCGGGTGCGTCCGCGGGAACCGGAGTCTGACAATTCGGACAATTGCGTTCGTTGGCTTCCATGATCTTCTCGTCGCGTTGGGGGTCCGGAAATTCATTGTTGTCCGGATGTATGCATTCGGCGTGGCGTTGTTACACGTCCAGTGCGGAAATCAAACGTTGCAGCTCGTCCTGGATCTCGCTCTCGTCATCGACCGTTTCGGCCACGAGGTCGCGAACCCGCGTCCGCCACCGTTTGCGCAGGCGCGATATGGCCGTCCGCAGGGCGCCCTCACTCATTCCAACAGACTCGGCCAGTTTCGGATAGGGCACCGACGGCTCCGCACCGCTCACCGTGCCGCGGACTGCGATGAAGAACTCTCTCTTGTCGAGGTCGGCGTACTGCTGTTCCAGATCGGCCAACGCACGTTCGAGCAGGCTCAGCGCCCACTTCCTTTCATAGATCGCTTCGGGATCCAGTTCAGTGGCCGGTTCGCGGGTATAGGTCGCTTCGGCGGATTCGAAATCCAGCGACAGGATGTTCGTGCCGCCGCCGCGCTTGGCTGCCTGCTGCTTGCGCCACTCACCGGCCAGAAAGTTCTGCATCGAGGAGAGCAGAAAAGTGCGAAAACGGCCCCGTTGCGGATCGGCCCTGCCCACGCCGCCCTTTTCCAGCAGCATCGCGAAGAAGGACTGCGTCACGTCACGCGCATCGTCGGCGTCGTGGCCACGACGTCGCGCGTAGGCGTACAGCGGGTACCAGTATCGCTCGCAGAGTTCGGCCAGGGCGCGGTCGGCGCTGGCGGTGTCTTGGCGGCCGGCGGTTCTGACCAGGGTCCACCTCGTCGTGGCGAAGCGTTGCGGTCCGCGGTCGGCGGCGGGTCGATCCGATGGCATGGCTTCAGGGCTCCCGGCGGCTGTTCTCGCGCTCGTGATACACGAAGTTCTGGGGCAGTCTAGAACATCGCGCCGCACTTGAACAGCACGTCGGGAGCCGGGACGAATCAGTGCAGACGGAAGCGGTAGGGTACCGAGACCCAGGCCTGCACCGGAATCGTGCGCTGTGTGCCGGGTGCGAAGCGGCAGCGAAAGGCAGCCGCCATCGCGGCGGCATTCAACATCGGATGGGCCGCCTGCTCGATGCGGGCCGCCTCGACCGTGCCGTTCGGCCCGACGAGCACCGCCACGACCACGGTGCCTTCGATGCCACTCATCCGCGCCATCTGTGGATAGTCGGGCTTGGCCTGGAACTGCAGCATCGGATTGCTGCTGCTGGCGACGAATCCGCCCAGCTGGTCCGGCTCCAGACAGCCGCACCCAAGCTCCGGTTCTTCTACCGGCCAGATGAAATCGGGAAACTCCTCGGCCTCGGGGTCCAGGTTATCGACCGGCTCAAGGTTCTTGACCATCGGCGGAGCCGCGATCGGGCGCTCCTCTTCAATCACCGGAGGCACTTCTTCGATGTAGATCAACTTGATATAGTCGTCGCGCAGAACGTACGGCGCGGGTTCGTAGCGCGGCATCGACATCCACATCGCGATCGTCAAAAGCACTGCGACCAGCAACGACCAGCGGAGAGCACGGCCATACTGGCGCTTGAACAGCTCGTTGGCGGACAGACGGATGGAGAGATTCTCGACGCGGGTCATGGTCGCCTCCAACCGCACGATACCGGGCGGTCCCGGGGCAAAAATCCGGGGGCATCCGGCGGTGGTTCGTGGGGTGGATGTCGGGGGGGCCGCGCCGGATCAGTTCAAGGAGGAAGCCTGTTCCGGCGCCGGCCGCCGACAAGATCAGGAAAGGGAATCGGCGGACCGATGGCAAGTCCGCCCACATAGACCAGCGCGTGGTTGTTCGCACCCTAGCCGTTCAATCCGAAGGTTGTGCCTCAACAAATGTGTCCGGTCTGCTGCTTGCAGTGGACCGGACATGTTTATCTGCCCCACCACACATCCCGAATGGCGTCCGCCCCACTGCCCCAACCCCAACTGCCGCTTTCACCGGCAGTTCCCAGAGCAATGGCGCTACAAGAAGCTCGGCTTCTTCCATCGTCTCGCCCAGC
>JANTGJ010000218.1 GCA_024762975.1 Candidatus Krumholzibacteriia bacterium
TTCAAATATCCTCGCCGACCTACAAGGCGAAGCGAGAAAGGTGGCAGGGCGACAGTGGCGATTGATCACACCTCGTCAGCCAGCAGCAGCAGCGCGGCGTCGCGGTTTTCGCCCAATAGTATGTTGAATGTCCGGCAGGCCGCGCGGTTGTCCATCACTTCGTAGCCGACCCCGGCTGCCATCAACGGCGCGAATACCGCGGGCGAGGGGAATAGCTGGCGTTCGCCAGTGCCGATGATGAGTATCGTGATCGCACTCTCGAGCACTTCCTGAAAACTCTCTGGATTCAATTGCCCGACGTTTCCGGGCACAGATTCTTTCGTGATTCGGCGTGGCAGGATGAGGAGGCCGGTTTCGTGCAGCTCGCCACGGATGCGCACCCGTCCATCCTCGTAAGACGAGATCACATTCAGATCGCCGGCATCGTCGAGTGACATTTTCATCGGATCGCCAGAATCCTCCGGGTGCGAGTGGGTAATGAGCGGATTCGTTGACAATTAGCATGCCGCTCAGTAGCTTTATGCGCTTGCCTTTTTCCTGTTCACCGAGGTCCCCGTGTCGTCCCCAGCAAAGGAAGATTTTCCGCGTATCCAACGCCTGCCGCCTTACGTGTTCGCGATTGTGAACGAGCTCAAGGCCGAAGCGCGGGCAAGGGGCGAGGATATCATCGACTTCGGCATGGGCAACCCCGACCAGCCGACGCCGCAGCATATCGTGGACAAGCTGGTGGAGGCATCCCAGCGCAAGGACACGCACCGGTACTCCATGTCCAAGGGTATCCCGAGGCTGCGGCGGGCCATCTGTAACTGGTACAAGCAGAATTACGATGTGGACCTGGACCCGGACACGCAGGCGATCGTGACCATTGGATCGAAGGAGGGTCTGGCGCACCTGGCCCTGGCCTGCATGGGTCCGGGAGACTCGGTTCTGGTGCCCAATCCGGCTTACCCGATTCATCCCTACGGCTTCATCATCGCCGGTGCCGATGTGCGCCATGTGCCAGTGAAGTCGGGCCAGGATTTCTTCGAGTCGCTCGAGAATGCCATCCGCGAGTCCTGGCCACGCCCCAAGATGCTGGTGCTCAATTACCCTGGAAATCCGACCACGGAGTGCGTCGAACTGGAGTTCTTCGAGCGGGTCGTCGAGATCGCACGTGAGCACGGTATCTGGGTGATCCAGGACCTGGCCTATGCGGACATCGTGTTCGATGGCTACAAGGCGCCGTCGATTCTGCAGGTGCCCGGCGCCGAGGACATCGCGGTCGAGTTTTTCTCGCTTTCCAAGAGCTACAATATGCCGGGTTGGCGGGTCGGCTTCATGGTCGGCAATCGCACCCTGGTTGCAGCGCTCGGCCGCATCAAGTCCTATCTCGATTACGGCATGTTCACCCCGATCCAGGTGGCTGCTATTTCGGCGCTCGAAGGACCGCAGGACTGCGTCGAGGAGATCCGCAGCATGTACCAGTCCCGCCGGGACGTCCTGTGTGACGGCCTGAACAATATCGGATGGACGATCGAAAAGCCCAAGGCAACCATGTTCGTGTGGGCGCCGATCCCGGAACCCTACCGCGAGATGGGCTCGCTGGAGTTCTGCAAGAAATTGCTCAAGGAGGCGCGCGTGGCGGTGTCTCCGGGTATAGGATTCGGCGAGTTTGGCGACGACCACGTGCGCTTCGGCCTGATCGAGAACGAACACCGCACGCGCCAGGCGGTGCGAGGCATTCGCGACATGTTCCGCCGTGATGGTGTCCTCGCGGAAGCGGCGCAATAAGAATTTCAATAACGGGAGTGAATTACGCAGTGGAACCCGTCAAGGTAGGTCTTCTGGGTCTCGGCACCGTCGGTGGTGGGACACTCAACGTACTGGTCCGCAACGCCGAGGAAATCGCGCGTCGTGCCGGACGCGGCATCATCGTCAGTCATGCCGCTGCCCGCGAATACGATCCGTCGCTGCTGGATGGCATCGATCAGGTCGAGGTGAGTGACGATGCTTTCGAGGTGGTCAAAAATCCCGATATCGACATCGTGGTGGAGCTGATCGGAGGGTATTCCCCCGCGCGTGAACTCGTGCTGCAGGCGATCGAGAACGGCAAGCACGTGGTCACCGCGAACAAGGCGCTTATCGCCCTGCATGGTAACGAGATATTTGCCGCTGCCCAGGAGCAGGGCGTCACGGTGGCCTTCGAGGCCGCGGTCGCCGGCGGTATCCCGATCATCAAGGCGCTGCGCGAGGGACTTGCCGCCAACCACATCGAGTGGATCGCCGGGATCATCAATGGCACCGGCAACTTCATTCTCACCGAGATGAAGGACAAGGGCCGCGACTTCGCGGACGTGCTCAAGGAGGCACAGGCGCTGGGCTATGCGGAAGCGGACCCCACCTTCGACGTCGAAGGTATCGATGCCGCACATAAGTTGACCATTCTGGCGTCTCTGGCCTTTGGTATCCCGCTTCAGTTCGATCGCTGTTTCACCGAAGGTATCAGCAGGATAGAACCACAGGACGTGGCGTATGCCGAGCAGTTCGGTTACCGGATCAAGCACCTCGGGGTGACCCGCAAGACCGACGAGGGCGTGGAGCTGCGGGTGCATCCCACCCTGATACCCGAGCGTCGCCTGATCGCGAATGTCAACGGCGTGATGAACGCGGTCCTGGTCAACGGGGATGCGGTCGGCCCGACCCTGTATTACGGCGCGGGCGCTGGCTCCCTGCCAACGGCTTCGGCGGTGGTCGCCGATATCATCGACGTCACCCGTACGCTCACAACGGACCCGGGCAACCGTGTGCCGCACCTGGCCTTCCAGCCAGCGGAACTGGCGGACATTCCCATATTGCCGATCGAATCGGTCGAGACTGCCTACTACCTGCGTTTGACCGCGCAGGACAGGCCGGGCGTGGTGGCGGCGGTGGCCGGTATTCTGGGCGATGCGGGTATCAGTATCGAGGCCATCCAGCAGAAGGAGCCGGCCGAGGGTCAGACCGAGGTGCCGCTGGTGATGCTGACGCACCGTGTCAGGGAAGGCCAGATGAACGATGCGATCGATCGCATCGAGGCACTCGAAAGCATCACTGGCCCCATTATCCGGATCCGGGTTGAACACCTGAGTTGATACACCTGGTCGTTCCTGGGCTGTCGGGGGCCTTTCCCCGCTTTGAGCAGGCGGAGGCGCTCCGCTATCCGGCCCTGGAACGCCTGCTGGCGCGCGCGGATCGCTGTCCGGGGCCGGATACCTACCCGGCAGCCCTGTTCCAGTTGTTCGGAATCGCTGGGGACTGCACCGGATCGGACTACCCGACCGCTGCAGTCTGTTATCACGCCGACAGCGGGGGAGTGAAGGAGTCACGCTACCTGCTGCACGCCGACCCGATCCACCTGCGGCCCGACCAGGACCGCCTGCTGGCTTTCGATTTTCATACCGACCCCCTGGGCCGCGACGAGGCGAACGCCTTTGTCGAGGCGTTCAACCGGCATTTCGGCGAGGATGGACTGGAATTGCTGGCGCCGGAGGCTTCCCGTTGGTACCTGGCGGTGGAATCCGCGCCGGATGTCCGGTTTCATGCACTCGCGGAAGCCATAGGCAGGAATGTGGACCTGTTCATGCCAGAGGGGGGCGAGGCGACACGTTGGGCGGCCCGCCTGAACGAGATCCAGATGCTGTTCCACTCCCTGCCCATGAACCAGGAGCGTGAGCAACGGGGACGGTTACCGGTCAGTGGCCTGTGGTTCGGTGGCGGCGGTTATCTTCCGGCGCATCCGACCATTGGATACCGGACCGACGGCGACGATTGCTGCCTGCTGCAGGGATTGGCGGCACTGGCGCCGGAGGATCAGCAACGCAGGCTGACCGTTTTGCACAGACCGGGCAGGGCGGTACTGGATGGGGATACTGTCGGTTGGCAGCAGGCGGTGGCGTCGCTGGACCTTAAAGTCGGCGACCTCATGCGCGAGGAACTCCGCCTGCATACCTGCGACGGGGTCACGTGGCACTGGAAACCGGGTATGAGATACCGTTTCTGGGCGAAGCCAAGACCGATCCGCTCGCACTGGTCCGCTCGGGGCTGATCACCGGCTGGCCGATCCAGACCGTCCATAAAGATGGGTGGGGCTGAAACGGGGGTAGAGACAGATGATGT
>JANTGJ010000219.1 GCA_024762975.1 Candidatus Krumholzibacteriia bacterium
GCCAGAGTCGCCTCTGGTGGGCAGACGTTTGGCCAACACTCGGCTGAGCAGGGATGCGGATCTGCATGTGCTGGGGATGCAGCGCTTGCGGACACATTACAGTGAACAAAGGCTGGCGAATCTGCGCCTGCATGTGGGGGACATTCTGCTGGTCCAGGGTAAGGGGCCGGGTCTGCAGCGTCTGCGAAGGGACTTCGATCTCATCGTGGTCGAGGACACGGTACCGCGTATTGTGAACCGTTCGCGGGCTCCGGTGGCGCTGGGGATTTTCGTGGTGATGGTGGCGATGGCGGCGCTGAGCCTTGTCAATATCCTTACCGCGGCCCTGTCCGCGGCGTTCCTGATGGTGGTGACCGGTTGCTTGAGCATGCACGAGGCCTACAAGGCCATCGATGTGCCGGTGCTGATGCTGATCATCGGCACCATCGCCATGGGGGCTGCCATCACCGCCAGCGGGGCAGCCGATCTCTATGCCCGCGGCTTCCTGGGTGTGTTCCAGGACCTGGGTCCTCATGCCGTGCTGGCGGCCTTCATTGTTTTGACAAGCGTGTTGTCTCATGTCCTGTCCAATAACTCCACCGCCGTCCTGCTCATACCCATCGGAATCGCCACCGCAGGCGCCATGGGAGTGGACCCGCGGCCCTTCGTGGTGGGCATCTGCTTCGGAGCGTCGGCCTGCTTTGCCACCCCGCTGGGCTATCAGACGAATCTGTTGGTCTACGGCCCGGGGGGCTATAGGTTCTCAGATTTTCTGCGCTTGGGCATGGTGCTCAATGTGGTTGTTTGGGTCATGGCATCCCTGCTCGTGCCACGGTTTTGGCCGTTTTGAACGTTGTCGTTTTTTTCCCCGATCATTTTTTTTCATCTGCCAAAAGAACCCGGCAATCCGCGCCTGACGGTCCAGGGAATCTTGGCCCCGCCGCCAAGGGATTCACGAAAGTATGCTCCATGTCTGCAACACCGGTCAGCGGATCGACGCCCGGGAAGAGCTGGACGGTGACCTGGTGCTCGTAATCGGTGCTGAAGAAGTAGTGCAGGTAGACCGGCGATAGCTCCGAAGGACCATCCCAGCAACCGCCGATCGGGGTCCACCGCAAACGCAGGGTGTCGCCGACCTGGAGCTGGGTTTTCCTGATGAACGTGTAGAGGTAACCGTCGTCGTCCATTCGCAGCCTGAGTTCATCGTTGTGCCAGCGCTCGAAGACACAGCAGTACCAGCTGATCCACCAGTCTTCATGGTCGGTTTCATCGTATCCCGAGTAGTCGACCGGCAACTGATCGATGACGTAGGTCAATAGGTTGCCGAAGCTGACCTGGATGGGGCTGGACTCGACGCCGGCCTCGACGACGAAGGCGCGCACGGTCGCCAGCCCGGCTTCGTCGCTGACCAGGGGCACCGAGACCCGGCCGGCCCCGTCGCTGACGCCCTGGTCGCCTCCGACGAAGTTGCCCAGGCTGGTGTCGAAGGTCACGGTCTCGCCGGCGACCGGGTCGCCGCTGGGCACGGCCACGTCGCCGTCCTGCCAGCCGCGCAGCGTCGCTGTCACGACGATTTGGTCCTGGCCGTCGGGGTCCGCCTGCTCGGGTGACGCCTCCAGGATGATGCCGAACTCGGAGAAGGCCACATCGACCTCGTTTTCGCCGCAGCCGATGGTAACCTCGGTTTGCGCGGTGCCGAGGGAAACACCGAGTCCGTTGAAGGCCTCCGCTTCGAGTGAAACGGTCGATCCCAGGGCGAAACCGTAGAGGCCGCCTGTGCCGTCGGGCGGGAAGGACAGCTCTGTCGGTAGGGCATGGGGCTCGTTCGGTGCCGTCACCCGGATCTCGGTCGCGTCGGTCGGGTAGTTCGCCGCGGAGACGGACAGCCAGCCGATGCAGAAGGAGGCCGTGCGGGGATCGCCGCAGTGCACGTCCTCGGTGATGGTGGTCGTCCCGAGCACGTCGCCCGCCTCCGAGAGAACCGCGACGTCGAGGGTCACCTGCCCCGGGATCAGGCCGTCCAGATTTGTCAGCGGCAAACCCAGATCATAGCTCGCTCCGGCCAGAGTGGGGTCTCCGTAGCTCAGCTCGATATCGGCCGAAGCGGCGGCGTACATCCCCATATCGGGATACCCGGTCAGGTCGAGCTGGAGCCCGCCCTCGCAGGGGCACAGGTCGATCGGCCCGACCCCCGCGCCGAGATCGCGCTCGAAGAGGCCGGCGGCCAGGGTGTTCCCTGACGCGTCGGCGATGCGCACCTCGATCTCGGCGGTCGCGGGGGCCATGGGCGGCAACGTGACGGTCCCCCCGATTTCGACCACGGACTCCGTGTCGAGCTCGGGGCAGTCGGGAAAATGCACCGAGAACTCGCAGGTCGCGGCACCGTCGGGCAGGCAATCCGTCGGGGCGCGAAACTCCGGCGACACCGGCAGACGCCAGTCGCGCTCGTCCCCCCCCAACTCCATTTCGGTGCGCTCGCCCGCATGGCCGGAGCTGTAGCCGAGGTCCATTCTGTGCAGGGTGTCCAGGGCCTCCGCGTCCGACTGCGGATCGTCGGGATCCGAGAGGGCGCTCAACAGCGCCCGCCAGGTGTTCATGCCGTCGAATCCATTCATGGACCCGTCCCACCCCAGCACGCTGCCCGCGCCCAGACTGGTCAGTTCGTCGTCGAGTTGGATGGAGTTGCAGCAGATGAATGAGACCAGCGCGCCTTCCTCCAGCGTCATCTGCTCGGCCAGCAGATCGTCGCGGATGCTGACGTGCGCCTGGTAGGCGGAATCCGGCTCACACCACACGGTGCTCGAGACCAACCGCCCCTCATGGAACCAATTCCGATACTGCTCCCAGCGCGCCTCGTCCACGTAATCCTGATAGCCGCCATCGTAGGAACCGCCCCGGAAGGCTTGCAGGGTGAAGTACTCGTTCCCCAGGTCGTCGTACAGGAAGCCGCCGTGGCCGATGAACAGGACGATGCCGTAGCCCTCCTGGTCGAACACCGTATCCGGCGTGATGCTGCGGTCGTCGAAACTCGACCGCTCGGAGATGACGATATCGTCCGAGTCCCAGCCAAGATCGAGCAGATGCTGACGGAGATCGGCGGTGTACCCGAGGGTCTCCGGGTTGCTGGCCCCCGCAACGTTGACGATGTGGACCTTGCGGTTCGGCGGCGCCACCACGTCGCCGCAGCCCAGGGCCGCCTTGTCGGCGCCTACCGAACCGGCGGGCGCGTCCAGGGTGGGCTCGGGCGCGATCCACGCCCCGAAGGCCGACTCGTCCGTGAACAGCACCGCCTCGGCCCCGTCGTCGAACCGCAGGGTGATCGTCACGCCGTCCGTCCCCAGGTGCGCCGAGGCCAGCCCCGGCCAGCCGGTGACCATGCGCGCGAGCAGGGTGTCGCGGGCGGCGTCGATGCCGGGGTCCTCGCGCAGATCGGCCAGCAGGGCCAGCACCGCGTCCAGCGTCTCGGTATCGGTGGCGGGTAAGGCCAGGGCGTTGGGCCAGTCAGGTCCGGGGTTGGGTGCGGGACCGGTGGGATGGTCTCCGCCACAGCCCAAGAACGCCATTATCGGCATGGCGAGAATAAGCAAGGCCAGCATCGGAACGATTGTGCGATTCATAAGACGCCCTCCGGGTAGTTCAAGACTTCCGACCGAGCGTATGATATGCCGAGCCTGTTACGCAGACGTTACGCGTTGGGAGGACCGAGCTCCTACCTGCCGCTGCATCCGCTCAAGCTGAGGGCGATGGTGATGATGAAACAGAGGGTCCAGATAGTTTGTGAAGGCACGACTTTTTTGGTTGTTATTGACCTGAAAACCTTCGTTTCTGACTCGGTGAGTTTCCTGGCCAGCGGCTACCTTCCGTAGTTTCTTGTGAAACATTGAGCAATCCACTCCAAATACTTTTCAGTGGGTGTTGTTTCAATATCTGGGCGAAGCTCATCCTTTTTCATCTCCAGACGAATATTAGCCATTTTTTCGGATAAGTCAGATTCTCCTACCAGGTGGCCTTCTTCGAACAACAACTCATGGACTGTCTGGAATTTCCATGCAGGATGAAATCCCATATGCACATAGAGTTCTTCAATAAAGCCATAGGCAAGCAGCAGGCCACCTGTGAACGGGATGAGAAGGCTCAT
>JANTGJ010000220.1 GCA_024762975.1 Candidatus Krumholzibacteriia bacterium
CAGCAGTGGTGGCCGGGCATCCTGGTGTTCATCGGTCTCTGGATGATCGGCGGCGCCCTCCGCGAACAGAAGAGATCGAAGGACCAGAGGGATTATTATTCCGACTGAGCTTTTTCGGGATCCGCAATTCCGGGGCCACGACAGGCGACCGCGTCCAGACATCCTGATCATGGATAGCGGGGGCCGATCCTGAGAGGGGGCGAATCCGGCAGAAATCGGCCCGATAATGTCCAGAAGGACGACATTGCCCTGGGAGTTGAAGCAGCCGAAGCGCCGGGAATAAGGCTGAAGCCTCAGACGGATCTCAGCTCGGCATTTCGGCGAAATTTTCGCAAAAGGGATTCCATGCTCGGGTGCTGGAGAACGAAAACCGCGAGTAGAGCATTCCGTATCGGTCCGACTGGATAGGTGTTTCGGCCGTTCCCGCGCTGTTGTTACAAAGTCGAGACAATTTCTTCGTCAGGGATGTATATGAGGACCAGCTCGAGGCGGGATTGATCGGAGGATTTTTCAACTTCTTGCCAATCGAAGAAGTCTTGGTAAAGTGAGCCCTTGGCGGAAGCTCTGCGCTGATATCGAAGCACTGCTTCCCCTGGAGTTCTTCGGGCGAACCGAGGCAATCCAGCATCTGCTCGTGGGGGCTGGCCGACAAACAAGGGTTCAGATCAGGGGAGGTTGCCCTTCGGCAGTGCTTGATCGTGATAGGATTTACTGGATGAGAGAAAGAAAATCACTCTCCCTCGTCCTGGACCGCACTCGATCTCGAGGGCACCGCTGGTGCTCGCCACGTCGATGGGGCCTTCGGGGGCCAGACGTGGGACGTGGGTGTAAGAATAAGGTTGCTTGCTCATGATTCGTATGATTGATTACGGACGTAATGAGAGCATCACGCTGTGCGGGCGTCGTGTAGCAAAGCACCGGGAGGGTGTCTGAATTTGAAGCACGTGGCTGGGGGATGGAAACGCGTCTAGAGATGAGCAGCCCGCTGGAGCCAATGGCCAACGCCGTCGCATCTCTGCCTCGTGTCTCCCGCATGAATCGTTTTCCGCCCTCCCCTAAAAACCTTGCACCCCACCGCTCGCCGTTGCAACAAAGCGGACGTGAATATAGCCCAGCAGCAACGTTGTGGCCGCGCGACATCTGGAATCTTTGTCGTTCAGTTGATTTCAATCCGATTGGCGGGTCACTATTTATTCCCATTGGGCTTCGGAGTTCTGGGAAGCGGGGCCCCTACCCCGTTTTCCATAACCCCAGCAGCCCCTACTACTGGAAAAGTATGAATGACAAGAATAGACAAGAACAGGTTATCAGAACGTGACCGGTAACAAACCTCGGCTCATCGCCTTCACACGTCGACTTCTCCCCTATCTTCCAGCCCTCGCCGTCGTGGGCTGGTTCGCCAACCGCGCCATCTCTGCGGTGCTCGCCAAGACGGGTCACCCGGCTGTCCCTCTGGACGACGCGTTCATTCACTTTCAGTTTGCCCGCAACCTAGCCAACGGTCACCCCTTCACGTACAGCCCGGGCAGCGGCTACGTGGCGGGGGCGACCAGTCTGCTTTGGCCCACAATGCTCGCGCCCTTTTTCTGGCTCGGCGTGCGAGAACTGTCCATCATTTGGGTCGCATGGATGTTTGGTTTCCTCTTTCTCGCCGCTTTGTCATTGGAGACGTACCGCCTCGCGGCTCGCCTGACAGGCCAGTCGACGGCCCTTGGTGCGGGGCTCGCGGTCGCCGTGTTCCCTGCCTTCCTGTGGTTCGCCGCGAGCGGCATGGAGACAATCCCGTTCGCGTGGGCGATGACCCGCACAGCCCGACTGGTCGCGACCTGGCTCGAATCACCTCCAGAAGACCTCACGGACAGGCTGTTTCGACAGACCGCGTTCATGGGCATCATTACGCCTTGGTTTCGTCCGGAGGGCGCAATGTTCTCCCTCGTCGCCGTCGCCGCGCTACTCGCCAGACCGCGTCCGGGAACCCGGCGCTGGCGACGGTGGTACGCACTGATCGTGCTCGCGGGGCCACTGCTCTCTCCGCTACTCAACCTGCTGAAGACAGGACAGGCCGCATCCAACACGACGGTCTCGAAGTGGCTCATTTACGACCCCTATCTGTCTACGGTCGGGGCCATGTGGTCACCTATCGCAGTCCACCTGCAGCTGCTGTTCGGGCCCATCCTCAACGGCCAGAAGTGGAGCGCAGTGTTCTTGCCCGGGGGAAGCAAACCGCTGGCGCTGCTGAGCCTCGCTGGGCTCTTCTACGCGGGGTGGCACAAACGACGAGGATGGACCGCTGCGATGGTGCTATTTCTGGCCCTAAGTGTCGTTGTGACCACGACCTATCACTCGTTTCTCTGGAACGAACTACGTTACTTGTGGCCGTTCGCCTCCGGATGGCTCGTCGGCGCGGCGTGCGTGGCGGGTGCCTTGGGAGACATCGCTGGCGCCTGGAAACCGCAATGGAAACTCATCGCCCCCCTATTGGCTGGCGCGATGGCGGGCGCGCTACTCGGGAACCACAGCCGGACCTACACCGACTTGGCCAAGAGCGCTTTAGCCATCGATCGACAGCAGGTCGCGCTCGGCTCGTGGGCGCGCGACCGCCTGCCGAAAGGCGCGCTCATCGGGGTCAATGACACGGGTGCCATCGCCTACGTGTCAGGACATCCAACCTTTGACATCATCGGCCTCACGACCCAAGGCGAGACGCGCTACTGGGTCGCTGGAGCTGGTTCTCGCTTCGAACACTACGAACACCTGTTCCAAAGAGATCCAAGACTATTTCCGTCTTTTTTCATTGTCTATCCCGGCTGGATGGACTGCCACCCCGTCCTCGGAGAGCGGCTGCAAAGCGCCACCGTCTTTGACCAGTCGAACCTCGGCGCTGCCACCATGACCGCCTATCGCGCCCGCACCGACCTGCTTGGTTCCGGCGCTCGACCGCTGCAGCCACCGCTGCCGGGAGCCATAGTCGACGAGCTGGACGTGTCAGACCTCGAGTCCGAGCGGTCCCACCAATACGTCCCGCCTATTGGATACGGCGCGGGCAACGACAACAGGGTGCTATGGGGCGTGGCAAAGAACGAAGGTAATAGCGAGCGGGAGACACCGTGGGCGGACGGAGGCCGGATGAGATGTATCCAGGATCAGTTTCTGCTTCGGACCGGTGGTGCGAAAGACAAACTACAGATCATCGCGAGGTTGTACGGACCAGCAGAGGCGGACGTGTCCGTGCGCATCATGGTGGATGGGACGGAGGTTGTCCGTGGAAAGGTCCCGGCCGGGAGGATGCGCGAGCTCAGCGGCGGTGTGCCGAACGGGCGCGGCGGGAGCCACGATGTGCGAGTCCAGACAGTAGGTCCCGGCACCTTCGGCTCGCTGCACTATTGGTTGATGGACGGAGCGGCTGCCGACTAAGCGTCACCGCATGATCACGGCAGGAGAAACTGACACAAGGTATTTGCGCGCAGCGCAACAACCTCCGCGACCCCTCCGGCCACCCTTGTCTTTTCGCGGCTCAGGGTTTACATTGGAATGGCTATGAAAGAAGAAAAGATCCTCTCGTTTCGCCGGGTCCTGGTTCTTCTTGGATGTGGGCTCCTGATCATGATGTCTCCTCTGGCCGCCCAGACATCGACGGCCGGAGCAGGGATAGATCTCGAGGTCATCAATCCGGATGACGGTTCCAACACCATCTGCGTCAATCCCGGTCAGGCGCTTCGCGTGAGACTCTATTTTCATCCGGGAACGGGAATAGCGAGTTGCACGCCCACTTGCGGCTCGATCCAGGGCGGCAACTCCCACCCCGCTACAGCGGTCATCGATATCAAGTACGATCCCACGGTCCTGAGCTTCGTCGGCGCCTCCAACAACCCGGACCCAGCTTTCGCGGCCGTCGACGGTCTGATTCAGGATAACTCCGGCAACGGGCGTGTCGGCTGGGCTCTCGCCGGAGACTGGAGCCCGGATGCCACGACCGGCGGAAGTCTGGCCACACCGTGCGCGACGACTCTCCTCGACAGCGCCGGCTGGCTGGCGGAATTCAACTTCACCGCCGGCAGCACGATCTCCTCGACGACCATCCATCTGA
>JANTGJ010000221.1 GCA_024762975.1 Candidatus Krumholzibacteriia bacterium
CAGTTCAGGTTGGAAATCACCGCGCGCCGCGTGTCCGACAAAGCCCATCAGAGCCGTGCCTGCGACCAAGAGGGACGCGGTTCCCACGGCTACATGCATGGGCATCGCGCAAGCCAGCACCATCAGCGGCACCAGGAACGAACCGCCAGAGACCCCCACCATGCCGGCGGCAAAGCCGGTCAGCAGGGTCACGGGCACTGCCACCAGCAGGTTGACTCCGATTCCGGTATCACCGAATTTGACCGTGACGGTGCCCAAATTCCTCTCATCAGAAACTCTTTTTCTCTCCGATACCGGCAGCAGCATTGCGGCCCCGGACACGACCAACATCGCTGCGAAGATCAATTTCAGGACGAAACCGCTGAACAAGTGGGAAAAATATCCCCCGGCCAGGGCCGAAAGACCGGTCGTGCCGCCAATGAGCAACGCCAACGGCCAGACAACGGACTTGTTCTTGTGAAAAACAAACAGGGCTGCAACCGCAGCGCTCAAGAGGATCAACTGCCCCGTGGCCGCCGCTTCGTGCATCGGCACTCCGGAAAAGGCCAGAATCACGACATAGAAATTACCTCCACCCTTTCCCACCATGGTCATCAGCACGGCTACGGCGAAGATGAGTCCTCCAACCAGTACGGTCGACCCCATGTTTCAATACCCCCGATTCTCATCCCCCGGAGGTGATGGACTTGATTTCAGGCATCGATTTTCCCGTCAAGCCTGTTCTTCGCCGGCAAACAGGTTCGAGGTTCGTTTGCAGATCCCCACGAGCATCAACATGACCGGCACCTCGATCAGGACACCGACCACGGTGGCCAAAGCCGCCCCGGACGACAGCCCGAACAGCATGACCGCCGTGGCGATGGCCACCTCGAAGTGGTTCGAGGCGCCGATCATGGCCGAGGGCGCCGCGTCGCGGTAGCTCAGTCCCAGCCAGCGCGCCGCAACATAGGTCAGGCCGAAGATCAACACCGTCTGCAGGAACAATGGAACGGCGATCCAGAGGATCGTCAGCGGGTTGTCCAGGATGACCTCGCCCTTGAACGAGAACAGCAACACCAGGGTCAGCAACAGGGCGATGATGGTCACCGGTGTCAGCAGATGGAGGAATTTTTCCTGGAACCACTGCGTCCCTTTCGCCGCGATGATCCACTTGCGGGAGACGAAACCGGCCGCCAGCGGCAGCGCTACGTAGATCACGATGGACAGCAGCAGCGCCTGCCAGGGAACCGGCAACCTCCCCACCCCCAACAGGAATCCACCGAGCACGCCATACAGCACCAGCATCGTCAGCGAATTGATGGCCACCATGACCAGAGTGTGGCCGTCATTGCCACGCGCCAGGTACCCCCACACCAGCACCATGGCCGTACACGGCGCAACCCCCAGCAGGATGCAGCCGGCCAGGTAGCTGCGCCACAGCGGCACCTCAAGCATCTTCAGGCCCTCGTGCAGGACGACCGTCCCAGAGCCGGATACCGACCCGACCGGCAGATCCAGGCCCAGGGGCATTTTGACCAGATCGACCGCATCCGGTCCGATGAAGTGCCGGAACAGGATCCCCAGGAACAGGAAGCTGATGCCGTACATGGTGAAGGGCTTGATCGCCCAGTTCATCACCAGCGTCAGCGTCACCGGCTTGACGCTGCGCCCGGCTTGGACGATTTCACCGAAATCGATCTTGACCATGATGGGGTACATCATGAAGAACAGGGCAATGGCGATGGGAATCGATACGACCGGTGCGCCGTCGACCACCAGAGCCATGCCGTCCAGGCTTCGCGCCACCTGCGGCGCCAGTTTTCCCAGGACCATGCCCCCGGCGATGCAAAGCAACACCCAGACCGTAAGATATTTTTCGAAAAAACCCAGCCCCTGGGGCTCCTGGGTGATGCAGGCTTTAGTTGCCATCATCTCTCCTTTCCAGGTCAGCGAAAACCCCTGGCAACGTGTCCACGAAGGCACGGATCTCGTCGCGTACGCGCCGGTAGTGTTTCATCGCATCGTCTTCTGTTTTCGCAGTGCGGGCCAGGGCCGGCGGATCGTCGAACCCGACGTGGACCACCGTCGCCCGGCGGGGAAAAACCGGACAACTCTCATGGGCGTGGGAACAGACCGTGACCACGTAGTCGAAGTCGACGGCAGCCAACTCGTCCAGATGCGTCGATCGGTGATGAGAGATGTCCACACCGGCCTCGGCCATGGCGGCGACCGCCCTGGGATTCAGGCCATGAGTCTCGATGCCGGCCGAGTAGGGTTCCAGGACGCCGCCCTTCAGGTGACGCGCCCAGCCTTCGGCCATCTGGCTGCGACAGGAATTTCCGGTGCACAGGAAAAGTACCCTGGATTTCTGTTTCATGAGCGGCACAACTCCTCGACAGGTGTGGAGACGATCTTTTTCAAACGGACGGCATCGTCCTTCAGCATGGCGTCCCCGATCAAGGTCGCATCGCACCACGCGGTGGCGCCCGCAGCCGCAGGCGAAAGCCGATCTTCTGCACGCCGGTAGTAGACCCAGCGGCCCTCCTTGCGCGATTCCGCCAGACGGGCCTGTCGCAGGATCGACATGTGTTTTGAGACGGTAGAAGTGGCGAGACCGAGCAATTCCACGATCTGGCAGACACACAACTCCCGATCCTGCAGCGCGCAGAAAATCCGTACCCGACTGGGGTCGGACAGGGCTTTGGCGACGTCGATGAAACCTTCCACTGAGATCGGTCCTTCCTATGCGGGGCCATAGCGGTCAGCCGGACTGCCTATTTCGCTAATTGGCGAATTATAAACTCAGAACAATTCTCCCGCAAGTGAACGTGGCCTCGATTCGGTAGCATTCACCCGGAGTTCGATCGGCCGGACTGAGCCACGACCCCACCGCCCATCAGGAAGGGCCCGCCACCTGCCCCATCCCACTTTTTCCCTGCAGTCGCAGAAGCCCACTGGCCAGGATCCTCGCGTTCCGCTAGAATCACTGGATCCGGTCGCGGAAGACGAGATGTCTCCAAGTACCGGTTTCCTCCTGATTCACCTGGAAACCATTCGGCCCGGTTGCCGCGTAGGGGATATCGGCAGTTACCGGCAGAGAAAGGAATAGTGGCATGGCGAGTCCGCGAGGACAGTGGAGCGGCAAGTTGGGATTCATCCTCGCGGCCACCGGCAGCGCCATCGGCTTGGGCAACCTCTGGAAGTTCCCGTACATCACCTACGAGAACAACGGCGGCGCCTTTGTGCTCGTGTATTTCGCTTCCGTAGCGGTCGTCGGCATTCCGATCATGATGGCCGAAATTCTGATGGGTCGCAAAACCCAGCGTAGTCCCGTCGCCGCATTCCAGGCATTGTCGCAGGGCAAGACCGGGGGGCAGACCTGGAGCCTGGTCGGCTTCCTCGGTGTTCTGGCCGGCTTCACCATCCTGTCCTACTATTGCGTGGTCGCCGGATGGACGATCCACTACATCCTCCTGTCGGCCTCGGGTGAACTGGCCCGGCTGGCACAGAGCCCAGCGGCCCTGCAAGCGCATTTCGGGAACGAGTTTCTCGCCTCCAGTTCGCAGCAGATCTTGTACCACCTGATTTTCATGGGGCTAACCACCGCGGCAGTATTCTTCGGCGTCCAGCGGGGAATCGAGCGCGTAACCAAGGTACTGATGCCCTTTCTCTTCCTGATTCTCATCACGCTCGTGATCTACAGCACGACAACGTCCGGATTCGGCGAAGCGATCGTGTTCATTTTCCGACCGGACTTCAGCACACTGACGCTGGCGGCCACACTCGAAGCGATGGGTCACGCATTTTTCACGCTCAGCCTGGGCATGGGCGCGATGCTCACCTACGGTTCGTACATGGGCAAGGAAATCTCGATCCCGAGATCGGCCCTGCAGATCTCGCTCCTCGATACCCTGATCGCCCTGATGGCATGCGTAATCATGTTCTCGATCATCAACACCTCGGGAATCGAGGTCACGAAGAGCTCGACCATCCTGTTCACCACGATTCCGACCGTTTTCGCCAAACTGCCCGCAGCCAGCTTCTTCAA
>JANTGJ010000222.1 GCA_024762975.1 Candidatus Krumholzibacteriia bacterium
TACGGCGCCTTCTTCCCCAAAACCACGGATCATCGGTTCGAAATACCGGAGACTCCAGGCGTTGGACGCCGACAGCTTGGCGATTTCCTCGTTGCGCATTCCGGCCTGGCGGCCGCGTGCCAACAAGGCACCCTTGCGGAGCCTCGACAAAAGTAACGGCGCAATCTCGTAGGCCGATTTTCCCCACTGAGTCAGTCGAAACCACGTCGTGAGCACTTCGCGACAGCGTCCGGGTTCCAGATGAGCGGTGATTTCATAACCCTCGAGCGCCGCCTGATCCATGATAATGCCGGCGATTTCCGCGGAATCGAGCGCAGTTCCGCGGTCCTCCTGCAAAAGGGCCAATTTGTCGATCTCGCTCTTGAGGCTCATCAAGTCACTGCCGACCAGGTCGCACAGCGTACGAGCCGCCTCGTCCGGAAGCTCCAGCTGTTCCCGCCGAGCCGCCTTCATGACCCACTGCACCAGAGCCTCTCCGGCAGGCGGCGTAAAATCAAAGAAATAACCCGCTTCCAGGGATTTCTTCACCCATTTCTTACGCTTGTCCGCCTTGTCGCTGCTCAGGATGAGTACTGTCTCTAATACTGGTTTTTGAAAATATTCTTCCAGCTTCGCCTGGTCCGCTGTGCTGGTGAGACAGGCCTCGATCTTCTTGACCCAGATCAACTGGCGACTGCCCAGCATCGGATAGCTCAGTGCCTGCTGAAGGATCTTGCCGAATTCGACCTGGTCCCCCGAAAAAGCATGGAAATTGAAGGCGCCACCGGTCTCGCCCAGCACGGATTTCTTCAGATGCTCGACAACGCCTTCTTTGCGCAGCACATCCTCACCCGACAGCACGTAAACCGGGCGGAATTTCCCGGTCTTCAGGTCCTCCCGAACCAGGTCCTCGAAACCGGGGGTATTCGCGCCTTTCCTACGACCCGCTGCCATATCTCCCTACCAGTCCTCTACGACCTGAGCCAGGATGTCCTTGACGATCTCCCCCGCCGCTTCTTCCCGCGCCGTCGTCTCGTCGGTTTCCGTGTCCGCATCGAGCGAATAGTTCCCGGTCCCGTTGAAACGACGCTGGTCAAACAACTTTTCACCCGTGCGCACCGCCTCGAAAGACAGTTTCACAGAGATCTGGATTTGGTATTCGTTGACCGTCAGATCCGATCGTGCCGCCACCTCACGCTGGCGGTACTGGACCACCTCGCCATAGACAATACTGTCGGCCACACTCTCATCGACGATCTTGAGTGTATTGTCCTCCTGCAGCGACTGGATGATCGCATCCGTCAGATCGACACCGAGATTCGGCTCCGAGGTGCGGTTCTCCAGAATTCGTACCGCCACGCGCTGGATCGACTCGTCGACTCTTCCGCTACTGGCCGAGTACACACCGCATCCGATGCAGGTGCCCAGAATCAGGACCAGGCTGAATGCGGTCCCTGCGATGCGCCCTCGCTTCATTTCGTGCCCTTCTCCTTGATACCGTACTGCTTCAATCGGTAGCGGAACTTGTCCCGATTCAAGCCCAGCAGGGCCGCAGCTCGCGTCTGGTTCCCACCGGCGGCATCATAGGCCTTGCGGACCAACGTGGCTTCGAATTCATCGACGAGTCCCTCCAGGTCCAACCCGTCTGCGGGGATCGGATCGCGCAGGGCTTCGCCCAATCGGGCGGGGAACTCCGCGGCGTGCGACCCGACGCTTCCCATGAACTGGAAATCCTCTCTGCGCAGCACCGGCCCCTCGCCCAGGAGTACGACCCGCTCCAGAATGTTCTTCAGTTCGCGAATGTTCCCTGGCCAACGATATTCCAGCAGAAATTCACGCGCGCCCGGACCGATCTCACGAAAGTTCTTGCCGAACTTCTTGCTGAAGTGCCCCAGAAAAAATTCGGCCAAGGGCAGAACGTCTTCCGGTCGGGATCGCAACGGGGGCACGTAGATCTCAACCACCTTCAGTCGGTAATACAGGTCCTCCCGGAATGTTCCCGCACGAACTTCCTCGGCGAGGTTGCGGTTCGTCGCTGCGATGATGCGCACATCGACCAGAATATCTTCGATCCCACCGACGCGCCGGAACCGCATCTTCTCCAGGACCCGCAAAAGCTTGACCTGCACGGGCAGTTCCATCTCGCCGATCTCGTCCAGGAAAACCGATCCGGCGTGCGCCAATTCGAGCAGGCCCATTTTCTGGGACTGAGCGTCCGTAAAGGCGCCCTTCTCGTGACCGAAGAGTTCGCTCTCCAGTAGTTTTTCCGGTAGTGAGGCACAGTTGATTTCCAGGAACGGGCCGTCGGTACGGCTGGATGTCCGGTGAATCTGATTGGCGATCACATCCTTGCCTACACCCGACTCGCCTTCGATCAGCACCGTGGTATTGCTTCCGCTCGAAATACGCCGGATCAGATCATAGATCTCCAGCATCGCCGGTGAGATGCTCGGTACCACGTCCTCCATGCCGACGAACAGATCGCCGTGATCGAGTTGACGGAACCGCTCACGTGCTTCGGAGGTGTCGTTCAGGCCGCGGCCGATTACACGCAGCAGCTTGTCCAATTGGATCGGTTTGCTGACGTAGTCATAGGCGTCCAGCTTCATGGCCTGGACGGCGGAGTCGGTTTCGCTGTAGGCCGTGATCATGACCACGCACAGGTGAGGTAGGCGATCGCGAATTTTCTTGAGCACCTCGATGCCGCTCATATCCGGCAACATCAGATCCAACAACACGAGATCCGGTACCGAACGCGCCAGCAGTTCCAGCGCTTCCTCGCCACTACCGGCGAGCAGCACATCGTAGCCCTCATCCACGAGCGTGGCGCTCAGGAACAGGCGAATCGCTTCTTCATCATCGATGACTAGTATGACTGGTTTCATGGGAGAAAGTATGAGGCCGATCCCTCGTGCAGGCAAGCAGGGATCGGCCTCATGGAGCTGAAATCGTGTTTCGGTCGCGTGCTACCGGGCACCCTCGCCCTTCAGGACCACACCCACGGTATTCCACAGGATTCGTCCGTCCTGCCGGAATCCGGACTTGCGAATGTATTCGCGGTCCAGCGCAACTTTGCGTCGCACGGACTCGAGGTCCTCGTCGTACCCATTGATCACCTGCGCCAAACCGGTGATACCCGGCAGGACATGCAATCGCTCGCTGTAGGCGGGAATCTCCTGTTCCAGCTGCCGAACAAAGACAAGGCGTTCCGGACGCGGACCGATCAGGCTCATCTCACCTTTCAGCACATTCCAGAATTGGGGCACCTCATCCAGACGGGTCTTGCGCAGGAACCGGCCCACTCGAGTGATGCGCAGATCGTTCTTTTGAGCCAATTGCGGGCCATTGGCCTCGGCATTCTGTCCCATGGTGCGCAACTTGTGGACATGAAATGGACGCCCGGGCTGCGAAACCTTGCGTCGCTCGCCATCGGTGCGCTGGGCGCGCGTCCGCCGGTTCATCCCCACCCGATCCTGCGAGTAGAACACCGGTCCGGCGGAATCCAATTTGATGATCAGCGCGAGCAACGGCAACATCAGGCCGAAGATCGTCAGCGCGACGACCGACACGACAATATCGAATCCGCGTTTCAAATTGACGTACATCTGTCCGGGCCGTGCGACCGGCTCGGAATTCGACTCATGATGCTCGTCCCCAGGTGAGTAGGCGCGCAGAGTGTCAGCAGCGCGGAAGCCGCCGACGGCCAGAGCGTCACGCTCGGCCTCTTTCCAGTCTCTGGCTCGGGATTCGGACATGGTCCCCTCCAAACTCACTGGCCGCGATCGACGCGACCCACCCTCGAAATCACCCGCTGCGCGGGTTTCAAATAAAAACCAGTTACGGATCCTTTTAGAGCAATCCCCCGCTCCGAT
Organism: Candidatus Krumholzibacteriia bacterium; assembly: GCA_024762975.1. GTDB lineage: Bacteria > Krumholzibacteriota > Krumholzibacteriia > LZORAL124-64-63 > LZORAL124-64-63 > JANTGJ01. Next base: position 3,852 of record JANTGJ010000222.1, read on the forward strand.
CGTCTCATCAATCCCTCCGGACCGACCCCCTCGACCGAGGCACCCTCACTGGATAGGATCCAATTGTACCCCGAATCGGTCTCATTTGCAACCCAGAAAATATCAAATTTTCACGTGGCGGAAAATTTTAACAGCACACTTTTGT
>JANTGJ010000223.1 GCA_024762975.1 Candidatus Krumholzibacteriia bacterium
TGGTGGTTCTGGGCGAGGATATCGCCGTCGACGGAGGCGTATTCCGCCTGACCGAGGGCCTGTTGGAAAAATTCGGCTCCGACCGCGTCATCGACACGCCGTTGGCCGAAAGCGGCATCATCGGCACGACGATCGGTATGGCCCTGGCCGGTATGAAGCCCGTTTGCGAGATGCAGTTTTCCGGCTTCAGCTACCTGATGATCGGTCAGTTCGAAGCCTACGCCACCCGTTGGCGTTCGCGTACGCAGGGACAGTTCAATCTGCCCCTGGTGGTGCGCATGCCCTATGGCGGCGGTGTTCGCGCGTTGGAGCACCACAGCGAAAGCCGCGAGGCTACGTACGCTCATCTGCCTGGTTCGAAAGTCGTCATCCCCAGCGGACCGCGGAATGCCCGTGCGCTGCTGGTCGCTGCGATCCGCGACCCCGACCCGGTCGTTTTCATGGAGCCGAAGCACAGTTATCGCGCGTTCCGGGAGGAAGTGCCCGACGAGGTGGAAGTCCTGCCCATCGGCAAGGCACAGATCGTCCAGGAGGGCGCCGATCTTACGCTCGTCAGCTGGGGCGCGATGATGCGTCAGACTTTGAAAGCGGCGGCCGAGGTCGAGAAAAAGCACGGCACCAAGATCGAGATCATCGATCTGCAGACGATTGCGCCGCTGGACTACAACACGGTCTGCGACTCGGTGGCCCGGACCGGTCGCTGCGTGATTGTCCAGGAGGCACCGCGCAGCTATGGTGTGAGCAGCGAGCTGACCGCGCGCATCAACGACAAATCATTCCTCTATCTCGAGGCTCCGATCAAGCGTCTGACCGGTTACGATGTGGTGACGCCCTACTTCGGCCGCGAGAAGAACTACATTCCTTCGGTTGGCCGCATCGTGCGCGGGATCGAAGAGACCTTGGCTTTCTAGGAGGGTCCAGTGTTCGAATTCATTTTGCCTGACCTGGGCGAAGGAATCGCCGAGGGAGAGATTCTGAAATGGCACGTCGAAGAAGGCGGCACCGTCGTTGAGGACGAGCCGCTGGTGGACATCGAAACCGACAAGGCGGCCGTGACGATTCCGGCTCCGCGTGGTGGCAAGGTCGCCGCGTTGAAGGGGAAGGTCGGCGACATCCTGAACGTGGGAGACGTGGCCGTCGTGATCGACGACGGCAGCGGTGATGCTGCCGCGGTCGAAGAGGCGGCCGCCGAGAAGACGTTTGCCGAGCCGGATGCCCCGGTGGCCGCCGCTGCTGCCCCGGTCGCTGCGGCACCTGCCGCCCAGCCGGGAGTCCGCCGTCCCGTTCCCGCTGCGCCGGCGACGCGCCGGCTGGCCCGCCAGCTGAAGATCGACATCAATGTCGTGACCGGCACCGGTCCGGGTGGACGGGTCACGCCCGATGATGTTCATCGCTTTGCCGGTCAGGGGGGAGCGCCCACGCCCCCTGCGGCCGTGGCCCCCGCATCGCACACGCCGGCCAGGGAAATTCGTGACGACGGCGCCTTTGCGGAGTTTGCCGCCCACGCCTCATCCACGATTCCATTCCTGGAAATCGAACCGATGCCGGACTTCTCGGCCGATGGTCCGGTCGAGGTGGAGCCCCTGCGCTCGATCCGTCGCAAGGTAGCGCGCAAAATGGTCACCTCGATGGCGCTGGTGCCGCATGTGGCGCACATGGACGACGCTGATGTGACCGAGCTGGAGGCCTTCCGCCGCCGGGAGAAGGACCGTCGTGCCGGTGGCTCGGGCGAGAAGCTGACTTTGCTCGCGTTCGTGATCAAGGCGATTACGGCGGGTCTGAAGGCGGCGCCCTCGTTCAACGCCAGTCTTGATCCGTTCCGTGAGGAACTGATTTACAAGAAGTACTACAACATTGGTTTCGCGGCGGACACCGGCCGCGGCCTGGTCGTGCCCGTCGTGCACGGTACGAACAACAAGAGCATCGTCCAGATCGCCGATGAGATCGCCGACAAGGCCGGTCGCGCCCGGGAAGGCCAGCTGCCGCCCGACGAGATGCGCGGCGGAACGTTCACGATCACCAACGTCGGACCGCTGGGCGGCACCGCGCTGCTGCCGACGATCAACTACCCCGAGGTGGCGATCCTGGGCATGGGCAAGGTCCAGGAAAAACCGGTCGTTCGCGACGGCGAGATCGTCATTCGCAAGATCCTGCCGCTGACGCTGGCCTTTGATCACCGTGTCGCTGACGGTGCCGACGCCGCGCGCTTCGTGGGTGAACTGGTACGTCAACTGAGCGACCCGAACCTGCTGTTGCTGGAGACCTAAGGAGCGTCCATCATGGTCATGGGAAGCCTGCGCGAGGAAACCCAGGTTGTTGTGATCGGCAGCGGCCCCGGCGGCTATGTCGCCGCGCTGCGCCTGGCCGATCTGGGCAAGGATGTCCTGCTCGTCGAGAAGCGCAACCGCCCCGGCGGCACCTGTCTGCTGGAGGGCTGCATCCCCTCCAAGTCGCTGATCCACGCCGTCGAAGTCAAGAAGCACACCTTGGGCGCCGAGGACTTCGGCCTCTCCTTTGGCGAAATGAAGATCGACACCGACAAACTGCGCAACTGGACCGACGAGATCGTCAGCGGCCTGTCGAACGGGATCAAGGGTCTGCTCAAACGTCGGGGTGTCACCGTGATCGAGGGCCACGCCCGCTTCACCTCACCGACCAGCCTTGCGCTCGAGGGCGGCGAGGTCAGTGGCATCGATTTCGAGCAGGCGGTCATTGCCACCGGCTCGAGCCTGAACCGCCTGCCCGAGGGCATCGTACCTTCGGTGTGGAGCAGCGCCGACGCCCTGCGATTGCCCAGTGTGCCCGGTTCGCTGCTGGTTGTCGGCGGCGGCTACATCGGTCTGGAAATGGGGCTGGTCTATCAGGGCCTCGGTTCCGAGGTCTCGGTCGTCGAGTTCTTCCCGCGCCTGCTGATGGGCGCGGACCAGGATCTCGTGGACATCATGGTCAAGCAGGTGGACGAACGCCTGCACGAGGTGCTGCTCGAGTCGCGCGTCCAATCGATTTCCGAAACCGGCGGCGACGCCGGGAACGGCTTCGACGTCGAGATCGAGCACAACGGCGAAACCATTACGCGCCACTACGATCAGGTGCTGGTCGCCATCGGCCGGCGCCCGAACACCGACGACATCGGCCTGGAGACCACGAAGGCCGTGGTCGATGAGCGCGGCCACATCGTCACCGACGAGCAGTGCCGCACCGCGGAGCCGAACGTGTTCGCGATCGGCGACGCCGCGCAGGGCATGATGCTGGCGCACAAGGCTTCGCGTGAAGGCAAGGTGGCCGCCGAGGTCATTGCGTCGGAGACCTCGCCCGAGCACGAAGGTGCAGTCTTCGACAACCGCGCCATCCCGGCCGTCGTCTTCACCGATCCCGAAATCGCCTGGACCGGCTTGACCGAACGCGAGGCCGAAGAGCAGGGCATCCAGATCAACGTGGGCAAGTTCCCGCTGGCCGCCCTGGGGCGTGCCCGCACGCTGGGACGCACCGATGGCCTGGTGAAGGTCATCGCCGAGCCCGATACCGGCCTGGTTCTGGGGGTGGGAATCGTCGGCCCCCTGGCCAGCGAGTTGATCGCCGAAGGCACCCTCGCGGTTGAAATGGGCGCCACGCTGCACGACCTGATGGTCACCATCCATCCGCATCCGACACTGTCGGAAGCGATCATGGAGGCCGCGGAGGTCGCCGCGGGCGAGGGCGTGCACGTCAACCCGCCGCGCAAGGTGAGGTAGCATGGAGCTGAAGGCTCTGCCGTATGATTTCGACGACGATCTGCAGCGCGCGGTCCTGGATGGGGGCCGCGCGCAATTGCGTGTACTGCCATGGAGCGAGATCGGACCTGAGCCGGTGGCCGTGGTGATCGGCCGCGGCGGGAAGCAGCACCTCGAGTTGGACACGGCCGCCATCGAGGCCGACGGCGTGCCTCTGTACCGGCGCCCCGGAGGCGGTTGCGCCGTGGTGCTGGATCCGGGCAATGTCATCGTT
>JANTGJ010000224.1 GCA_024762975.1 Candidatus Krumholzibacteriia bacterium
CACGCTATCTCAGCTACAGGGCCACCTCGCCGAATGACAAAGAGGCACGGGTGGACGAACTCCTGCGCCATGTCCCGCGGCCCTTCATTCTCTACACCACGAAGCGCCAGGACGCCAAGGCATGGTTCAATCACCTTAGGCAAGCCGGCTATCGGCGCATCGCTTGCGTGCATGGCGAGACCCGGAACGACGAGCGCGAACGCATCATCCAAGACTGGGTAGAGGACCGAATCGATGGGGTCGTCGCCACCTCGGCATTCGGAGTCGGCATGGACAAGTCAGACGTTCGCACCGTGATTCATGCGGCTCTACCCGAGACATTGGACCGCTTTTACCAAGAGGTCGGTCGCGGAGGACGCGACGGGCGGGCCAGTCTGTCGATTTGCCTGTTCGACGATGATGACATCGGCGTCGCTCGCGGACTGAGTGCCCCGACGCTGATCGGAGATGACAAGGGATTCGAACGCTGGAGCACTCTCTACCGAGAGTCCCAGCAAGACCCGGTGGATCCGGACGTACGTTTGGTCGACCTGCGAATGCGCCCTGTTCATCAGACTCAGGAGAACGACCGTAATCGAGACTGGAACATGCGCACCTTGATTCTGCTGGCGCGCGCGGGACTCATCCGCCTCGAATCGACCCGACCACGACGCGCCGAGCGTGCCGATGGAGAGGACGAGGCGACCTTCGAGGCCCGGACCGAAGCAGAGCAAGAGGCCTACTTCGCCCAGGTCCCGATACGCACCCTCGATCCACGACTCATGGACCGCGCCCATTTCGAGCGGCAGGTCGGCGGTGAACGCAGGCGGGGCATGGAAGCGGCCAACAAGGCTTTCGAGCACATGCTCTCGGCACTGGACGGTGAACGGGAGATGGCCGACGTGCTGGTTGAACTCTTCGCGAGCGAGAGCGTGGTCGTGTCACCCGCCTGCCGTGGATGTCCCGCCAGTGGCGGCGCCCAGCACGACGACGGAGGCTTGTACCAGATCCCTCCCGGCATCGGGATCTCCCGTCTCGTACCTCACGACAACCAAGCCTGGCGAAGACGCTTCGGCCATCTGGATTCGTCGATGGTGGTGGTGCTCTGCCCAGTCGATGAGCCCGATAAAAACCTATTTGAAGCGGTGCGCGCCTCCGTAGCCTCTTTCGGTGTTCGCGAATTGGCGCTGCGACCGACGCTCAGAGAGACACAGCCCATGCTCTCGCAACTACACCGCTCAGCACCCGATCGGCTACTGGTGTTTCGCGATCTCTTCGAAGCACCGGCGGCACCCGACACATTGCCCCTGGCGCGCACGACGATCCTGCTGCCCTGGGGTGACCGGCCATTCCCCGAGGAACTTTTACTGCTCGAACGCCCATTGCACCTCGTGTTCGCGCCGGCGGGCATTCGCGATGCCAGCCACCCGTTGCGACAATATCGAGACACAGCGACCAACTGTATCGAGCTTCAGGAATTTCTACGCAGGGCCACACAATGACTATCCTCAACACCGCCAGCGACGGCTTGTTCAACGTACTGATCGTGCTGCATCGGACCCTCGCGACACATGGCCCCATGGATAAAGACCGCCTCATTCGGCTCTGCTCGCCCGCGGAATCGCCGAATAAAGATCAGGTTGGTCAGACCCTGCGCCGCTGGACACAACTTGGATTGTTCAGGGCAATGGAAAATGACAAGCTCACACTCGACAAACTGGACAAGAATCCCGAGCAATTACCGGCAATCTGCCGCCGCCTTCTGTTCAGCGATGAAAACAACGAACGCTTTTGGGACAACGAGGGCGCACGAGCAGCTGATTTCACGCGGGCGTTGGCATTTATCCTTGCCCAGGATATCTACGTTAACGAGTTTAGTACTCACCGAGAAGTGCAAGTGCTGGAGCAGGATCAATTCCGAGACGAAGCTCGTAGGCTGCTCCAGAACGATACACGCTGGAACGGCCTGCGGTTCTGGGGCGACTACCTCGGCTTCTTCTGGGAAGATCAGCGCCGCTGGCCAGACCCTACCGCAGCCATTCGAGAAGAACTGCCGGAGATCTTCGGAAAACAGAATGAACTTCCCGCCCAGGATTTCATCACCCGACTCGGAGAACGCCTCCCGGTTCTGGACGGAGGGCGTTACCGCTTGGAGGTCGAAGCCGCCTTGGAACCTGCTGAGTGGCAACCACCAACTCGCCCGGACCTGCTCTCGACCTCGCTGTCGCGGGCCCTCTGGCGGCTATCTCGGTCAGGCGGCCCACTCCGGCTCGAGAAACGCGCCGATGCCGGCGATGGCCGCACCCTCCAGCGCGCCGGCGGTCGAGACTGGCAAACCTTTACCCATGTCTTGCTCGCGCAAGGAGTCTGAGCATGTCCCTGAGTCGTTACTGGCCTAACCGTGACAATATCAACCAGTGCATCAAAGCCGAGGCCGAAGCGGCATCGGATGCCGTGTTGCTGGCGGTGCATCAGCCCACGCCACTTCTACGACGCGACTTGGAGTCCGATAACGAGTCCCCGACTGCGGAGCACGACCTGCTGGAAGCATTTCTCTCCGACGACCTACCCGAAGGCACGCTGCTGATGCCGATTACCGGGCCATCAGGCGCCGGGAAATCCCATCTGATCCGGTGGCTTGCCGCCCAACTGGGTCGTGATCTACGCGCCCGTCAGATGCACGTGATTCGTATCCCCAAGAGTGCCAGCCTAAGAGATGTCGTCGACAAAGTGCTGGAGCCACTTTCCGACGACCCCCGCTACGCCGAAGTCCGCAAGAGCCTTGACGCAGCCATCGCCGAGGTGACCCCATTTGAGGCCGCAGTCCGATTCTCCGCAGGATTGGAAATTGCGCTCAATGAACACGCACAACGGCTGATGGTTGAACTGAGGAACGACCCTTCTGCGGAAAAAGCCCGATTACTAAAGGCTCGCGCGGACCATGCCAAAAAGCTACCCGGCTTCCTCCACGATGCCGCCCTCAGAGACCACATGACCCATCATGTGCTCGCGCCGATTGTCCTGCGTGCCGTTTCCGGACGGGCCGAGCCCGATCCGGAAGCTAATGAGTTGCTGCCCCAATTCCATGCCGACGATCTGCGCATCCCGGATGAGCTGCGCAGTGCACTCGGCCAAGCCGCCGCGCCAGTCCAAACGTATTACCGGACGAGCCTCAATCGGGCCGATGGGACTGGATACAAGGAGGCCGTCAACGTCCTCAATGAGGTCATCGACGAGGCGATCCAGCGAGTATTCCAACTCGACAAGGCGACGGGAGGCATCACGCTCGAATCAATCATCCTTCGAGTGCGCGAACTGCTGTTGGAGCAGGGACGCGAACTCGTGCTGCTCGTCGAGGATTTCGCAGCCCTGTCGGGCATCCAGCAAGTGCTGCTCAAGGTATGCATTCAGGAGGCCGAGTATGAGGGTCGCCGGGTGCGCTCGCGCATGCGCACGGCCCTCGCACTGACTGACGGCTACCTGGTCGGCAAGGACACCATCGAATCGCGGGCAAAGCGCAAATGGGTGATCCAGTTGGCCACCGAAAATGACGATGTGCTCGCCCGCACCGTCGAACTCACGGGTGCCTACCTAAATGCCGCCCGCTGGGGGGAGAAAGCGCTGAAGCGCCAATACGACCAGAGCAAGCATGAGAGCGAGGCTGACCTCACGGCCTGGATCACGATTTTTGAGGACGAACCGGATGATCGACTCGGAGCGTTTGGCACCAACGATCGCGGCATGCCACTGTTCCCCTACAATCGCCAAGCCATCGCCGAACTCGCGAAGCGCCACCTGCGAAAAGGCGGTCAGATACGCTTCAATCCTCGCAGGGTCATCAATTTCATCCTGCGCGATATCCTGCTGGACGGGCGAGATGCCTTCGAGCAGGGTAACTTTCCACCAGCCGGATTCCAGGACGCTAGGGTGTCGGCGCCAATCGCGAGCTGGCTTGCTGCCCAAGGCATGCCAGAACAAGAGCGTCAG
>JANTGJ010000225.1 GCA_024762975.1 Candidatus Krumholzibacteriia bacterium
GAATGAGACAGCGGCCAGACCGCGCGGCGGCTGCGGCGGCTGTTCCAGGTAGGCGACCGCGCCGTCGTCCTTGTCCTGGGAACTGTTGAAGGCCAGCGTGAATCCATTCAGCAGCACGACCCACGCCAGCCAGGCCGCCGCCAGGACCACGGCCGATCCGGTGTTCAGCCAGCATCCACCCTGTACCGCAGCAGGTGACAACAGCAACACCCCCACGAAGAACTGGGCCGTCAGGATGGGCCACTGCGCCGGTCTCATCAGGGCGATGGTGTCACTCAGGTAGCGACCGTTCACGGTCCCTCGGCAATGCGGGAGGCGGGGCAGTCCGTCCCGACAGGAAAAGAAGGTAATTCCAGGGACGGCACAGCGGCCGCGCGTCCGGAAAGAGCTGCCAGTTGCCGCTCGAGCCAGGCCAGATCCACGCCCGCGTTGACGCACTGCTTTTGCATGCCGGCCAGGGGAGCCAGCAAGGCGGGATATTCCGGAACCGAACGCAGGGCCTTGACCAGGCGATCGTGACAGGCGGTGGCGATGATCAGATCGGGTTCGTGCCGGCGGGCCAGTTCAAAGGCGATGTGGCTGCGGAACGCCACCAGCGAACGAATGCCGTGACGTTCGCACATCCGGGCCACCTCGCCCAGCGGGCACAGATCACAGCTCAGGCATTGCTCGAGCGAGTTCTGGACATCCGCCCGGCAATGGGTCCGCTTGACGCAACGCGGCATGATCAACAGTACTTTTTGGGGATGTCGACCGGCAAAATGCTTTTGGACCAGGCGATTCTGTTTTTCGGCCAGGTGAACGATGTAGCGATCTTCCAGGTCGCCGAACGGGCGTAACAGGCGACGGATCCAGTCGACCCGGCGTACGTACGCTGAAGACTTCCATGGCGACCGGAAACTCATCGCTGCCTTTCTCGCCAGGATCGGCGGATCGCATAGGCCAGGACACCGAAGCTGACCGCCACATTCAGGGAGTGCTTGCTGCCCGCCATCGGAATTTCCACGACATCATCGGCGATGTCCAGAATTTCCGGAGCAACGCCGTTCACTTCGTGACCGACCACGAAACAATGGGGGAACGGGTACGCGAAATTCTCCCAGCTCTGGGAGCGATCCGTCTGCTCCAGCGCGATCAGCGGGATTCCGGCCGCGCGAATCGCCTGCGCCGCTTCGAAGGAATCGCGCCAGTAGTTCCAGGGCACGGTCAACGTCGCGCCGAGAGCCGTTTTTTCGATGTCCGGGCGCGGTGGAGTGGCGGTCATTCCGCTCAACAGCAATCCTCCCAGACCTGCAGCGTCCGCGGTTCGAAACATCGAGCCGACGTTCCACACACTCCGGATATTGTCCAACAAACCGAATACCGGCAGGCGCGGACCGCTGCCGGCCACGGATTCCCGAGGGAAAAACTCCTCGATTGCTTCACTGTTCTTGCTGTGGTCGATCGTCCAGGCTCTCTTTGGGATGGCATTTAACTGATACTGCCTCAATGGGTTGCTGATCGCGGACCGGCGGGCCATCGTCCGTCCGTCGCACCCTGCTCCAATTTGGGATAGAACAAAGTTTTTGGCAACTCTCGGTTAACTGCCGCGACCTGCGGTCGATATCCTGGGGGTCACTGCATACGGTCCATTATCCTGAGGAAATTGAATCCGATTCATGAGGCGCAAGACGACTACACTCTGCGTGATCGCCCGGAACGAGGAAGCCACTGTCGGCACGACCGTCAAGTCGGTGCTGGCGCTCGTGGACGAGATGATCCTCGTCGACACCGGTTCGAGCGACAACACCCGCATCATCGCCGAGGGCTATGGAGCCCGTGTGCTGGACGTTCCCTGGGCAGACGACTTTGCGCTGGCCCGCAACGCAGCGCTGGCCGAAGCCACCGGCGATTGGATCCTGGTCCTGGATGCGGACGAATTTCTCGAGCCGATCCGCCCGGTGGATTTTCAGCGATTGCTGAATGATCCCGGCGCGGCGGGCTACCGGCTGCGCGTTTCCGGCGGACGGGAGAGCTCCTCCGGCGACGGCGCGGTCTCGTTGCGTCTGTTCCGCAACCATCCCGACGTGCGGTACCGTTATCCGATCCACGAACAGGTCGCGCCCGATCTGGAACGCTGGGCCCGGACCGAGGGCCTGGTCATTCTCGATTCGACGCTGACGGTGATTCACGATGAACAGCGGATCGAGCGCCGGAACCACGCACGCGAGCGGAATCTGCGCATTCTGCGCAAGGCCCAGGCTGAGCAGCCGCAGGAGCCCTACTTCTCCTATCGACTGGCCTGCGAGGGAATCGTCGAACTGGACGCCGAGGTGCTGCCGGTCGTCGGGCTGAAGAGTGCCCTGGGCCATCTGCACCAGGCCTGGACACGTGTCGAAGGAATGAGCGAGGACGACTTGCGCGACCTGTCCTGGGCCCCGGACCTGGGAGCAAAGATCTGTTCGGCGTTGCTGGCCGTCGGCAAAGTCGATGATGCGCGTGCCGTGGCGCGCCGGCTCGAGGCGGTTTTTCCCGACAGTGCAACGGTCGTTTTGCAGTCGATCGCGGCGGATATTCGCTACCTGGTCGATCTCGGCGGAGAGTTGCCCTATACCACGACAGCGGAGTTGACGCATTTGACCCGGCGCAAGCTGGAACGACTCCGTGCCGCGACCGAAGCGGGCCCGAATGGCGGGCACCAGCCGGAGATCCCCTATCGATATGTGTTGCGGTGCAGTGGTGACCTGGCCCTGGCCGAGGGGCGGGTCAGTGAGGCCTTTGCCTCCTACGAAAAGGCGCTGAGTCTGGACCCGAGCTATTCGTTCGGATGGCTGGGGATGGCCGAGTGTTCGCGCTATGCCGGCGATCGCAAGCGGGCGCTGAAGCTCTATCTGCGCACGATCACCGAGAGCCAGTACAATCACCGAGCCTGGCTGCGCGGTTGTGACCTGATGAGGCAGATGGATTTCCGGGACAACGCGGAGAGCTGGTGGCGGAAGGTCGCCGAACTCTTCCCGGAGCATCCGGAGGTCGTCGCTCAACGGGAGCGCGAAAGCGAAAGTGCCTTGTCCGTCCGCTGATCCGGTTCCCTGCACACCTCCCCGCAACCTCCGAAAAAATCTTGTTTTCGGTCCCGGCCGGGGACTACTCTGGACGGGATGATCGTTTCGCGGCCCGTCCGGTTGGGCCTGCCCTGGATAGTTGAGACAAGGAGTGGACGATGCTCGGTTCGAAGAATGTCCTCGTAGTCGGCACCGGTACGATCGGCGAGCCGCTGATCGGCCTGCTCTGCACCTTCAAGGCCCAGCTCGGCATTGACGAAGTGCTCTTCCACAAGAGTACACCGCTGCTGACGGATCGCTCCAAGGTCCAAGACCTGATCAAGCGCGGCGCCCGTCTGGTCGCGGACAAGGATCGCATCGACGGATTCGAAGCCATGGACCTGAAGGTCGACTCGACGACCGAGGACGCGTTGAACGTGGCTCGGGTGGTCGTCGACTGTACCCCGTCGGGAAACGTGATGAAGGAACGTTGGTACGAAAAATACGAGGACAAGGTCAACCTGTTCATTGCCCAGGGCAGCGAATTCAATTTCGGCAAGCAGTATGCGCGGGGGATCAACGACGAGGTGCTCGAGATCGGCAAGGACCAGTACCTGCAGGTCGTCAGTTGCAACACGCACAACCTGGCGGCGCTGATCAAGCTCTTCGGCCTGGGAGACGAGGGACCGGACAATCTGGTCGAGGGCCGCTTTGTCTGCGTTCGCCGCTCGAACGACATCAGCGAGGACGCGAACTTCGTTCCCAGTCCGATGGTCGGAGCCCACAAGGACGATCACTTCGGCACGCACCATGCGCATGATGCCCATCACCTGTTCAAGACTCTCGGCTACGATCTGAATCTCTTCAGCTCGGCGATGCGCGTCAACAGTCAATTGATGCATCTGGTGCAGTATCATCTGCGCGTAAAGAAGC
>JANTGJ010000226.1 GCA_024762975.1 Candidatus Krumholzibacteriia bacterium
GGCGGTATGGGGCTCCCGAGGCCGGAATGCGAGGTTTTAGCCGGCTTGGAGGAAGATGGATGCGGACAACGGGCGATCCGTGTGGCAGAATTTGGCGATGTGATGGAGGAGACCCAGGGCTCGGAGGGCAGACGATGCGGCTGAATTTCCTATCCGCTGTGCACCGGCTGACCGCCGCGCAGTCGCCCGAAAACCTGCTGATTATCGGGTTCGGCGCCCTGATCGCGCTGGGCGCCGGACTGTTGCTGCTGCCCTGGGCGCACCGCGGCGAACTGGGCCTGCTCGAAGCGCTGTTCACGGCCACGTCGGCCGTCTGCGTGACCGGACTGGCCGTCGTCGATACCGGTTCGAAGTTCACCCCGGCGGGGCAGGGCGTCCTGCTCGTGTTGATCCAGACTGGCGGCCTGGGCGTGATGACCGCCGCCGGCATCGCCTACGCCCTGATGGGCCGGCGGATGAACCTGAACGCCGCCGCGGCCCTGTCCAGTTCGATGGTTCAGCGCGAAGCCGCCGGCGAATTTCGTCAGTTGTTCCAGCGCATCCTGGCATTCGTGATCGGCGTCGAGTTGATCGGTGCCGTTGTGCTGTACGCCGACCTGCGCTCGCTCGCCGGCGGCGCCGGAGCCGCCTGGTCGTCGGTCTTTCACTCGGTCTCCGCGTTCTGCAATGCGGGGTTCGCCCTGCAGGCCGACAGCCTGACCGGATGGCGCGACCGGCCGCTGTTGATGATCACCGTGATGGGGCTGATCATCCTGGGAGGCATCGGGCATCCGGTGGCGATCGACCTGTGGCGCCGCTTCGATCCGCGCCCGGCATCCCGCGGGCCGCTTCGCCGGCTCTCGCTGGGCTCGAAGGTCGCTCTGGGCAGCAGCCTGCTGCTCGTCGTGGCGGGTTTCGGCGCCCTGCTGGTCGCCGGCCGCACGCCCGACCAGGTCACGCCCACCGAGCGCATCTGGGGTGCCCTGTTCCAGTCGGTCACCACGCGTACGGCCGGATTCAATACGGTGGAGATCGGCGCGATGCCCCATGCGGCGCTGTTCCTGATGGTGATGCTGATGTTCATCGGCGGCTCGCCCGGCTCCTGCGCCGGTGGCGTCAAGACCACCACCTTCACGATGTGGGCCGCCCGGTTGTGGAGCCGCCTGCGCGGCCACGGCGAGACGCAGATGTTCGGCCGCCACATCCCCGAGGAGATCGCCCAGCGTGTCTCGACGCTGATGGGCCTGGCCGTGGTGTGGAACGTGACGGGCGTGTTCGTACTGCTGCTGACCGAGGGGAGCGGGGCCCGGATGAGCGACATCGTCTTCGAACAGATTTCGGCGTTCGCGACGGTCGGCCTGACGACCGGAGTGACGCCCGAACTGAGTACGCTGGGACGGCTGTGGATCATCGCCAGCATGTTCGTCGGCCGGCTTGGTCCGCTGACGCTGGCGCTTACGCTGTTGACGAGGAAGCGGGCCAGGGTTCGCTATCCCGAAGGAAGGATCATGATCGGATGAGTACGCGACGCAAGCAGATCTGCATCATTGGCCTCGGCCGCTTCGGCGGCGCGCTGGCGTGCGAACTGGCCAAGAGCTGTGACGTGCTGGCCATCGACCGGGACATCCAGTTGGTGAACGAACTGGCAGACGACGTGCAACGAGCGCTGTGCGTCGACGCGAGCGATTACAACTCGCTGGCGGCAGCCGTTCCACGGGAATTCGACGAAGCGGTGGTCGGCATCGGCGACCACCTGGAGTCGAGCATTTTGTGCACTCTCCACCTGAAAAAGATCGGGATCCCGATGATCCACGCGAAGGCCAACAGCCGCGACCACGCCGAGATCCTGCAGGCCGTCGGCGCCCAGCACATCGTCTACCCCGAGGTCGAGGCCGCCGAGCGCCTGGCCAAACAGATCTTCCACCCCAACCTGCTGGACTTCATCCCCCTGGCCCAGGACTATCTGGTCATGGACCTGGCGGCGCCGGACGCGTTCGTCGGCCACACCCTGGCCGCACTCGACCTGCGCCGCCGTCTCGATCTGTTCGTGATCGCAGTGAAGGCCGCCGACGGCAAGACGTTCGCGTTCCTGCCCGGCCCGGACAAGAAGATCGAGGCCGGCGACGTGCTCGTGCTTTTGGGCAAGGAGTCGGCGATCGAGACCGTGCAGCAGTCGCCGGAGGAGATCGAGAGGGTGTTGCGGGAGTCGGGGAGCAATCCCCAATAGAGGGAGATTCGGGAGAATGAACTCAGGCCGCGCTATTTCGTATCGGCGGTCGGCCACGAGAGGATGCGGGACATGGACCATCCCGAATACACTTTCGACCATGAGGGCGGTGTAGCCCCGAAGCCGAGGAGCGGCGATCTGCCCCGCCGGTGTCCGAATTGCGGCTCCGAGCTGGAGGTGTTTCGCGCACGGCGTCCGCGGGGCTTCAAACCGCTCGGTGTGGCGGTTTCCGCCTGGCCGCTGCTGGCCTCGCTGTCCGCCCTGCTCATCGCCGAGATGGGGGAATCGTCTTCGGATGACAGGATCCTGAAGATCCTCTTCGTCTTCTGGCTCGCCGTACCTCCCCTCATCGGGAGCCTCCTTCTGTACCGGATGCCGCGTCTGGTCCCCATGGAGTGCTACACCTGCGGATGGAAACGGGAGTTTCCGATCAAGGCGAATCGGTCCTTTGACATCGACGAGGATCTGGACTGACTATGCGCCGGAACTGCTGAGCCACATCAAGATGGCCGTCGATCAGGACAAGGCGCCCGGCCGCTTCTGGTTGACCGGATCCCAGCCAGCTCGCCGAGCGCTTTGCACCGACGGCGACCCTCGCTCTTGCTGGAGTCTACCAGCGAATTTGGCTTGGCTCGTATCCAGCGTTGGTCGCCGACCCAAAACTCGACCGGGATCTCTTCTACAGTTCGGACGTTCAGACCTACGTGCAGCGTAATGTCCGTGCCGGTCGGAATGCTCTGAGAAGGTCAATGGGGTAACTATGAAACTCGGATGGCTATCGGATATCCACCTGAACTTCCTCACGGAAACCGAAATCGTCGATTTCTTCGGCGATCTGGCGACGTTGGAGATGGACGGCTGGCTCGTTTCCGGCGACATCGGTGATGCGTTCAACGTTACAGGCTATCTGAGGCGGGCGTCGCAACACCTCCTTCGCCCGGTGTACTTCGTGCTTGGGAACCACGACTTCTATCATGGCTCGATCGCTGGAGTCAGCGATCAGTTGAACGCGTTCGACGGAAATCCTCGACTTGTCTGGCTCAGTGCGAGCGACCCCATCGAACTGGGCGGTGGACTCGCGTTGGTGGGAGACGAAGGGTGGGGCGATGGCCGGCTGGGTGACCCTCACAGCACTTCGGTTGAACTGAACGACTTCCGGCTGATCGACGAATTGACGGGACTCTCGCGTGAAGAACTCATCGCGGCAACGAACGCCCTGGGTGACGCGAGCGCCGCTCGCTTGGTTCCCAAGTTGGAGCTGGCGGTTTCACGGTGCTCGCGGGTACTCGTCGTGACCCACGTACCGCCTTTTGCCGGAGCCGCGTGGCACGAGGGGCAGCCGAGTGGGCCGGATTGGTTGCCGTGGTTTGCGTGCGAGGCCACAGGCCAAGTGATCCTGGATTGTGCGAGTCGCCATCCAGAGACCGAATTCCTGGTTCTTTGTGGTCACACCCATGGTGCGGGCCGCTTCGCGGCAGCTTCGAACGTCACGGTGCACACGGCGCCTGCCGAATATGGCGCACCTGCCTTGACCGGTGTCGTGGTCGACGATGGATCGGCGTTACGCGTGGATCTGCGCTGATCTGTACTGCACTCTTACTGGGTGTTCGCTCTCGCTGACGGCCCCACCTGTTGATGGCCCTGTTTGCACCTGGCTCCACTTGTCCCGGCACTCCGGACCGTATGTCTTTGTCCGCACATGACGACAATTGGCTACGA
>JANTGJ010000227.1 GCA_024762975.1 Candidatus Krumholzibacteriia bacterium
AGTACCAGGAAGTGGAAGGGCATCTTTGGGAGATCCACTATCAGTTCGCCGAAGGCGACGGGCACGTGACGGTGGCCACGACTCGGCCGGAGACACTCTTCGGTGACACGGCCGTCGCGGTTCATCCCGAGGACCCGCAGCGCAAGCACCTGATCGGCAAGAAGGTCAGGTTGCCGTTGACCGACCGGATCATCCCCATCATCGGCGATCACCACGCCGATCCCGAGAAGGGCACCGGGTTCGTGAAGATCACGCCGGCCCATGACCCGAACGACTTCCTGGTCGGGCAGCGTCATGATCTGGAACAGGTCATCTGCATGACGCCCGGCGCGATCATGAACGGGAATGCCGGCACCTACGAGGGGATGACGACGGCGGAATGTCGCGAGAAGGTGCTGGAGGACCTGGAGGCCCAGGGATTGCTGGGACAGGTCCGGAAACATGTCCACCAGGTCGGTCACCACGACCGCTGTGGTCATGTCATTGAGCCCTACCTTTCCCGGCAGTGGTTCCTGAAAATGGACCAGTTGGCCGAGCCTGCCATTCGCGCCGTGGCCGACGGTGAGATCACGCTCTTTCCCGAACGCTGGGTCGGGGTCTACAACAATTGGATGAACAACATCCGCGATTGGTGCATCAGCCGGCAGTTGTGGTGGGGGCACCGCATCCCGGTCTGGTACTGCGAGGAATGTGGCGAGGAGATCGCTTCGGCCCAGGACGTCTCCGCGTGCACGGCGTGCGGAAGCGTGAAAGTGCACCAGGACGAAGACGTACTCGACACCTGGTTCAGTTCGTGGATGTGGACTTTCTCGCCGCTGGGTTGGCCGGACGAGACGGCCGATTTGAAGAAGTACCACCCGACGACGGTCATGGTCACTGCGGCCGACATCATTTTCTTCTGGGTCGCGCGCATGGTGATGGCCAGTTACGAATTCCTGGATGAGAAGCCCTTCGGAGAGGTGCTGTTCACCGGCATCGTGCGCGACGAAGAGGGGCGCAAGATGAGCAAGTCGCTCGGAAACAGCCCCGACCCGATCGACCTGATCGACAAGTACGGTGCTGATGCGCTGCGTTGCTCGCTGGTCATGCTCACGCCCACCGGGCAGGATATCTTCTTCAGCGAGTCCACGCTCGAGGTGGGGCGGAACTTCTGCAACAAGATCTTCCAGGCTACGCGTCTGGTACTGGGCTACTGGGAGGACTCCGGTCTGGGTGGTGCGGATGCCGACAGCCCGCAGGCTCCGCGCACCCTGCGGCTGGACGAACTGCCGGCCGTGGCCGGGTTGGACAACGCACCGGCTGCCGGGTTGACTGAAATGTGGCGAGGCGTGTTCGGGGGCGAGCCGCCTGCGACGCTCCACGACGATGATCTGATGCTGGAGGACCGCTGGATCCTGGGCCGTCTGTTGCGCACGGTCGGCACCTGTGGCAGCAATTTCGAAAAACGCCGCCTGAATGATGCAGCCTACGAGGTATTCAACTTCTTCCGTCACGAATTCTGCGACTGGTATCTCGAGGCGATCAAGCCGCGCCTGCGCGATGAGAACGGGAGCGCGGCCGCCCTGATCGTGGCGGTCCTGAATCTGGGCATCTGCTACAAGCTCCTGCATCCGGTGATGCCCTTCATCTCGGAGGAACTGTGGAGCTGGCTCCCGCCCTCGCGAGGCTATCTGATGACGTCGTCGTTCCCGGAGTTCACCGGCGAGGCCCCGTTCGGGACCGAGGTCGCCGGATTCGAGCAGGTCCAGGAGATCGTCAACGTGGCCCGCAATCTGCGCAACGAACTGGGCGTGCAGCCCGGTAAGCGCGGGCGGGCGATCTTGCGCGTACATGACGAGACGGCAGCCTCCGGTCTGCGCGGGCAAGCCGATCTGGTCGCATTGCTGGCCAAGATGGAAGAAGTCGATGTCGTCGTCGGCGGCGAGGACCCGAGCCCGGCGGGAGTCGGCGTCGCGGGTCCGGTCGAGGTCTTCCTTCCGATGAAGGGGCTGGTCGACCTGGAGAAGGAGCGCGCACGCCTGGAAAAGGAACTGGCCAAGATCGAGGGCTGGATCCGCGGTTGCGAAGCCAAACTGAATAACGAGAAATTTGTCGCCAATGCCCCCGAAAAGGTGGTCACTCAGCAGAAGGAACTGCTGAAGGAGAATCGGGCGAAGGCCCTCCAGTTGCAGGAGCTGATCGCCGCTTTGGGTTGATCGCTGCCGTGGGGGAAGTTACCGGCTCGCTGGAAGGAGTCAGGCATGAACGATAGGCCGGTGGTCCATACGCCGGGCGAGCTGCTCGTCGCCGCGCGGGAAGGTGCGGGGCTGAGCCTCGACGATGTCGCTGAGCGAACCAAGATTCCGATCGCGGTCCTGCGCGCGCTCGAACTGGATGAATACCACAAGGTCAGCGGCCCTCTTTATGTGAATAGCTTTCTGCGGACCTATGCGGCCGATATCGGGCTCGAGCCGGCGTTGGTTCTCGAAGCCTACGCCCGCTTCTCGGGAGAGGTGATCGGAGTCTCTGGGGAAGCAGAGTCCGCGAATGTATGGACCGAAGAGGAAGTGCAGATCCGTCGGGTCGGCTTGCCCTGGGGCCTGATCGGCGCCGCCGCTGGTGCGGTCCTCGTTCTGGTTCTGCTCGGGCTGTGGATCTTTGGCGGGGGCGATGACGGTACCGACGCGACGGCGGATTCCGCTGAACCGGTAGCGCGCCGGGAGAGCCTGTTGTCCGACGAGCTGCCGGCGGTGACCGGGGACACACTGCCTGCCGAGTTCGATTCCATGGCAGGAGCGACGACTGCCGGTACGGACGATTCCCCGACCAGCGCTCCTGAGTCCGCGGCCGTGGCCGAGGAATCGAATGTTCCTCCCGCTGCGCGGAGCGAATCCCTGCCCGCAGCAGACGCCGGGGTTCCGGCACTGATGTTTGGGGACGGTGCCCGTTGGCCGCTGGTGCTGCGGGTTGTGACTGCCGTACCCGTAGGAGTGCAGGTCGTTCGCGACGCCGAACGCGAGCCGCACACAGTCGACTGGCCCGCGGCCTCCGATGCGGCGTCCGGTCTTCCCACCGTAGGGGTCCGACATGGTGAACCCTATCGGGTTCGTGAAGGGTGGGCCGTGTACTGGGGCGCCCGGGATCAGTTCAGCTTGCGTCTGGACAGTACGGAGGGTGTCGTGGTCACGCTCAATGGCAGGCGACGTGATCTTTCGGGCCTGAAGCCGGGGCAGGAGATCATTCTCTTCCTGTCCGACGCGGGGCGGTGAGGAATCGATGCCCCTTTTCGATCTGGTGGCGCCGTTTCAGCCCACGGGGGACCAGCCGCAGGCCATCCGGGAACTGGTGGCCGAGGCGCGGTCCGGATCCCGTTTTCAGACCCTGCTGGGCGTTACCGGTTCGGGTAAGACCTTCACCATCGCCAATACCATCGCACAACTCGAAAAGCCGACTCTCGTTTTTTCGCACAACAAGACTTTGGCGGCCCAGCTTTACGGAGAGCTGAAGGGTTTCTTTCCGCGCAATGCCGTCGAGTATTACATCTCCTACTACGACTACTACCAGCCCGAGGCTTTCATTCCGGCGACAAATACCTATATCGAGAAGGATACGAGCATCAACGATGAGATCGAACGACTGCGGTTGCGGGCCACCAGCAGTCTGTTGGCCCGGCGCGATGTGATCGTTGTGGCCTCGGTCTCGGCTATCTACGGAGTGGGGAATCCGGACCGTTTCCGCGAAGGGATCGTGGGGCTGCAAACCGGGCTGACCCTGGATCGGGACGAGTTGCTGCAGAAACTCGTCGACATCCAGTATTCGCGCAACGATCTGGAGCGGGATTTCGGAACGTTCCGGGTCCGGGGCGACACGGTCGAAGTCCGCTCCGCTTTCGAGGATCGCGTCCTGCGGATCGAGTTCTTCGGCGACGAAATCGAGTCCCT
>JANTGJ010000228.1 GCA_024762975.1 Candidatus Krumholzibacteriia bacterium
TGGCGGCGCCGCATGCCGCGACGACGCTGGCGGGGGCGGCGGAGGTGGCGGGGGCGAATCCCGGCGCGGAGCAGGCGGGGGCGGCGTTCCGGCATCCGGTCCGCTGCTCAGGTATTCCCCACTGGCTTCCAGATCGTCGAATTCGAGCTCGTCGCCCGACCCGTCCCGATCCTTGCCTTTCTTCTTGAAGAAATCGAAACCCATACCCTGTCCCCCGGAGCGGGGTGCCCCGTGGCACGCCCGCTCCCGTTGATCTTCGTGTCGCTGCTGTCATCCCGATCCGGAACCGAGGTTACCGAACCAGGGTCATCTTCCGGGTCTGTTCGAATCCGTCCGCACGCATGCGGCTGAAGTACACACCGGTCGAAACCGAGCGACCACCATCGTCGCGGCCCAGCCAGTCGATTTCGTGCAGTCCGGCCTCGAACTGGTCATCGACCAGAGTGCGCACCTTGCGCCCGCGGATGTCGTAGATTTCCACCAGCACCCGTGCCGTACGCGGCAGCGTGAAAGCCACCTTGGTGCGTGGGTTGAAGGGGTTCGGATAGTTGGCGCGGAGCGCAAACGGACGCGGCAGGTTCTGCTCCTGCTCGGCGACGTATTGCACGTCGCCCACGGCCAGACGCAAGCGAGCTTCGCCACCCGCACCGACCGTCACGGTCGCCGTGCCGGACTGGCGCAGATCGATACGTCCAGTCTCCGTCAGCAGGGCCACGGTGTATTCCGCGGGCACCTGGCCGACACCGCTAAAGTCCAGTTGGACACGGCCGCCGCCCTCGAGGCGCAGCACCGCATCCCAGGCCTGACCGGTCGTGAACTCGGAGCGCACGTCGGTCGACAGGCTGTGCATGCGGTCTCCCTGCTCGACTTCGAAGGTCCAGCTCACGTCACCGGGCATTGCCGGCGGCTCGTGGTAGTCCATCCGGTCGACACCGTCTTCGGCCTGAGTCGCGATCGCGGCAACGTTCTGCACATCACTGCGGTCTCCATACGACGCGGCGACATTGATCGACCACAGCAGGTCAGCGGGCTCGACCTGATCCTTCGGGGTCCACTCCAACTCGCTCTTGACCGGCACCATCGTCGGCGGGATGTTGATCGTCTCGTCATTCAATCCCGTATTCAGCACCCAGTAACCCTGCCACGGATTCATCACCGCGACATCGACGTACGTACCGCCCGATCGAGCCACCAGACGGTTCTCGATATTCGGGCCGAGTGTCACATCCGACCAGGCGATCGGGAAATTATAGGGAGTGGCAATCATGTTCCAACCGGGCCTCAGGGCAATCGAAACGCCACCGAAGGTACTGGTCGAAACGCCGTTGACGGGAATCTCCCGGGGCGATTTCTGAATCAACCAATAGCCCACACCCGGAGCGAAACCCGGTGTATTCGGATATTCCAGATAGCGACTGGTGGAAGGATCCCAGCGCCCGAAACGCCACTTCGAATTGTCATAAGCCCCCATCGCGCCGGTGAGGATCGCTCCGGTGCTCTGGTTCGGCACGAAGGGTACGCCCATCAGCGTGTAGGTCTGTGCCGCGGGCGTGGTGAAGCTGAAATTGGTCATCGTCACGCCCGTCCACGCGGGCTGGAAGAGCGGATCGGCGGGATCACCGGCCGGAAATACGAATTCGGTATCGCCGGAGCCGCCCGTGACGAAATACTGGAAGCCCAGGTCGTCGAAGAAATTCCCCGGGATCGTACCTTCGAACAGGCCGTCCTTGTCGACGGTCGGATACAGGCGTGAGACCTGCCACGGGTCGCCGTCGCGCAGGCGGTAGTGCGCCAGCACCGGGTCCTCGCCGGGGTTACCCCGCAGGTTGACGCCGAGCGTGAAATCCGTACCGGGCATCGCGGGTTCCGCCACGGTGACCGGCGGACCGTCGAGTACGACCGGAGCTTCCTTCCAGCGTGCCAGTCCATAGGAAGCCCGGTTGCCGGCGGAACGGAACTCGCCACTGATCCAGAGCATCTCGTTTCGGACCAGGGTAGACCAGGCCCAGGAGTTGATTCCCGAACCCATGCGCTGCCATCCACCGGACTCCGACCAGAACGCCGCACCGTTCATGCGCTGGCCATCGACCAGACGGTAATTTCCACCCACGAAGAGTTTGTCGCCCTGGTCCGACAGGCAGGTGATAAAGGAACCGGTGATATCAGCAACCTGGGAGAAGGCAACGCCGGTCCATCGCGTCAGGTACCGGTAGTCCAACCCGGTAATCGTGTAGTCGCCACCCACGAAGAGGTCGTTGCCGAACACTTCCATGGTATAGATCCAGCCCGAGAAATCGTTGTTGCCTACACGTTCCCAGGTCGTGCCGTTCAAGCGCAGAACGCCGGACCCCGGGCTCCCGGTGTTCCCCCCCGCGTACAGGTTTCCGTCGTAAACCGCTGCCGCCCATAACTCGCCGGTAAACCCATCCAACCGGGTCCAGGTCGTACCGTCCCACATCGCGGTCACCTCGGGCGTACCGAGCACATACAGATTGCCGTCCATTTCCAGGAGTCGACGGGTGGAATAGTACGAGTCGGAACGAGGAACGATTCCGTCGCCCAGGGGACTCCATTGTGTACCATCCCAGGCGGCGACGGCATTGATGGTATCACCGTCCATGGACCAGAAAATTCCGGCCGCAACCAGTTGACCGTCGTACTCGATCACATCGCGCATTTCTCCGTTCGGTCCCGTGGAATTGTAGAGCGGTTCCCAGGAAGTCCCATTGAACTTGGCAATGTAATTTGCAGTATCCTGCCCGGCCTTGCTGAAGTTTCCGACAGCCACAACGCCGTTGTCGTGCTCCAGGATATTCCAGACATACCCGTTGAAACCGAGGCCGCCCGAATCCGGATTCCCAAAACCCGGGACCCAGTTCTCGTCGCCATCATTCATCTGCAGACCGAAGACTCCCAGAAACTGATTGTCCTCACGATTTCCCAGGTCGGTCTGGTAGGTCCACTCGCTCCCATCCCAGTGATGGGCCGCGCCACCATTGCCCGTTGCCCAGACATCGTTCGGGCCCGAGCCCCAGACACTGTTGAACTGCAGCGCGGTATCAGCCAGTGACTCATCCGTCCAGGCCGAACCGTTGAAGTGGACGATCTTGCCGTTGATTCCCACGGCCCAGACATCATTCGGCCCCGAACCCCAGACATTGCGCAGATCAGAGGACACAAAACCGGCGGGCAGTTCGACCAGCGCCAGATCCTGTCCGTTCCAGTGCAACAGGCCGTTGCCGTCGCCGATCATGTAGATGTTCGCGGCGCCGGTGCCCCACATCGAGGAAATGCGCCCGAACATGCCCAGGCTGAGCTCGTGAACCGTTGCCCCGTCGTATTGCAGAAGAGCGCCGTTGAAACCGCCAAAGAAAAGATTATCGCCGGTCAGGCCCCACATCTCGGTAATCGCGTAGGGACCCAGGTTCTGGACGGTATTCCAGTAATGCCCGTCGTCGGACCGCCACTCGCAGAGGCTCGACCCCACCGAATTTCGGCCGACGGTGTATACATTGTCCGGCCCGAATCCGACAATGCTGCCGCCGTAGTCGACTCCCGGGATCCGGTAGTAATTCCAGGACTCCCCATCCCAGTGGTAGGTGTATTCCGAGTCGGTCGAGAAGTGGAGATGGTCGAAATCATACCCCCACATATGGCGACCGAAGGCCCATTCATTCCAGTACTCTTCGGGCCAATTGCGCCAGGCACCCTGGTAGAAGTTGTAGAGACCGAAATTCGTCATGACGAAGTACTCGTATCCGGAATCGGACAGACCCTTTTCCGGGCTCAGCAGGGCCTTCCCCGCGAGGTCGATCGACGACGAATCGGTCATTTGACCCGGCACTTCAGCCGTTGCGAATCCAGCCATCAGCGACAGCAGCAACAAGGCCACCACCAAATT
>JANTGJ010000229.1 GCA_024762975.1 Candidatus Krumholzibacteriia bacterium
ACCTTGAAGAATCGATCGGCATTGGCCAGCCATTCCGGCCGCACGGTCAGCAGGGTGCGTATCGCCAGGTAGAGACCGAAGATGGGCAGCAGCAGACCCAGCGGGTTGATCAGTGCCGCGGTGGCCAGGTCGTCGGACTCGGTCGCGGTTCGTGCGGCCAGTTGCTTCAGTTTGCCGCCGAGCCAGGAGTTGAGAATCGCGCGCGCAAGGATTCCGGCCAGGATGAATCCGAAGGCCAGTCCCAGCTGTCCGATAGTCCATGGCCCGATCTCGCGTGCCAGAAATCCGTTCAGGCTTTCCAAGTCGTTTCTCTCCCCGTTGAAGATTCCGTGTTACTCCGACTTTGCGCTGTCCGGCCGATCCTGCTCGACTCGAATCAACTGGCTGCCGGCGGTGATCTCGTCGACCGATTTTCCAGTGCAGGTAGCCAGGAGGTTGAAATAGATATCCTGCAGTCCGCCGGTTTCCTGGCCTGACGAAGCGCCTTCGTCCAGTCGTGAAACCGTCCAGTCCACGAAGGCGATCTTGCGATCGAGCGAGCGCTGGAATGGAACGATCATCTGCTCCTCGTCCCACGAAAAGCCGAAGGTTTCACCGCCGAGATCGCCGCCGCGCAACAGGTGTTTGCGCGCCCGTTCAAAATGCCCCAGTGCGATATCCGTCAGAGCCGCATACAGGCACGCATTGGCCGTGGATCCCCAGTGACGGAATCCACCCGGCGATTCGCACAGTACCAAGGCGCCTCGTGGATTGCTGAATAGCGAGTTCGTCCAGCGGATAGACACGCTGTCGCCCAGTACCATGCGGGGTCCGATCTCGCCGCCGATGGCCAGGTAGAGATCACTGCCCTCGACCCAATCGTCTCCCAGGCGCGATGCCATTTCGGCGCTGCGGGTATCGAATGGAAACTGGAGGAATGTGATGGCCGGCTTGGACCCTGTTTCCAGACTCAAGGGCAGATCCGGCAACGCACGGCAGGTCTCCCAGGACAGCGCCGTGGTGCGCACGATCGGATCGGCCGGGAGCCCCCGCGAATCGCGCTCCCCCAATCTCGCACGCATACCGCCGTAGCCCCAGGCGAGGGCAAGCGTCAGCAGTAGCGCCAGTACGGGCCAGGAAAGCGTCCAGCGCCGGGGAAACAGCGATCCCAGCATCAACGCGTAGGCGGCCGCGGCCAGGTAGGCCAGGTAGGGGTGGATCTGTCCGGCCAGCGGCAGCGCCGGGGCCAGGCTCAACAGCGCGGCGACCAGTGCGGCAGCCGCGACCCGCGATCCGGATCGCCATCGGAACAGTGCCAGAACCGCCCACAGCACGAAAAAAACCAATCCGACCGAGGCCATGCCCCAGCCCAGACGGCTGGCAAAGGTGGGTCCGAACGAGGCCAGCCAGTAGCCGAAGACGCCGAGATTCGCGAACACGACCTCGGCTCCGCCGGTGGCATAGGGTTGGCCGGTTTCCGTTCCGAAGTGAGCCAGAACCAATACGGTTTCAACCACCGCGACAAGCAGGAGGAGCAGGTCCAGGGCCCAGGCAAAGGCCTTGTCCTGCAACCGCACGCCGACACCGCTCCACAGCAGAATCAAGAACAGGATTGGCAGGCCCAGTCCTGACTCCTTGCTCAGCATCGACAGGACGGCGGCCAGGACCGAAAACAACAGATTGCGGCGACCCGAATCGCGGGTGCCATGGAGCCAGCGTTCGACCGCCAGCAGGGCGAAGAACGCGGCCAGCAATTCCTGCACACCGGAAGCCCAGTACAGGGGCGTGAAGGCCAACGGCTGCGCCGCGAAATAGA
Source organism: Candidatus Krumholzibacteriia bacterium (assembly GCA_024762975.1). Taxonomy (GTDB): domain Bacteria; phylum Krumholzibacteriota; class Krumholzibacteriia; order LZORAL124-64-63; family LZORAL124-64-63; genus JANTGJ01. The sequence goes on from JANTGJ010000229.1 coordinate 1,796, forward strand.
ATCCGGCGCAGGCGGCGCCCAGCGGGGGCAGGCCCACCCGCCGACCGATGCGCACCACCAGCACTGCGGCGCCGGCGTGCAACAACAGCCGCAGCACAGCGTGCGGGGTTGCATCCAACCCGAACCACGGCCAGACGACGGACCACCACCAGTGCTGGCTCAGTATCCGGGCCGGCAACTCGGTCCCGGCCGAGGGCAGCAGGCCGGCCGCGCGTCCGATCAGTCCCCAGTCGTCCTGGGTCCACCACGCACCCAGGGCGGGGAGGCGGCCCAGAATCGCGGCGGCCGCCACGGCCAACACGGTCCATTGCAGCCGGGCGCTGCGGGGGATCTGCGGCGCATCGCCGGCGGGAGAAATCGGATTCGTGCTCGGGTTCAAGACGTCTCCCGTTGCGGGGTGGAAACAGGGGCCCATTCCGCACGGATCCGGCGGACGGTTCTCCATAATAAGTGATGATCAACGGTTTTGAAACCGGAACCCGGAAGTGGTATCATGGCCGGGTAGAAGCGACCACCGGCCTCCAACACGGGAAGTTCCAAGATCATGATGGCTCGACCGATATCGATGCGTACGTTTGTCCTGTTCTGCCTGGCGGGGCTCCTGCTGTCCGCCGTCCTGCTGACCGGCTGTGAGAAGAAATTGGAGGCTCCCGGCCCGCGCGTGATGACCGACGAGGAGTACGAGTCCTGGGAGATCGCCCTGGTCGAGATGCGCATCGAGAAGAACGAGGATTTCCGGAACCCACAGCAATCACCGTTGATGCAGCAGGATCTCGAGGGCTTCGAGGCGCTGAACTACTATTTCCCCGTCCGCGGCCTGGTCTATCGCTTGCCGTTCACCGCCGCGGCCGCAACCGATACCGTCTTCCTGACCAAGCGCAAGGGTGAGGCCGTGCCCTATCTGCGGCGCGGTACCGTCGCTTTCGCGCACGGGGGCGATACCTATCAGCTGAGCGTTTTCGGACCGGCCGATGTCTCGCGCGGCGACTATCTCTGGCTGCCGTTCTATGACAAGACCTCGGGCGAGGCGACCTATGGCGGGGGGCGCTATCTGGATGTCGAGGTCAACGCCGAAGGCCTGGTCGACCTGGACTTCAACTACGCCTACAACCCGCTCTGTGACTACAATCCCGAGCAATTCAACTGCACTCTGCCGCCCACCGAGAACCGACTCGACTTCGCGGTCGAAGCGGGCGAGAAAAGCTTCGGCGGCGGACACTGACGGGCGGGATACCCGATGGAAGTCCTGGCCGGAATCGGTGAATGGGCGGGCTACCTGCTGTGGTCCATGTTGCTGGTGCTCGCCTCGCTCTTCGTCTACCTGGGCCTGGGCGGAAATTTCATCATCCTGGCCCTGGCGCTGATCTACGCCGTGATCACCGGCTTTGCGCCGATCGGCTGGGGCCTGCTCGCCGTCCTGGCCGGTATCGCAACGCTGGCCGAGTTGATCGAATTCGCACTCGGTACTTTTTTCGCCGCGGGCAAGGGGGCCACCCGCTCGGGAATCATCGGCGCGTTCGTCGGTGGACTGGTCGGAGCTTCCGCCGGGAATTCGTTGGTACCGGTGATCGGGGCGGTGCTCGGAGCGTTCGCCGGGGCGTTTCTGGGGGCTGTAGCCGGCGAATATCGACATCAACAGCGGCTTGAACCCAGTCTGCGAATCGGTGCCTGGAGCTTTGTCGGGCGGCTGCTGGCGATCCTGATCAAGCATTTCTGCGGTATCATCATGGTCTTTCTGATCCTGCGCCGAACCGTGCCTTCCGGCTGATTCCGGAACTCCTCTCGCATTGCTCGGACAAACGGCTACCCATCTTCAATTTAAGTCTAAACAGGTCAGCTTCATGGCCGATCCATCCTGGGTACAGTTCCAATCGTTGCTCCTCTCGCCGACGTCGAAAACCGCGATGAGCATCAACTTGAACCGGGAAAGGTCGGATTCTATGGCATCACGACTGCTTGTTTCCATCACGGCGATTCTGCTGCTGACCGTCTGCTTCAGTGCAGGCCAGGCAGCCGCCGGGGACGAGCCGATCGACTACACTGCATTCTCCCTCGATGATTTGATGGAGATGAACGTGGTCTCGGGTGCGTCCAAGTA
>JANTGJ010000230.1 GCA_024762975.1 Candidatus Krumholzibacteriia bacterium
TGGACGGGAAATCACGGCCGTGGGAGAAAGGATCCAAAACCGACGCGCAAAAATCCTACCTCGAGGTCAGTTTCCCGTCGACGAGATCCTGAACCACTTGCCGGATCGTTTCGCGGCCCGTGCGGAAGGCCTCGGCGACCTGGTCCGCGGGTCCGCGAAAGGACATCGGGTCCTTCACCGGGTGGCGCAAGTGGCGCTCCGGATGTTTCAGCGGCGGTAGGAACCGACCGGATTGGACGCTGAGCGTGACGATCAGATCGAATTCGTCCAGGTCATAGGCATCCAGCGACTGCGACTCCTGCCCCTCCATCTCCAGCCCCACTTCTGCGAGCGCGGCGCGAGTCTCCGGTACGATGGGATAAGTGACCAGCCCGCACGAAGCAACCGACCAATCGGCCGGAAAGAGGCGCTTGGCCCAGGCCTCGGCCATCTGGCTGCGGCAGGAATTCGCCGTGCACATGAACAGGATCTTCAAGGGATGCCTTTCGGGAATTCATTCCAGGGTACGATCGGAAAATCAGCGGGCCGCGCCCAGCATGGCCTCCAGGCCGGCGACCTCGGCGTCGAGTCTTCCCTGCAGTTCTTCGACCGGACCCATCGGCAACTGAAGTTCTTCGATTTCGGCCAGGAAATCCTCGTCCGGGAGAGCGGCGCTTCCTCCTCCCAGGTCGGCACGCGCGGCGATCCGGTCAGCGGCCATCACGGCTCGCTGCAACAGCGCGGATTCGGCATCGGTGCGCGGCACCTGCGGATGGTGATGAGCCGTGATGACCTGTACCAGCCCCGTCGGGAAGCGCCAGATTTCGGCCAGCCGGCCCCCGGCTTCGGCGTGGTCGAATCCCAACAGCCCACGCTCGGCTTCGACCAGGGCGGCGGATTGCGCCCCCAGCGGCAAAGGTTCCAGTTGCGTCTGCAACGGATCGTTCAGCAGCATCTTGCCGATGTCGTGGACCAGCCCGGCCGTGAACGCCGCCTCGCGCAGCCAGCGATCCTGCACCGTGGCCTCGACCAGATACGCCGCACCGACTCCCACCGCCATGCTGTGCCGCCACAGCGCCTTGCTCTCCAGCCGGTAGGCGGGCAGCGGTCCGGTGAGTACCGGCCCCATTCCGGTCGCAAAGGCCAGATTCAGCACCGTGCGATTGCCGAGCAGAACCAGGGCCTGATGCGGCGTGCCGATCTGCCGCCCGACACCGAACATCGCGCTGTTGGCCAGCTTCAACAGGTTGGCCGTCAGCGCCGGGTCCTTGCCCACGACTTCGAGCACATCGTCCGCCGAAGCGGTCGCATCCTGCATCAATTGCAGGATCTGGCCCGTCGCCGTGGGCAGAGCCTTCAGCTCGCGCGTGGATTGAATCAATCGGTCCAGGGGATGACTCACGACTCCTCCGCAGGTTGGATATCCACCAGGGCGTCGCCCTGGGCCACGAGTTGCCCATCGGTGACGTGGACGGTGTCGACGCGGCCGTTTACCGGCGCCAGCAACTCGGTCTCCATCTTCATCGATTCGATCAGGACCAGGGCCTGTCCGGCCTCGACGCTCTCGCCCGCGGCCACCAGGGTCTTTACGATCTTGCCCGGCATCTCGGCCACCAGATTCGGCCCGGAGCCCGGATCCTCGGTCTCTTCCCCTTGTTCGGGGTCCGGCACCCGCAACCGATGGACGCGACCGTCACAGAATACCAGGCGCTCGTCCCCGTGGACGGACACCCACAGTCGCCGCCGGCCCTGGTGCGTATCGACCAGCCACGAGCCATCGCGCGCCTGCAGCGCCTGCAACGGAAACTCGGCATCGGCAATCCGGACGGTCCAGTCCTTGCCGTCGGGTCGGACCTCCACGGGAAGATCCTCTTCGGAGCTGCGGAAATTCAGTCGCACGTCGGGTCCTTTCTCAGTCCAGGCCGCGCAGGCGGAAACGGCCCAGTTCGGACCAGGGTGTCGAATTGGTTTCGGCCGCAGCGACAGATGCGGTACCCGGTCCCGCCCTGCGTCCCAGGCGTGCGAACTCGTTCACGGCGGCTACAGCGATCGCCAGGTCTTCGTCCTCGCCCCGATCGCCGGTCCAGTCGGGCAGATGCTCCTCCAGGAAACCGGTGTGCAGGTCGCCGTTGTGGAAGGCAGGCTCCTGCAGGATGTCGATCAGGTACTCGACATTCGTCGTCACGCCCAGCACCGCGTACTCGCGCAACGCCGTGATGGCCCGATCGATGGCCGCGGCACGATGGACGCCGTGCAGACTCAGCTTGGCGATCATCGGGTCGTAGAACATGCTCACCTCGTCGCCCTGGCGCACCCCGCTGTCGATGCGCACACCGGGACCGGTCGGCTCATTCAGCAGCAGGATCGGGCCCAGCGACGGCATAAAACCGTTCTCCGGGTCCTCGGCGTACAAGCGGCACTCGATCGCGTGACCACGCGAGGCGATGTCTTCCTGCTTCCACGGCAGCGGGCGGCCTTCGGCGACGCGAATCTGCGTGCGCACCAGGTCCATGCCCGTGACCAGCTCGGTGACCGGATGTTCGACCTGTAGGCGGGTGTTCATCTCCAGGAAGTAGAATTCGCGGTCCGGACCGAGCAGAAACTCGACGGTGCCGGCGCCTTCGTAGCCGACGGCGCGCGCGGCAGCCACGGCGGCCTGCCCCATGCGGGAGCGCAGGTCGTCGTCCAGTGCGGGCGACGGTGTTTCCTCGATGATCTTCTGGTGCCGCCGCTGGATCGAGCACTCGCGCTCGAAGAGATGGACGGCGGCGCCGTGCCGGTCACCGAAGATCTGGAACTCGATGTGACGCGGCTGCTCGATGAAGCGCTCGAGGTAGACGGTGCCATCGCCGAAGGCCTTCCGAGCTTCGCGCGCGGCGGCCTCGCAGGCCCCAACGACCTGGTCTTCGGTTTCCACGCGGCGCATCCCCTTGCCGCCGCCACCGAAGGCGGCCTTGACCATCAGCGGGAAGCCGACACCGCGCGCCGCTTCGAGCACCGCCTCGGAGGGGTAGACACCATCGGCATCGGGCTCCGGCAACAGCGCGCCCGGTACGACCGGTACGCCGGCTTCTTCCATGATCGCTCGCGCGGCGGTCTTCTCGCCCATCTGCTCGATGACTTCGGGCGACGGACCAATGAAGGTGATGCCGGCTTCGGCACAGGCACGAGCGAAGCCGGCGTTCTCGGCCAGGAAGCCGTAGCCGGGATGGATCGCGTCGGCGTCCGTGGCTTGTGCCGCCTCGAGGATGCGGTCGGCGCGCAGGTACGAGTCGGCCGCTTCGGCGGGTCCGATCGTCACCGCCACGTCGGCCAACTCGGCGTGCAGTGCGTCCTGATCCACCTCCGAGCAAACGGCGACCGTACCGAGGCCCAGCTCCTTGCAGGCCCGGATCACGCGCACGGCGATCTCGCCGCGGTTGGCGATCAGCACGCGATGGATCGGGCGGTTCACTTCTTCGGTGGTGGACGGGTCATGTATCTTGCGGATCACTCGTTATCCTTCCGGGTCGATCCAGGGGGCACTCTTCTTTTCTGCAAATGCGGCCAGTGCGGTTTGCGCTTCTTCGGAGCCGCGAGCTTCGCTGATCATGCGCGCAGCCAGTTCGGCGCTGCGGGTGTAGCCCAGCGACGCGACGCCCTGCACCAGGCCCTTGCACAATCCCAGAGCGTTTGGGCCGCCCTGCAGCAACAGGTCGGTGAACTTCTGTACCGTTTCGTCCAGCTTCCCTTCTTCAGCGACCTGGTCGACCAGGCCCAGGCGCTGCGCTTCTTCCGCGCCCAGTTTTTCGGAGGTCAGGAAGTAGCGCCGGGCTGCCGCCGCGCCCATCCGCTCGAGGACCAACGGCGCAATCACTCCCGGAACC
>JANTGJ010000231.1 GCA_024762975.1 Candidatus Krumholzibacteriia bacterium
ATCGCGGCGCGTTCACTGAAGCTGCTGCGCGACCCGTCGCGCGCCGAGTCCGACGTACCGACCGAGGAATTTCACCTCACGCCCCGCGAAGTCGACGTCCTCGAGCAGATCAGCCAGGGCCTCGACTACAAGGAGATCGCCGGGAACCTCTTCATCTCGCCGGCAACGGTGCGCAAGCACATCGAGAACATCTACCGTAAGCTGCAGGTCAACAACAGGATGCGAGCCGTGAAGAAAGCCTCCCGCCATGGGCTGATCTAGCGGATAGGCTATTCAACCGCAGAGTCCGCCCTCCAAGCCCGGGGTCTCCTCCATCAGTCCGCCTAGTTCTACCCCGCTGATCGCTCGTTGTCGGCATCCACCCTTCTCCAAGCTGGACAGAGCCTCGAATTTCGGCTTCTGAAGCCCCATTCCGCCCCGGCGAGGACAGACCGCCGCACCGGACGATCTGTTCGGGCGGCAATGCCCTCGGGTGTCGTGGTGGGCTCAGTCCCAGGGGATCGTGCTGCGCGCCGACCGTCTGATCCAGATCAGGCCAGTCGCCCACTCCAGCGTCCTGGATGAACATAAACTCCGCCTGCGGCGGCGACCGAGCCGGCGGCACAGCCGGCACCTCGTGCGGCTGATCGATGTGGCGCAAGATGCGCTCGATGGTCGGCTCATTCGGCGAGTGGACCTCCTGCGTCAATCCCATCTTCTCGCTGGCCTCCTGCAGCGGCTGCAACATCGCACCGGCCGGACCGGCCACTCGATCACCGCGCGCCTGAGTGTTGCGTTCGGCGCCAGCACCCCGCAGTAGCGGTGCTCGTGCACTCGGGGCGGAGTGACCAGCTGCGCCAGGTGATCCAGCAGTTCGAGCGGCGTAAGGACGAGTTCGATGCAACCATCGACGGTAGGCTTGCGAAGACGGTAGACAAGTTGATCCTGGTTCAGCCTCCCCAGCCGCTCCTGGTTCAGCGGCGGCCAGGCGCAGTACCGGACCAGGCGCACCAGCCCCTGCCGGTCCCAACCGGCCCCGTGACCGAGGCGTCGACCAACCAGCCTCCGGCGTGTTCGGGGGTATCGAGAACGTGGACGGCGTCGTCGTCGAGATGGCCGCGTTCAGCAGCCAGCGCCGGCCGCGGTACCATCCAGCACGGCCGCTATTTTGAAAAACATTTTCAAGAAACTGCCCCCATCACATGCCGATTGGGCTAAAATTCCGCTGAAGTGCCCTTACGGCCGCTCCGACTGACAAAAGCCGTTTCCAGGCCGGGGGCAAGCAAGCCGCTCATGGTGCGCCCGGTTTCGACCGGCCCCGGACGTGCCAAGTAGTCGATCGGAGCACCCATGAAAGTCCCTTGCCTGTTCTCCGTGTCCTCCGTGCTCGCTCTGCTGATCCCCGCCCTGCTCCTTCTCCCGGTCGCCGAGGTCGCCGCCGTCCCCACGAATCCGGCGCCGGTGGCAACGACGCAACTCGACGGGACGAGCGAATTCGTCGCGACCGGTCACATCGTCGGAGCCGAGGACGCCGGTGCGCTGGCGTTCCGTGACACGGCCGGCAAGCACCTGCGCGAGTACTCCGAAGAAAAGGTGGACCGTAGGGAACTGTTCTTTGAGCGCACGATGCCGAGCATCCTCGAAACGGCGGGCGCGCAGCTGAAGAGCGGCGCGGCGATCTCCATCAACGTGCCGGTCGTGCTGGTCCAGTACGCCGACTTCTATGCGTCGCAGTCGGTCTCCTCATTCACGAACATGATGAACCAGGCAGGCTACAACGGGACCGGCAGCTTCCAGGATTGTTACAGCACCGTTTCCTACGGCAGTCTGACCGTTACCGCGACAGTCGTAGGCTGGTACACCGCGCCGTACTCCCGCGCCTCCTACCAGTACGGCACTGGATCCCTCCGCGAATTCCACATGAGCCGTTGGCTGGCCCGCAGCGCGATCGATGCGGCCGAGAGCGCGGGCTTCGACTGGAGGCCCTACGACAACGACGGCAACGGCGACGTCGACTGCACGTTCATCGTCCACCAGGGTCCGGGCGCCGAGTGCGGCTCTACCAGCTATGTCTGGTCGCACGCCTGGTTCCTCAACCCCGGGTCCAGCGTGACACGCCTGCGGTGGACGTGAGATGCGTCCGTCACCTACGACACCAAGCTGATCGACCGCTACGTCATGATGCCCGAGGAGAATTGCTCGGGTGGGCACGTCGACATCGGCGTCTTCCGCCACGAGTTCGGCCACGCGCTCGGGCTGCCCGACCTGTACGACGTCGACGGCTCGTCGGCCGGCATCGGTCACTTCGGCGTGATGTCGACAGGATCGTGGGGCGGGGACGGCATGTCGCCGCAGACGCCTGTGCACATGTGCGCCTGGAGCAAGATCCGGAACGGCTGGATCACACCGACGCTCATCGCTTCGAACACGACATCCACGCCGATTCCGGACGTCGAGACCAACCCGACGGTATACAAGCTCTGGGCCAGCAGCCTGCAGGGACCGCAGTATTTTCTGGTTACGAACCGGCAGAAGACCGGCTTCGATGCCAACCTGAACCAGAGCGGCTTGGCCATCTGGCACGTCGACGAGAGTATGATCAAGACCGACAACACAGACAACGCGAACGAGGCCAACAAGCTGGTCGACCTGGAGGAAGCCGACGGACTGGCCCAGATGGACGCGCATTGGTCCAACTACGGCGACGCCGGCGATCTGTACCCGGGCAGCACCCTGAACACGGCCTTCGGACCGTCGACCAACCCGAACAGCAAAGACTACGCCGGCGGCTCGACCGGGGTCGCGATCACGAACATCAGCGCCTCGGCGGCCACGATGACGGGCGACTTCAGCCCTGGTGCAGGCAGCACGAACGCGAATCTGCTGATCCGCGACTGTGCGCAGAACGTGGGCGTCGAGCCGAACATCAACTGCATGTTCAACTGGTGGAACAGCCCCGACATCTGGATCGATAACAACGACGACGGGATCCAGGACTATCCGATCTTCGGCCAGATCAACCATCTGTACGTGCGCGGCTGGAATGTCGGCGGCACGACGGCGACCAACGTCAGCGTGCGATGCTGATACGTCAATTCGTCCCTCGGCCTGAACTTCGGCATGGGTTCGCCCGGCAACACCCCGATCGTCGATGCCGTCAGCGGATCGAGTGTCCTGACGATCCCGGCCATGGCCCCGGTGATGCCGACGTCTGGCGGGGCCGGCTATCGCACCTACTTCAACTGGCTCATCCCCCAACCGCACATGGTCGCGAACTACCGCCTCGGTGCGGTCATCGATAACGCGACCGACCCTCAGCTCTACGCCCAGGCCTGCAAAGAGAACAACCTGGCGCAGATCAACTTCCAGACGTTCTTCGCGCGCGCCGGCGCCGCTCCGGCGAAGGTCGCCACGGCTGAGGGCGACGACACGACCTTCCAGCACGAAGTCCGCATCGTGAACAACACCGGCGAGCCGAGCGAGTTCGAGATCCGGATCGAGGGCATCGAAGTCGACTGGGAAGTCTTCCCCGAAAACCCGTTCCCCGTCCCGATGCTCATGCCTGAGGAAGAGACCACCGTGTTCTTCGACGTGATCAAGCACAACAGCGCACACCGCGACACGACCAAAGTGACCTTCAAGCTGTTCAAGTTGCCGGAGATGGAACTCAAGGGCGGTATCACCAGCCGCTTCGAGATCGACGGCCTACCACCGCTGCCGGTCGATGACTGGGATGTGGAGGTCTACCGGCCCCTCGGCGACAACCTGATTCGCCCGGCCCCGACGGGCGTCCTGAGCTGGGAGGAGAACCCGTCCGACGAGGACAGCTTCCCCGAACGGATCCGTTTCT
>JANTGJ010000232.1 GCA_024762975.1 Candidatus Krumholzibacteriia bacterium
GCTCCTACACTTTTCTTTCGCGGCCAAGGCCGCTCCTACGGTTGGGGGTGAATTAATGCCACCTGGTGTAGGAGCGAGCTTGCTCGCGAAGATTCGCGGCCAGGGCCGCTCCTACGCTTTTCTTTCGCGGCCAAGGCCGCTCCTACGGTTGGGGGTGGATTAATGCCACCTCGTGTAGGAGCGAGCTTGCTCTCGAAGATTCGCGGCCAGGGCCGCTCCTACATTTCGTTTTCCGGCCAGGGCCGCTGCTACATTCCCATGATCTGCAAACCGGTCGGCAACCCTCCGAATGATTGTAGTCGGACATGCGCCGGTGCGAGGGAAATGGGATCCTCTCCTGGGATCGATTGAACGGGTCGTTGCGCAAAATTTCCTGCGAGGGTGTCCGCGCCAAGGGCCTGGCCAAGTCGTGGGTCATTGGAACTGCTGGCGTTCCCGGTGAGATCGAGCGTGCGCAGTGCTTGCTGCATCCGCGCCCATTGCTCGGCATAGCCATTGACTGGCGCATCCTGACTCATATCGGGGAATATGTCGGTTCCGTCCAGTGCGGGCAGCAGGCTTGCGGTCGGGGCGAGGGCGAACGGAACGACACTTGCCGTCGTGACCCGGTTGGTGCTGATGCTCGCAGTGGAATCGGTCCGCAGGGGGCCGAAGGGCGTCAGGTCAACCGGCGGGGTGAACAGGTTCGCCAGGACTTCGTCGATCTGCGCAACCGGGGTGTTTTCGTTCGCATCTGCCGAAGCAGGCACGGTTACAGGAACTTCGACGGGATTCTCGTCGCCTGAGAGGCTGAGAGAAGGATTGTCGGCCGTTGGCTTGCCTGCATTTCCCGCTGTAGAAGCTGTTGAGTGCGTATCCCCGGAACCGGTTTCGGGTGAATCGGCCAGGGGGCTGTTTCCCGGGTTCGTCATGCTGGCTACCAGTAACGGATCCATGCCGTCGGCCAGGAGGTCGATGACCTCGCGGCGCCAGACGGTTCCATCGGCGAACTCGACCCGCCCGAGCTGGTTGAAGTCGGAATTGAACCAGCTCTCGAAGGTGACTGCGTCCTGTTCGTTGCTGTGGGCGAAAACCAGATCACCATCCCGACCCTGTCGCACCAGGATATCCTGCGGGAGAATTCCAGTCCCGAAGCGCAGGGTGTCCATTCCGTTGACCAGCTGCTCGCGATGGTTGGATTCAATGGCGGCCGGATCATGGAACGAGTTAAGCATGTTGTTCAGACGAGGGTCGCCATCCCGGTAGTCATACCTGTCGCGTTTGCTGATATAGACATCATGGTGCAATGCATCAGTGATCGTGTCTTTGCCATCCCCGGGTTCAAAGTGGAAAAGGTCATCGCCCGCGGTAGCCCAGATCAAATCGCTTCCTGGCCCACCGTCGTACTCGTTACCCTTGTCCCAGAGATTGCCGATGGTGTTGAGTATGTCCTGGCTGTAGTCCGCCACGATGTCATGGCCGAATAGCCGGTCATTACCATCGCCACCGAAGAGCCGGTCAGCACCCGTCCCGCCGATCAATGTTGCCCGTTGGCTTTGACCAAGTGGAATGGTGGAGTAGTCCGCTATCAGAATGTCGTCGCCAGCGTAACCGTGCAGGTAATTGCTGCCGGACAGGGTGTTGTCGCCATCGTGTGGATTCGGATTGGGTAAGGGCCCGGTTGATTCCATCAGTGCCTGCAACTGGACTTCCCGGCCATCACCGAAGATGACGGTTTCGATCCCGTATCCGGCCTGCTGGTCGCCGTGGGGCATCACCAGGGTCACGCCGTCTTCCGGTCCCCAGTGCATGCTGAAGGTGTTGTGCAGCGAGGACATGCGACTGCCCCAGAGGCCTCTATCCGGATGGGTATGCACCTGGGTGTCCCAGCTGAAGGCCAGGTCATCCGGCGTGATTTCCGCCGGCAGCACCAGGCGATCGTTACCGGATGAGATATGGCCCTCTTCGAGCACCGTATCCATGCCGGTCGCTGATAACAGGCGATAGGTATCGTTGCCGAACCCACCCTGGAGGTGATCGTTTCCTGCGCCGCCGATCAGTTCGTCGGCACCGTCACTGCCGATCAGGTGGTCGTCACCCGCGTTGCCGTACAACAGGCTCCCGGGGAGGTTGCCCCAGGACTGGTATTGGTTCACCGGGATGTACAGCCTGTCCGGGGTGCGGGACTGGGAGCCCTGTGCGCCACCGGCATCCAGGTGATCGTCACCCGGCCCGCCGTCCACGAGGTTGAAGCCGGGGTCGATCCAGGATCGAATATGGAATTCGTCGTTGCCATCCCCCAGGGTCAGATCGAGGATATTGACCTGCATCGTGATGTCGCTGACCGTCCGTTGTATCGATCGATACCGGGTGGTTGCCACGCCAAGGCCCTGGGGGAAGATCCGGAAACCTTCGATCCTGGGTTGGTGTTCGCCGGTCAGCGGGTTGTATTCGCTCCCGGGGGCGTACACCGGGATGGCATCCCCGCCCAGGTGCAGGCCGTTCGCCCCGTTCTGCGCCAGCTGATCGAACGAGATGAAGTGCGATTCACGCGCCCCGGCGGGGGTCCAGATGCTGTCCGTATCGTAGACCGTGTAGGGTTCCTTCTCCCAGCTTGATTGGGAGACCCTTTCGGTGACCTCGAAGTGGTGCCGGGTACGCTGGTAGTCGCGGTTCGGGATCGCTTCTTCGATCACGACGAAATCGATAGTGCGGCGGTAGTGGTTGTTACCGTTGTGGCTCTCGCCGTGCCACAGCCCGTCGTCCAGGCGCTGGTAACCGCTGAGACTCAGGGTGTTGCCGAAGTTCGCTTCGAGGCGTGCCTGGAAATCGGCGCGCAGTTCGACCAGCGAGTGCGCTTGTTGCACGGGCAGGCTATCGGCCTGCACCCGTTCGGCGGTGAGTATCCGTTCGGCGCCGAGGCTGTCACGCAGTTGCCAGGTGTGTGGCTGGGAGAAGAACTGTTGCAGGGTCACGCCATCCGACTCATTCGGCAGCAGGATCAGCAGGTCGTCGCCGCGTCGGTGATAGGCGAGTCGGCTCACTTCGCTCCCGGGCAGCAGTTCCAGGGTGCTGCGGTCACCATCCTGTTCCTCGATGACGTCGAGACCGGTGCCGGGGCCGAACAGGTAGCGGTCGGTGCCGTCACCCCCTTCGAGATGATCGTTGCCGCCCGCACCGGCGAGGATGTCATCGCCGTCCTGGCCGAGGAGTCGGTCGTTGCCGTGGCTGCCGATAAGGGTGTCGCCCGCTGGACCGCCGCTGAGCGTGCCGGCTTCGCCCAGTTGGTGGGAGAGCGGGTGTGCGAGTGCACGACTGACAAGCTCGGTGCGTGAAAGCTCGCTGCCGTCGGAAAAGAGGTAGCTGTCGGGTCCCGCGATAAGGCCATCGGCGATCAGGAGCGCATTGGCCGCATCGATCTGCAGCGCGAGCAGTGATTTGCCGTCCGTGCTGCGTACGGCATGCACCTGCAGGTCCTCGGGCAGGACATCCTGCAGAAGGATGCGGTCGTCCTCGCGGCCATCGGCGACCAGGTCGAAGCCGCCGTTGGGGTGGTAGACGAAGTGGTCGCGTCCGGATTCCCCGTAGAGTTGGTCCGCCGCACCGTCCGCACCCCCGTCGAGCCAGTCATCACCGCTGCCGCCCCTGAGGACATCGTTGCCGTCACCGCCGAACAGGTGGTCGTTATCGCTCTCGCCAAAGAGTTGGTCGTCGCCAGTTCCGCCGAACAGGACGTCGGCGTGCCGCCCGCCCCGTAGATCATCGTTACCGTCGAATCCATCCAGTCGGTCCGAGCCGTCCTCGCCATAGAGGCGGTCATCGCCGCTACCGC
>JANTGJ010000233.1 GCA_024762975.1 Candidatus Krumholzibacteriia bacterium
AAGGCGATCAACTTCGGCGTGATCTACGGCATGGGAGCTCGCGCGCTGGCACGGCAGATCCATGTCAAGGTCAAGGAGGCGTCGGCCTTCATCGAGCAATACTTCGAGACTTATCCTGGCGTTCGCGGTTTCATGGAACGCACCCGCGAGCAGGCCCGGGAGCGGGGGTGGGTCGAGACCCTGCTGGGACGCCGCCGACTGTTGCCGGATATCAACTCGGGCAATCCGAGAATCCGCAGCTTCCAGGAGCGTCAGGCGACCAACACGCCCATCCAGGGTACGGCTGCTGACCTGATCAAGTTGGCGATGCTGGCCGTCGACCGGGCATTGTCCGAGTCGGGGCTGGACGGGCAGTTGTTGCTGCAGGTGCACGATGAGTTGGTCTTTGAAGTCGCCGAAAAGGATCTGGATGCCTTGAGCGATCTGGTTCGCGTACAGATGGAAGGGGCGCTCGATTTGAAGGTACCCTTGCGGGTGGACCTGCATACGGGCAGGAACTGGGCGGAGGCCCACGGGTGATCCGCTGGGTGGTCACCGGACCGGCCGGCGCCGGCAAGAGTGCCTTGACCGCGTTGCTGGCCGAGCGGGGGGCCGCTTTGTTGGACGGGGATCGCCTCGGACACGAAATTCTGGCACAGCCGGAAGTGGCCGACGCGATCGCCTCGCGCTTCGGTCCCGAGTGTGTGCGCGCCGGTGTCGTGGACCGGCGGCGACTCGGTGCGATCGTCTTTGCCGACCCTGCGGCATTGGCCGGGTTGAACGCGATCACCCATCCGCCACTGGCGCGGCTGATGCGACGGCGACTTGATGAGCTGGAAACGGCGAAAGACCATCCGCTTGCCGTCCTCGAAGCCGCCGTGTATTTTCTGTTGCCGTCCCCTCCGCGAGCGGACCTCACGATTACGGTCACCGCTTCGCCGATGCTGCGGCGTCGGCGATTGATCGCCGGAGGGTTGACGGCTGAGCAGGCGGATCACCGGATCGCCAGCCAGGTATCACTCGAGGAGGGCTTCGCCCGATCCGATTTGACGATCTTCAACGAGGGTACGCGTGCCGAACTGGCGGCACGTGTCGATGAACTGATCCGGACGCACGCACCCGGATTTCCCGCTTTCGGTCAGAAACACGACAAGGACGGCACGCAGTGAAGGAAACGCTCGACCGAATCGAAAAAGCGCTCGAACGCCTGGCAGCCCTCAAGGAGGGTCTTTGACGAAGCCGCGTTGCGGGAGAAGTTGAGCAAGCTGGAGGCCCGTCAGGCCGAGCCTGAATTCTGGAATGACCAGGAGGCGGCGACCGGCGTGCTGAAGCAGGTGCAATCGGTCAAGCAGTGGCTCGATCCGCTGGATCAGGCCTGTGAGATGGCCGACGAGCTGTCCCTGTTGGCCGAATTGGCGCGGGAAGAGAACGATGACGAGACCGCGGCCGAGGTCGCAGCGGGGGTCGAAAAGCTCGAGAAGGCCATCGATCAATTGGATTTCCAATTCCTTCTTTCCGGGGAAGAGGACGAACGCGGCGCCGTCCTGGAAATCCATCCGGGAGCCGGTGGCACCGAGAGCCAGGACTGGGCACAGATCCTGATGCGCATGTACAATCGCTACTTCGAGCGTTCGGAGTGGAAGGTCAAGACCCTGGACCTGCAATCCGGCGACGAAGCGGGCATCAAGAGTGTGGTGCTCGAGGTCGACCATGCGTTTGCCTACGGCTACCTCAAAAGCGAGTCGGGAGTGCATCGGCTGGTGCGTATCTCGCCGTTCGATGCCCAGAGCCGGCGTCACACCTCGTTCGCGTCGGTGTTCGTCTATCCGCTGGTCAGCAACGATGTCGATATCGAGATCGATGCCAATGATCTGCGTATCGACACCTACCGCGCGCAGGGAGCCGGAGGCCAGCACGTGAACAAGACCGATTCGGCGGTGCGCATCACCCACGAGCCCACCGGAGTCGTAGTACAGTGCCAGAGTGAGCGCAGCCAGTTGCGCAACCGTGAGTCGGCGATGACCATGCTGCGCGCCAAACTGTACATGAAGGCGATGGAAGAGCGCCAGAAGGAGCGGGACGCCATCGAAGCCGAAAAGATGGAGATCGCCTGGGGCAGCCAGATTCGCAGCTATGTGCTGCAGCCCTACACGAAGGTGAAAGACCATCGCACCGATTTCGAGACCGGCAATTCCACCGCGGTGCTGGACGGCGATCTCGATGGTTTCATCGACGCCTATCTGCGCTGGCTCGGCAAAAATTCGCACTGATCGTCAACGCGCAACGCGCAAGGAACGGGAACGGGAGAAAGCAGTGAGCGACCGCAACGGAAATCCGCAGGATCCGGACAACGGACCGGAGAGTCCCCATCGTCTGATCGAGGCCCGGTTGCAAAAGATGGCCGAGCTGGGCGAGAGTGTCGAGTTGTACCCGTACGGGTTCGATCGCAGTCACACCAGTGAGCAGATGAGAGCCGACGAGAAGTCCCTGACCGAGGCTGAGACGAAAGTCCGTTATCCCGGGCGCATCATGGCCAAACGCGGTACCGGTAAGACGCTCTTCGTTCCTGTCCAGGACGAGCGGGGCACTGTGCAGGCCTATTTCCGCAAGGATGACCTGGGCGACGAGGCATTTCATCGCGTTCAGAAGTTGATGGATATCGGCGATTGGGTCGGTGTCGAGGGCAAGCTCTTCCGCACGCGGACCGGCGAACTGTCGATCCACGTCGAGGATTTCACTTTCCTGTCCAAGGCAATCCGGCCGTTGCCCGAAAAGTACCACGATATGAGTCTGGAAAACCGGTGCCGCCGACGCTACCTGGATCTGGCCATGAACCAGGAGAGCCGGGAACGTTTCCGACGCCGCAGTGAGATCATCGCGGAGATCCGCGCGTTCTTCGCCGAGGAGGAGTTCCTCGAGGTGGAGACTCCGGTGCTGCAATCCCTGTACGGCGGCGCGACGGCTCGTCCCTTCAAGACGCACCACAACGCGTTGGACATGACGTTGTACCTGCGCATTGCCGACGAGTTGTATCTGAAGCGCCTGATCGTCGGAGGGCTGGAAAAGGTCTACGAAATCGCCAAGGACTTCCGCAACGAGGGCATGGACCGTACGCATAACCCCGAGTTCACCATGCTCGAGTGCTACGCCGCCTACTGGGACTATCACGACATGATGGACCTGATGGAACGTCTGATGCGCCGCCTGGCCCGGGGCATCAGCGCGGACGGCAAGCTGAAATACGGCGAGGTCGAACTGGACTTCAGCCAGCCCTTCGGGCGGATCCGTTTCATGGATGCGCTGCAGGACAAGACGGGGCGCGACCTGATGGCCGCCGATGACGAGGAAGTCGCCGCCGTCGCCAGGGAACATGGCATCACCCTGAAGAAGGGCATGGGCCGCGACAAGATCCTGGACGAGCTGTTCAGCGAACTGGTCGAGCCCGGGCTCGTGCAGCCTACCTTTGTCATGGACCACCCGAAGGAACTCTCGCCGCTGGCCAAGGCTCACCGTGAGACCGAAGGCCTGGTCGAGCGCTTCGAAATGTTCGTGGCCGGTTTCGAATTGTCCAACAGCTTCAGCGAGTTGAACGATCCGCGCGAACAGCGGGAACGATTCGTAGCCCAGAAGGCCCTGCTCGAGGCGGGAGACGAAGAGGCCCAGCAGCTGGACGAGGACTTCCTGCAGGCCATGGAGCAGGGGATGCCGCCGACCGGAGGAATGGGCATCGGTATCGACCGGCTGGTCATGCTGCTGGTCGATTCGAACAACATCCGCGACGTGCTGCTTTTCCCGCATATGCGGCCCGAGCAGAGCTGAG
>JANTGJ010000234.1 GCA_024762975.1 Candidatus Krumholzibacteriia bacterium
CAACCCGTTACCACGTGCAGCAGGTAAAGCAACCCGAACAGGGCCAGCAACAAGGGGGTCGACAGCAGCGGATCGCCAACATCCGCGCTCCCGGCGACTCCGTAGATCGCGGCACAGCATTGCACCGGCGTCAGAATCGGAATCCCGCGCAGGTAGGTCACATCCAGCACCCATTCGACGGCCGCCAGCATCGCCAACGTTTCGGCCAGACGCATCTTCAAACCCAGATAGGGATGTTCTTCTCCCCGCAGGTCCTCACGGTGGACCAGGAGCCAGAACCCGGCCAGCGCGGGGACGAACACCTTGAGCGACAACAGCGGGACTCCCAATTCGTGGGAGTACAGTACGCCGGCTCCGCACATCGCACCCGGCACGAACTGCGACAATACATCCAGCAGATGCCAGAACCATGGCAGCAGAATCAATTTTCCCAGCAGCGCATAGACCAACGCCAATTCGACCAGCGAGGCCCGCGACTCGCGCGCGTACTGCTCTCGTGTCGCCAGTTGAAAATTCCAACCCCTGCGAACACCGCGAGCCCCGACGGCGGCCACCAGCAGCGTGACACACAGCAGGGTCTCGAGCAGGAGAAAGACGATCGTTTCTCGAGCGAGCAGGATCATGTCGTGACAACCCGGCCGTCTTCCAGACGAACGACCCGGTCCACATGGGGCGCCGAATCGAAGAGGGGATCGTGCGTAGCCAGCAATATCGTCACGCCGCTGCTCTTCCTCTCGTCCAGCAGATCCAACAGGAGTTCCCGTCCCGCCGCGTCCAGATTCGCCGTGGGTTCATCGCAGAGAAGCAATCGCGGCCGGGCCACCAGGGCCCGCGCAAGGGCGCACCGTTGTCGCTCACCGCCCGAGAGCTCGGCAATCGTCCGGTCCACCACCGCGCTCGCCCCCACGGTCGCGAGCGTCTCCGTCACGCGGGTCCGGATTCGGCCCGGACTCCATCCAGCCGCCACCAGGGGCAGGGCAACGTTGTCCAGGACCGACATGCGATCGAACAGATAATTCTGCTGGAACAGGAAACCGAGTGTGTCCCGACGATAGGCGGCAGCCGAAGTATCGGTCAGTTTTGCCACCGCCCGCCCCTGCACCTCGACCGCGCCCGAGGTCGGTCGCAGCAATCCGCCGACCACCGACAACAGGGTCGTCTTGCCGCTGCCACTGACTCCGTTCAGGACCACCAGTTCGCCCGGGGCGACCTCGAGATCGACCTGGTCGAGCACTCGCCGCATCTGCCCGGCGGAAGCCGGAAATTCCACCGTGAGGGATCGGACGCGAATCATCGCAACACCTCGACGGGATCCAGGTTCGCCAGGCGCCACGTCGGCACCAGCACCGAAGCGGTGAACGGGAGCAGGTAGAACAGGAAAAGCAGGACGAGAGCGTCGGTATCGATCCAGTGCAACGGTCCGGCGCCCGCCCCGAGATTCTCGAAACCCAGGAACAGCCCCATCAGGCCCGGCGCACCGGCAGCGTGGACATAGACGACCGCCCCGACGGCTCCGATCAGATACGCCAACAATCCGACGACCAGGCTCTCGCTCGTCTTCAGGACAATGATCTGCCGCACACTCCAGCCCGTGGCGCGCAGTACTCCGATCTGCCCGCGATCGGTTCCGGTGATCAGCGAATAGCGTTGGAAAAGTACGAGACCGAACGCGGCGAGCACCGCGCCGCCCAGGAGCAGGAACAACCCGCTGCGTAGCCGGAACGAATCGGCATACCCCGCCGACATCTCCCGTCGCAGCAGGACCCGCAAATCGAAATGCGTTCCGATGATCCTCGCCATGACCGCATCCGCTTCGGTATCGTTGGGGATCGACAGTGCGATATCGGTCGCCTCGTCCGGCCCCAGGCCCAGGATGCGACGGGCCAGGCCGATCTCCACCAGTACGAGATCCGCCCCGACGAGATCCGTTTCCTCCGGCAGCGTGCCGTGGACCGTTACCGGGACCGGGTCACCTTCGGGCGTGCGAAATTCATAGACACCCCCGTAGCGCCCACGTTCGAGAAAGCCCGCGACGCGACTGCCGACGAGCATCCGGTCTCCGTCGAGGAACTCGCGCACGTCCAATCCGGCCACCAGCGCCTCGAGTTCCTTGCCTACATTCTCCGCGAAGAAGTCGATCCCGACGACCGTGAAATACACGCCGTTCTGTTCCTGGAAATACCGGCCGAAGACGCGCCCCTGCGCTGCGGAAACTCCCGGCAGGGCCGCAAACTGATCCGCCCATGCGACCGGAAGATCGACCGGACGGCCGGCGTGCATCCGCTGGACGACCGCATCCGGTTGACCGTCCAGGGCCAGCTCCATCTCATGACGCAGCGCACCGGACAACAACAGCACTGAGGCCGCAAGAAAGACCAGCACCACGGCCAGGATCAGAATTCCCAAATGCTTTTCCCGCTCGCGGACCAGCATCGCAGCCACGAGATTCGCCAGCGATCTAGGATCCATGGGTCGAGTCCAGACGCCGGGGTGCCGGCAGACCAGGGTAGACGAGGGAGGGCGTATCGCTGCGCGTCCCAAAGCGGGGTTCCAGGTATCCGGCACCGACTGCCGGTCCCGGCAGACCGGTGATCCCGACCAGCCGTCGGTTCGCCACGGAATCCCCTGCGCGCCCCAAACCGAGCAATGCTCCGGCCAGTACGACGCAGAGCAGAAGGAGCACCGACAGGATGATGCGACTCGCCGGGCTCAAGGCCGTCCAGGCTTTCATGAATCCAGGCGCCGCAGCACCGCCTGGTCGATTTCCTCGAACTTCAGGATCTGCTTCCCCGCGTGGTCGCCCAGGAACACCTCGGCCTCGGCGCGGTCGCCGAAGGGAATCAATTCGTTGCCCATGGGACCGAATACATTCGAGCCCAGGACATAGAAAGCCGTCCGTGCCTCGATCGAGCGCTGCGAATAGTAGTCCGTCACGCGAATCGTCCACTGCGAAACCGTCCGGGAATCCTCCACTCCATACTCGCCGGGCGACAGCATGAACTTCGCCAGATCCTTCACGCCGTCGAAGTAGTAGACCTCACCCGAAGAGATCGTCACCTGGGCGACCCAGCCCGGATACTTCGCAACGAACATTCCGCAGACCACGCAACGAGACCGCTCGGGGACATCGATCGGAGCAGACTCGACCTGCGGCCCGGGCGCCAGCACCAGCGCCAGGGCAACCGCCTGCAGCTGTTCTTCGCGCAGCTTGCCACAGGGTTCTTCCTGGGCCAGCCAGGTCTTGGCCGCAGCGACCGAATCGAAGTTCCGGGAGATCCCGCCGCACAGGGTCGCCAGAATTTTTTGCCCCTGGACGGCCATCCGGGCTCGTTTGGCGGCGATCTTCAGGTTCTCGTCAGCCAATGCGGCCCGCGCGCGATCGAAAACGGTGGCGAAAGTCTCCCGGCTCCCGCCGAACTGCGCGATGAACTCGTCGGCGTCCGCAGGCTCCGCGAAAGCGTACTTGCTGTGCGCGCTCATGGTACCCGGTCGATCACTGCCGTACACATAGATCGCCGTCGCCGCCGGAATCCACTGCAATGTCGCGGCGTCCACAACCTGTACACCGGTGGGAGGATTCGCATAATTCTCGGCCAGGCAATGCAGCGAGCAGTACTGACGAATCCCTTCCGCGGAGTCCACGGCGTGGGAGGTCCGATAGAAAGTCACCAGACTCATTCCGCAATTCGGACAGAACTGGGCACCGGGGCCCCGTTGCAGCAGCTCAGCCTGCGCGGGGCCCACACTCTGGTACCTGGATCCGGC
>JANTGJ010000235.1 GCA_024762975.1 Candidatus Krumholzibacteriia bacterium
GGCTGGGCACTCTGCGCAGCCCCATCGGAGAGTAGGATCATGCCTCATTACGTCAGCCGCGGCTCGATTCCGGGCAAGCGACATACCGTCCATCGTCAGAACGGTCAGCATACCTACGAGGAGTTGGTCAGTCGCGCCGGGTTTTCGGACATCTATTCGAATCTGTACCACCTGCGCATGCCGACCTCGTTGCGTGCGATCGGGCCGGTCGAATCGATGCCGCTCGAAGCGCTGGAGGATGTGACGCATCGCCCGCGCCATCTGCTCTCTGCGCGGTTCGAAGCCGGCGGCAACGTTCTCAGCGGACGCCGCGTGCTGGGCTTCAACAAGGAGTGCACGCTGGCCGTCTGCGAGCCGACCGAATCCGCGGACTGGTTCTACCGCAATGGTCAGGCCGACGAACTGGTTTTCGTACACTACGGAACCGGCACCCTGGAAACGATGTTCGGCGACCTGAATTTTCACCCCGGCGACTATGTGGTGATTCCACGCGGAGTGACTCATCGCTGGCGGTTCACGAAGGATCGCGTCAAGTTGCTGGTCATCGAAT
This sequence comes from Candidatus Krumholzibacteriia bacterium, assembly GCA_024762975.1. Classification (GTDB taxonomy): domain Bacteria; phylum Krumholzibacteriota; class Krumholzibacteriia; order LZORAL124-64-63; family LZORAL124-64-63; genus JANTGJ01. The sequence continues at coordinate 551 of JANTGJ010000235.1, forward strand.
CGACCGGTCCGATCGAAACCCCGAAGCACTACCGGAACTCGTACGGGCAACTGCTTGAGCATGCGCCCTACTGCGAGCGTGACATCCGCCTTCCCGATGGACGCGAACCCATCAGCGAGACCGGGTCGTTTCCCGTGAAGATCAAAATGGGTCAGAAGCTGCAGCCTTGTGAACTGACCCATCACCCCTTCGACCTGGTCGGGTGGGATGGTTGCTACTATCCCTGGATCTTCAACATCGGCAACTTCATGCCGGCCGTGGGCAAGGTCCACCTGCCGCCGCCGGTGCACCTGACCTTCACCGCGCCGGGCTTTGTGATCTGTTCCTTCGTGCCGCGTCTGTTCGACTGGCACGAGCAGGCGATTCCCATTCCCTATGCGCACAGCAATGTCGACAGTGACGAGGTGCTGTACTACGTCGAGGGCAATTTCATGAGTCGCAAGGGCATCGAGAGCGAATCGATTACATTGCATCCGGCGGGCTATCCGCACGGGCCCCAGCCGGGGTTGCTGGACAAGTCGCTGGGCTCGACCGAAACCCGGGAGCTGGCCGTCATGTTCGACACCTTCGCTCCGCTGACTCCCGCCGCAGCCTGCGCCGTAGTGGACGATCCGCTCTATCCGGCGAGTTGGCTGGAGGAGGAATCATGATCATCGATCCCGCGAAGCAGGACCGCACGGCCAACTACAAGTTGATCATCGGCTCGATCCTGCCCCGGCCCATCGCCTTCGTTTCGACCACGGATTCGCAGGGGACTCCCAACCTGGCGCCGTTTTCGTTCTTTACCGGCGTGACCGCCGAGCCGCCCACCGTGTGTTTCGCGCCGCTGCGCCGATTCAGCGACGGACAGGAAAAAGACACCCTGCAGAACATCCGCCTGACCGGCGAGTTCGTTGTCAACGTCGTGACCGAGACGATCGTCGAACAGGCCAACGATACGGCCGTCGAGTATCCGCCGGGCGTGAGCGAATTCACCAAGACAGGACTGACGCCGGTGGTTTGCGAAGTCGTCGCGGTACCGCGCGTCAAGGAATCACCGATCAGCATGGAGTGTAGACTGGTGCAGATTGTCGATGTCGGGGTGGCTGGTGCGGGCGGCGGATCGCTGGTCATTGGTGAAGTGGTGCGCTTCCATGTGGCGGATGAGTTGATCGACCAGGGGCGAATCGATACCGGCGCGCTGCAGCCCGTCGGCCGGCTGGCCGGCGCCGAATTCACCACTCTCGGTCGACGCTTCAGTCTGGAACGAAAGAAGTAGCTGCGAAAATGGATCCCGCCCTGTTGGAGAACATCGCTTCCGCCCGTTCCCTGCCGAGTCTGCCGCCGGGCGAACGTCTGACCGAATTCGCTTCGCTCGCCGACCTGTTGGACCAGCGTGCCCTGGAGCAGCCGGATCAGGAATGCCTGGTCTATCTCGAGGATGACGGCACGCGCACGACGTGGACCTACGCCGAGTTCATCGCCGATGCGCGCCGCGTTGCGCATTGGCTGCAGGTACAAGGCATCCGGGGCGGTGACCGCATCGCCACGATCAGCCACAACCACGCCGAAACGGTGATCCAGTACTTTGGCGCCTGGCTCGTCGGTGCCGTGGTGGTACCGATCAACGTCGGCGAGGACGACGAGCGCATCGGCTACATCCTGGCTGACGCCGAGGTTCGGTTGGCCTTCGTACGCACACCGTATCTGGAGCGTATCGAAGCCCTGAGCGCACGTTCCGAAGAGCACCTGCCCGACTTGAAAACACTGGTGATCTGCGGTGGATCGGCCCGGGAACATCCGGAGTTTGCGGAGATTCTCGCAACGGAGGAGCCTGCCGAGGATTTCGCGCCGGGACTGGATACCGAGGCGCTGATCGTTTACACCTCCGGCACGACGGGGCATCCCAAGGGTGTCGTGCTGGCGCAGTACAACCTGCTGGTCGACGCCGGGAACATCGCGGAGTGGCACGGTATCGGTCGCGGCGACCGGATGATGTGCGTGCTGCCGATTCACCACGTCAACGGCACCATCGTCACGTTGCTCACACCGCTGTTGGCCGGCGGCACTGCGGTGCTGAACCGGAAATTCCACACCGGACAGTTCTTCGATCGCTTGGCGAGTGAGAATATCGGTGTCGTCAGTGTCGTGCCTACGCTACTGGCTTTCCTGCTGGAGGCCGGGGGTTCGAAGCCGGCGCTCCCCGGGTTCCGTCACATCATCTGCGGCGCCGGGCCGCTGACCGTCGACCTCGCCCTGCAGTTCACCGATACCTTCGGTTTGCGCATCGTCCACGGCTACGGCCTGAGCGAAACGACGTGCTACTCGTGCTTCCTGCCGATCGACCTGCCCGACGATGAGCAGCGCGCCTGGCTGGGCGACCACGGTTTTCCTTCGATCGGCTGCGCGATTCCCGCCAACGAGATGGCCATTTTCGGCGATGACCATCAACCGTTGCCCGAAGGCGAGCGCGGCGAGATCGTCATCCGGGGCCACAACGTCATGGCCGGTTACTACCGCAACGACGAGGCCAACGCTCAGGCCTTCGCCTCGGGCTGGTTCCACTCCGGCGATGAGGGTTTCTGGAGATCCGATGCCGAGGGCAATTCCTACTTCTTCATCACCGGTCGGCTGAAGGAGTTGATCATCCGCGGGGGAGTCAACGTCTCGCCGCTGGAAATCGACGAGATCCTGATGAACCTGCCGGGAGTGAAGGCGGGCATCTCGGTCGGCTTCGAGAATAACATGTATGGCGAGGAAATCGGCGCCTACGTGGTAATGGAAGAAGGTGCGGCGCCGGATGCCGAGGCGGTCCTGTCCGCCTGCCGCGGCGAACTGCCACACCACAAGTGTCCCAAAGTTGTTGTGTTCGGTACGGAGGTACCGGTGACCAGTACTGGCAAGTATCAGCGGGGAAAGCTGAAGTCGCTGTTTGTCGAGTGGCGGGACAGGCAGTTCCGCAAGCCGTAGGTTGTGCCCCAACAAATGTGTCCGGTCTGCTGCTTGCAGTGGACCGGACATGTTTATCTGCCCCACTACACACCCCGAATGGCGTCCGCCCCACTGCCCCAACCCCAACTGCCGATTCCACAGGCAGTTCCCAAAGCAATGGCGCTACAAGAAGCTCGGATTCTTCCATCGTCTCGCCCAGCCAAGACGTATCCAGCGGTTTACCTGCCTGCACTGCAAGAAATCCTTCAG
>JANTGJ010000236.1 GCA_024762975.1 Candidatus Krumholzibacteriia bacterium
CAGGGACGCAAGGTGTTCACACTGCAGACATTGCCGGCAATTGACGATGTGTTTGAGGCTGGAGCCGGCAAGGTGGCGGGGTTTTCGTTACATGCTGGCGTGGCCGCGCGTGCGGATGAACGCCAGAAACTGGAGCGTCTTTGTCGGTACGACGTACAGGGAAGTACTAGTGTCACGGGAGGCAGGAAGCCGGTAGCGACCATCAGCCGGCCAGCCGTTGCAGAGAACCGCCTTTCACTCACCTCGAATGGCAATGTGCGATACGACGTGAAAGGAATCACAAGTGTCGCGGGCGCAAGGATGCGCAGGAGCGACCGAGCTGAAGACGCCGTATCGCGATGGCACCACCCATGTGATCTTCGAACCACTTGACTTCATTACCAAGCTGGCCGCGCTGGTGCCGCCGCCCCGAGCCAATTTGACGCGGTTTCACGGCGTGTTCGCACCGAACAGCCGTTATCGTGCTCGGGTGGTGCCAGGGCGACAGAAGCCACCTGGTGAGCAGGAAAGGCCGGAGGAGGAAGCGACACCAGCCGAGCGGCGCGCCTCGATGACTTGGGCGCAACGGCTGAAGCGGGTGTTCGGGATTGATATTGAGACGTGTCCGGCCTGTGGGGGCACGGTACGCATCGTGGCCTGTATTGAAGATCCGGACGTCATCGAGAAGATCCTCAAGCATGTAGATAAGAAGTCGCCGGGATCGGTGTTGATCGGGTTGCCACCGAGCCGAGCATCCCCACAGATCGGGTTGTTCGATTAGCTCGGGGATGGACGGGGCTGGCTGTGCCGATAGGGTGCGGCTGGGGTCAGCCATTGCGTGCTTGGCGGAAACTGGGGTCGTTTTCGGTCAAAGGCGCAGACCGAATACGGAAGTGGGATGCCGGTTTGGCCAGAAATGAGGCTTGTTACGCGTGTGATGAGCGGTTTTGCACAACGGGTCGGAGAGGGGTAGGGTGGTTATGCTTCCTATACCCTTGACCACCTGGGGCAAAAACATCTTGCCGGCACCGAAGAGATCGCCGACCACGTTCATGCCGGCCATCAGGGGCCCTTCGATGACCTGCAGGGGACGGCCGAGCTTCGTACGCGCCTCCTCGGTATCCGCATCGATGTGCTCGGTGATGCCTTTGACCAATGCATGCTCGAGGCGTTTCTCCACCGGCCATGCTCTGGTCGCTCTCGGCGTGAACGCACAACCCTGCGATGCGACATTGCGATACGACAATCGGGATTGGGTGCTTGGCGAACCGGTTGGGCCGCTGTTACCCCCCGCTTGGCCAGACGGGTGACGACTACCGCTCGGCGGTCGATGTCGAGTCGCTGATCCGCCTTTTCGGACCTGGCGGCAGCATCCCGGCGCCGTGGGCAAGCATGGTGCACAAGTTGCGTCTTTACAGTGCATGCTCACCTCCTGGCTTTACCATGAGCCGCTCGCGCCACCCCCTGCACCATCCCATCGCGGGTCCACAAGGCTCCCTGATAGCGCGTCCAACGGGCACTCCCACCCCTGGTCACGTCGCCGGCGAACACCTTGTCAGCCAGACCGGCACGATAACTGCTAGGCAGGTGCGATACGGTGAGAGCAAATCCGCGAGAAATCCGCCGGCCTGTCGATGCGGACGACCCACCGGGATCGACAGGGCGCTCGCCAATCCCGCAGCCGTGGCCACGCAAGAGTTCAAGGTGCACGCCCAGGCGTTGCCGGCTAAACTCGCTGAGGACCGTGCTCGCCATCGAACGTCCGGGATGCCCATTGCGGCAAGTAACAACCCGGCGGGCGTTGCCGATCCCGCCGCGGGGACCAGCTGCGGCTCGCGAGGACGCCCTGCCGACGTGACAAACAACCACCCCGTGGCTTCACGCGAAGCCCGGAACCGCTAACTACATGGATGAGCAAAGCTCCCAGAAAATTCAGGATTCGTAGCCATGACCCAAGTACTCGATGCAGTCAACCCAGGTGTTGTAACCGGAGATGATGTTCAGCGACTGCTGCAGATCGCCAAAGACCAGGGCTTCGCATTGCCAGCCGTCAATGTCGTCGGCTCTGATTCCGTCAATGCCGTGCTGGAAGCGGCGGCAAAAGCCCAGTCTCCTGTGATGGTGCAGTTCTCCAGCGGAGGCGCGGGGTTCTATGTCGGCAAGGGTTGTCCCGCGGATAACGCGATGGTTTTAGGTGCCATCGCCGGCGCGAAGCATGTGCACACCGTGGCCGAGGCGTACGGTGTGCCGGTGATCCTGCACACCGACCACGCCTCCCGCAAGCTACTGCCATGGATCGACGGCATGCTGGAGGCGGGCGAGGCCCACTTCGCCAAGTACGGCAAACCCCTGTTCAGCTCACACATGCTGGATCTATCAGCGGAGCCCCTGGAAGACAACATCGCCACCTGCGAAAAATACCTCGAGCGCTTCAGCAAGATCGGAATGACCCTGGAACTGGAACTGGGTGTGACCGGCGGCGAAGAGGATGGCGTCGACAACACCGGAATCGACAATGCGTCGCTCTATACCCAGCCGGAAGACGTTGCACTCGCCTACGAACGCCTGAGCAGGATCAGTGACAAATTCACGGTGGCGGCATCTTTCGGCAACGTGCATGGCGTGTACAAGCCGGGTAACGTGCACCTCACGCCGAAGATCCTCGATAACTCGCAGAAATACGTTCAGGAAAAATTCTCGACAGCAGAACGTCCGCTCAATTTCGTTTTCCATGGCGGATCGGGTTCCGCGCGCGAGGATATCCGTGAAGCGATCTCCTATGGCGTCATCAAGATGAACATCGACACCGATACCCAGTGGGCCGCCTGGGACGGTGTGCGCGCCTACGAGGCAAAAATGCACGATTACCTGCAGTCGCAGATTGGCAACCCGGAAGGCGATGACAAACCCAACAAGAAGGTCTACGACCCTCGCATGTGGTTGCGCGCCGGCGAACAGGCCATGGTCGATCGTCTGCTGGTCGCCTTCGAAGACCTGAACTGCATGCAGCGCAACTGAGCCCGGCCACGCCGGACGAATCAGCCGCGCATGCTTTCACGAGCCGGTGACCGAGTCCTGACCGGCCGGCTCGATCCAGTTTCTCAAAGTATCCGCCATTTCGCCGGCTCGGGTCATGGCGCCGTGCTGAATGAAATAGGTGATCGCCGAAAAGCCGATATCGACGTAAGACTCGTAGATCAGCAGGTGCTTCCCGGCCACCCCCGTTGCGACGATTGACCAGCTTCCCTCTATGCGCTCCAGATCGCCGGATTCACGCTCCCAGGTAAGCCGGTATCCCGGCCGTTCGTAGTTTCGACGCAGGACATAATGCAAGTCTCTAAGCACGACATCCGCCCAAAACTCGATCCGCGCGCCGGACGCGTCCTCGGTGAGCACCGTCATGCGTTCGATACCGCGAAAGAACAGCGGGAAGTTTTCGTAGTCGACCAGGGTTTTCCAGATCGCCTGTCGACTGGCTGAGACGACGAACCGGGTGCGCACCCCACGAATCCCCTGGGAATTACGGATAGCCTCAACGACAATTTCACCGCCCATGAGCCTCGGCCAATCAGGTGGGGCCGCAAGCCCGGCCCGGGGGGTTATCAGCAACAGGGCGGTCACTGCCAGCACGAGGTACAAGTCCCTAGCCTACAAAGGGAGGCCCCCCGGCTCTGCCGGGGAGGCAGTAGAAGTTTGACGTATCCGGGAGTCCATCGGGGAAACTCCAAATCGTGAGCC
>JANTGJ010000237.1 GCA_024762975.1 Candidatus Krumholzibacteriia bacterium
AGCAAAACCGCAAGCCCCCGACCCTGGCCGGATTCGGGCTGGAGACGGCGGACTCCGAGCAGATCGCACAGCAACCAATAGCCGTCCGAGCGAATGAACGGCAGCAGACTCCAGGCAACGGCCGCCAGCGCGATCCAGGCCGCAAGACGCGCCGCCGGCCACCACGTTCCCAGGAAACAGAGCAGCCCTGCCGCACCCGACTGGAACGCGACCCCGGCCAGATCCACCCGCACGCGATCGATCCGGCCGAGAGCTCCCAGGAGACTGACATCGGCGTAGAGTACGGGCATGACGAAGAGCAGCCCCACCCCGATGGCGCCCGGTGGCAGACCGCCGCGCGCCAAAGCCGCGGCGTGTCCCGTCTCATGCCACAGTGCCGTCAATACGAAGAGCGCCAGGGCCGCCAGATGATCGCTCCGCGCAAGAGGGCCGGGCAGCTCGGCGAACCACACGAAGGCCGCCAGGCCGGATACGCCAGCTGCGATCAACATCGGCCACGCGGCCAGGGGACGGACCCGCGCCGCGACCCGGACGACAACCCCGGCCGGGATCAACGGGAACCGCAACCACAGCGCACGACGCCGGGAGCCGCTCGTCTCGTCGGCCAGCGCCACCAGCAGGCCGCTGAGATCCGCATCGGCCGGACAGGCCTTCGTGAGCGTTCGCCGCAACGCGGGCAAGCTGATTTCTTCTTCCTGCCGTGAAGCGAGCGCCCGCCCCACCCGGTCCGGCACCACGAAGGTGCGAGCGCCGGTGCGAAGAATCCATTGGCCGGCGTGCTCCGAGACGGCCAATGAAATGGTCACGACGGCCCCCCCAGCCGCGCCATCCCCAGCAAGCACAGTCGCAAGCCATGAAACCGCACCCAGGCCTCACCGTGCATCTGTTCCAGCTCGGCCAAAGTGGGTTCGCCGCAGCGAAGCGCGTCCAGATCGGCGTCGCTCAACCCCGCGGCATCGAAGAACCGGTCGTCCGTCAGGTCGGCCAACACCTGGCCGGGCCACACCTCGATCTCCGACTGCAGGACCAGGCGGACCGTCGCGGACGATCGATCGCAACAGGAATCATAGGCGCGCTGGTAGTCTCCGCGCAGCCCCATCGGCACCTGCGAGCCACTCATTTGCGCACTCCCGAAACACGAACACGATTCCTTCAACATGGTCCAGAAATGCCACTGCGCCGGGAATTGCCGGATCATCGCGAACATCCAATCCGCCAGGAGGCGGGTGACCCGATCCGGATCGTCCCGGGGGCCCCATGCTGGTGTTTCCTGGAGGCTCCAGGCCAGCGTCCCGCCTTCTTCCCAGTGGACCGACACGCAATGCACCGGCAACGAGAGTCGGCAGATCAGCCGAGCCAATCCGGTGCGGATCCGCACCTCGCGCCCCGGCAGGGCGTACGGCAGCCCCTGGTCGCGCGTACCGACGAATCCGTCCCCTCCGCTATTACCATCGAAGTAGACCAGGATCGGTCGTCCGGACCGTGCCGCTCGCATCAGATCCAGCACGAATCCCTTCGCGCCGACAGCGATCCAGGTGATCGGTGTCGACAGGCCGAGGCGTTCGCGCGTGGCCTCGACCTCGGGGCGCATCTGCTCCAGCGCCTCTTCGTTGACCAGCACCACCGGGCTGATACCGGCATCGAGATAGATCTCGGGCAACAATTTGTAGGGGCCCAGATGCAGCGAGACGATCACGCCGCTGCGCAGCTCCGGGTGCTTGGCAAAGAATTCGTGGCCGGGGGCCAATAGTCCCCGGTCCCCCGACCACAGTCCGGCAAAGGCCTCCCGTTCCCTTGCCAGAACCTCCTGTCGACCGGTGCGGATCCGCTCCAGATCCTCCGGCCCCGCTTCGGGCCAGAAGGCCCGGATATTCCACAATTCCCAAACTCGATCGGCATCCAGCAACATAGTTCTTCCTTTGCGACGGACGCCGGCCGGGCCCGGAGCTCCGCGAAGCTCCGAGCCTCCGCCGGCATCACGGATCTGTCCGGTCATCTGCCGAGGTGATTGACGCCACTGATATCGTCGCTCAGACCGACGTCGATCACCGGCGTGGGCAGATTGACGGTGCTGCAGCAGCCCTCGCAGGAACAACGGTCGTACGCCTGCACATCCGAAGCGGCCAGCAACGGGCTGACCTCCATGCGCTCCTCCAGCTCGCGAACGCCCAGCCGCGCCAGACTGGCCTGCAGTTCTTCCTGGGTCATCGTGGATACCTTGTTTGCGTTCATCATTTCTCCTCCTTGAGATCGTCCCGGGGTCGCCCGGTAGCTTCGCGCGCTCCCTCGCGCTGCGCCTCGATTGCAAGAGCGTGGCCGGAATTGAACAGGCTCTTCAAGGGCCGTGAAGTGATCCAAAAAGGGGGATTCGAAGAGGAAGCGCCCCGCCGACGGTCGGCAGGGCGCTACTTGCGGAGTCGGAATTTCGCCCGGCGTCAACCGTCGGCGACGTCCACCTCGACCTGGTAACCGGTGTACTTGCGCAGATTGATCACGCCGCTGTCGAAGATCAGGTACTGCGCCTTGATTCCCTGCAGCACGCCGCCCGCTACGGGATTCTTGTCCAGATTGAAGCTCGAAACCTTCGTCGGCCAGACCTCGACCGGATAGTCGATCTTTACGGAGGCTCGTTCCGCCTCGGGCAGCACACCTTCGATTTTCCATTCGTCGAGTTTTTCCAGCACCCGCCCGGCGAACTCGGACAGGTCGGACTCCTCGTTGTTGCCCTTCAGCATGCGCGTCCAGTGGGTCTTGTCCCGGAAGCCGTCATCGACCAGGCGCTTTTCGACCTGACCCACGGTGCGCCGGTCCGCCAGGCGCGCCAACGGAATCGCCTCGGTCGCACCCTGATCGATCCAGCGCGAAGGCACATTCGGTTGACGCGTGATCCCCACCTTGCGGCCCGAGGTCAGCGAAGAATAGAGAATGTGCGGCTGGAAGCACTGCGTCTGTGCAAAGTGCTCGTCCCGGCAGGGATTGCCAGTCTCGTCGTAGTGACACAGCTCGGGTTTGACGATGCAGATATCGGCTTCGGCGCGGGATTGCGAGCACGGGAAACAGAAGCCCTGGTTGAAGGTTTTCTTCGTGGCACGACCGCAGGCAGTGCAGTTGATCTTGCCGCCGAAGCGGATCATCAGTTCACGGCCGAGGTAGGGATTCAGTTCGTGGTCCTCGACGCGGTTTTCCTGCTCCCACCAACCGTCGGTCAGGAAGTAACGCACGGGAGATTCGTGGATCGAGCGCATCTTGCGCAGGGTGCCGGACCAGATCGTCTGCATCGGAACAGCCTTTCCGCTGAGAGGTGATTGCCCAACAGCATACCCCCCGCGGAATCGAACGGCCAGCCCGCTACACCAGAACGGCTCCGGGCACCAGACCGGCCAGGCACAGGACGAGGATCGTCAGCAGGATGTAGAAGGTTTTCGCGAGGGGGGTCTTCATGGCATCGCCTCTTCGATAAAGAAGACGGAGGGCACTTCCTGAACCGGACCCGGCGAGATGATTCGGCACTTGGATCACGGTACGGAAGTGCTGTTCGGTGCGCAACGGGCTGTGCGCGGGGAGTACACGGGAGGAGCAATCCGGCGCAACTGCGGTGTTTCACACTAACCGGCCCAGTTTCAACGAGTTCATGGCGCTACGGGCCCAGGCGCATCCTCCATGTTGCGGAGCGAACGAAAATACAGATCG
>JANTGJ010000238.1 GCA_024762975.1 Candidatus Krumholzibacteriia bacterium
TATCCAACGCGAGGGATTGCCAAGGCCGCAACTGAAGGCCGTGCTCTCGATGGGTGAGGTGCTGCAGCCGGGCGCGCGTCGGCTGTTCGAGGATGTCTTCCAGTGCCCGGTGATCGACTCGTATCGATCGCGGGAGACGGGGCCGGTCGCCCAGCAGTGCCTGTCGCATGGATCGATGCACATCGCGAGTGACCTCGTGGCGGTCGAGATCGACGAGACCCGCTCTTTCGAGACGGAAGACGGGGGGCGGGCGGCACCGTTGCTGATCACCGACCTGCGCAATTTCGGTATGCCGCTGATCCGTTACGATGTGGGTGACGTCGGGCGACTCGACGATCAGCCCTGCGGCTGCGGGAGCCCGCTGCCGGTGCTGAAAGACCTGGGCGGGCGCGTCATGGACGTGCTGTATACTACGGACCTTCGGCCGATTCACAGCATCAATCTGATTCCGAACTTCATCGAAGCCTGCGGAGTGACGAACCAATTCCAGATCATTCAGGACGAAGTGAAGCGGATCCGGCTGCGCCTGACTCCGCCCCGTCCCGAACCGGCGATGCGGGAGCAGCTGCAGGAACGGGCGCGCGTGGTGTTCGGCCGGGATGTCGATCTGGAGATCGAGATCGTCGACGAGATTCCGCTGGGCCGCTCCGGTAAGTACCGCCTGATGGTCTGCAACGTCCCGAAACCCGAAGCTGTTTGAGACTCAGCAAAATTTCCGAGGGGGAAGAAAACCATGTCCGAGACCGGACTGCTGCACGAGCAGGAAATCACCATCGTCGGGGCTGGCCTGGTGGGCAGCCTGATGTCCTGTGTCCTGGCGAAGCACGGCGCGCGAGTGACCGTGATCGAAAAGCGACCGGATCTGCGGCATACCGACCTGTCGGGGGGCCGTACGATCGCCATGTCCTTGTCGCATCGCGGCTGGCTGGCGCTGCGCAGCGTGGGTCTTGAGGAGAGCGTCCGGACAGGCACCAAACCGAAGCATTCCCGCTGCGTGCACCTCGCGGACGGTACGGAGCGTACTCAACGCTACGGCGCCGAGGGCGAAGCGCTTTGGACCGTGAATCGCAAGGACCTGAACTGCGCCCTTGTGGATTGTGCCGAGGCTTCGGGCCGAGTCGAGTTCCGCTTTGAAACCGAGTGTGAACGCCTGGATGAAGCCGATCGCACCCTGCACCTGCAGGGCGACGGAAAATCGTCGGAGCATACTTTCGACTACCTGATCGCCTCGGACGGCATGAACTCCGCGATCCGGCGCAAGCTGGTATCGGATGCGGCGCTCGAGGATGAGATCATTACGCTGGATTATCGGTACTTCGAGTTGACGGTGCCGGCGAAGGCGGACGGCACCCACGCTTTACCTTCGGAATGCGTGCATGTTTGGCCGCGACCCGAGGGATTGATGGTGGCCCTGCCCAATCTGGGCGGCACGTTCACCGGTACCTTCTTTTACGCGCTCGGTGAAGAGGACTACTTCGGCGGCCAGTTGACCGATGAGGAGCGCTCACGCCGTTTTCGGTTCGCCTTTCCCGAGATCGTCGAATTGATCCCTGATTTCGAGCACGAGTTGCGCACGAACCCGGCTTCGGACATCAAGGCGGTTCGCTGCTGGCCGTGGCAGGTGTCGCGCCGGGTCCTGCTGGTGGGGGACGCCTGCCATGCGATCGTTCCGTTTTACGCGATGGGAATGAACCTGGGCTTCGAGGATGTCACGAAGTTCGAGGAGTTGCTGGAATCCGCAGGCGGTGATCTGGAAACGGTCTTCGAGCGTTTTCCCGAAGTGCGACGCCCGGACACCGATGCCATCAGCGATCTGTCGCTGCAGAATTTCGTCTCGATCGGGCGCAGCACCGATCCGGAATACCAGCAACGATGGGAGTTGGAACGCGCGCTGTGGGAACTCTTCCCGGAGCGCTGGACCCCGCTGTATCCGATGATCCACTTCGGACACCATCCGCTGAGTGACGTGATCCGCCGCCAGGCTGTGCAGAAAAAGATCCTGCACCGGTTGATGGCCGAAGGCGTTGACGCGACGCTCGAGGCGACGGCGCTGGCCGATGCCGCCCGCGGCGCCGTCGAAGCTGAACTGACACGATTGGATTCCGACCATCGAGCCGTAGGCTGAGCATCGCGGCCGATCGTGGGAACTACTGGCGAACGACCTCGTCCAGGAACACGCTGTTGGGTACCGTCACCGTTTCGCCGTCCTCTTCCAGCAGCGTATGTACCGGCGCGATGCCCGCCAGCGTCGCGCGTCGGCCCTGGATCTCGATCTTCTCGCCGGGGCGGAAGATCTTCCGCGCGTAGTAACCCGCCACCAGATTGCGCGTGATATCACGCGAGCCCAGCCCGAAGGTCAGGGCCAGGGCCAGGCTGGCACCAGCCAACAGGATGAGCACGAAGGCACGAATGATTTCCGTATCGATCTGCAATTGCGTCACGGCCATCAATCCCACGATGAACAGGATCAATCCCGAAACGATGCGCCCCAGGACCGGAGCGAATTCCACACCCGAATCGCGGGCCGAAGTCGTGACTGCGCCACTGGCGAACTGGGCGACGAGCATGCCGACCAACATGACCATCACGGCCGCCATCAGGTTGGGCAGGTAGGCGAAGAAGGCGGTGATCGCCTCCGAAACCGCCAGCAGGCCGATCGCCTGCGCCGCACTCTGGATGAAGAGCGCCATGATCAGGTAGTAGGCCAGTTTGGCCAGCAGATTCCCCGGAGGGTCCTTCATGCCCAACTTGGACAACGTGTCGTTGAGGCCGAGCTTCTCCAGCAGATCGTTGATCTTGAATCTATCGAACGCAGTGCGGATGCCGCCCGCTGCCAACTTGGCCAGGATCCAGCCGACGAGCAGGACACCCAGTCCGGTCAGGAACTTGGGCAGGAAACCGGCGACGGCTCCGGTCAGGGAGTCGAGCACCGAGTAGAGGGCTTCTTGCGGTCGAAATCCGGAATCCATGGTTTCTCCCATTTCCCCGTTGGCGGGCTTAATCCTCTGCTGGAGGCGTTGTCTGCTTCCGGCTCGGCCATGATTCGATCAATGTGCGCAGGTGCTCCCAGAAAATCTGCGACATCACGGTAAACGAAAAATCGAGCGAGTCGGCTGCCAGCGTGCGCCGGTTGATATCGCGTACTACGCGGCCTTGCAGCTCGGGACTGACCTCGATCTCCAGGTCGGCCAGTTCGCTGATCGCGGAGGGCCCGTTCCGGGCTCCGTGATCGTCTCGGTCCTGGTGCTCGTGGTCACTCACGCGGAGGCTCCTGCTCGTACAGTGCACGGAATTCCTCCCGTGCACGCTTGATGCGCATCTTGATCGCCGACAATCCGAGATCCATCTCGTCAGCGATTTCCTGATAGGACAGTCCATCCATGTCGCGCAGGATCAGCGGGACCCGCAACGACTCCGGGAGCCGGTCGAGCGTGTCACCGATGCGGCGTCTTGCCTCATCCCGCTCGGCTCCGGCATCGGCCACCCAGGGGGAACGCAGTGCGTCCTGGCCCTCGAGCCCCGGCTCCTCCACGTCCACGAAGGATTTCCCCTTCTGCCGGCGCAGGTGATTCAGGCAATGATTCACCTTGATCCGGTTCAGCCAGGTGCCGAACTGCGCCCGCGACTCATAGCTCTTCAAATTGAAGTAGGCCTT
>JANTGJ010000239.1 GCA_024762975.1 Candidatus Krumholzibacteriia bacterium
GATGGGTCTGATCATCCTGCTGCTGTTCATGACCTTCGTGATCGTGTTGGACGTCTGGAAGGTGACGGGGCACTAGGAGAGCGGGATCTATTTTTTCTTCGCTTCTTCGACCGCTCTCGGCGGGGGATCCGGCAAGGGGGCACCGAGCCGGTCGGGTCGGGCGGCATCGAGTAGCGAGTCCCGTTCGGCCTCGAGGATGCGGCCCATCAACTCGTGGACTCGGCTCGAACGGGTGGGGTCGGTCGGTGCTCCGGCCAATGCTTGCTGGAGCGCGCTGTCTCCCCATGCGGTGTGCAGGGAATCCAGCAGGGTGTTGCCGAGTTTGCGATCAACCAGGGCGATGGCCTTGGCGCGCTCCAGGACGACAACGCGCGTCAGATAGAGGGATTCGCCGTCGCTCAGGTCGGCCAACTGCAACGGAGGTGATTCCTCCCGGCAGCCGTTGAAGCATAAGGCGCACAGCACGACGCAGGGAACGAAACGGGCAATGCGGATACCGATCCGGCTCATGGACCCCTCCGGGGCATCGGGTCAAGAGGTTTGAGAACGTGAATACGGGCAGCCTTCCGAATCATGAAACCGTACGGGCCTCGGCCCGGTTGCGGCATGGGATTCGGAACCCACAATGCATAACACCCGGGCGCCTGTTTTGTCACGGATTTCGAGTGCGACCGATGTACCGGCATCTGCTGGGAGCGATCCTGCTGCTGGTTCTGGCCGTTCCGCCGACGCTCGCCGACGAGGAGCTGGATTTCGGTCTGGAGGATCAGCGCCTTTTCCAGATCCATCTGCAGGGGAACGAGGCCTTCAGCGACGGCGACCTGAAGCAGGTCCTGCAGATTCGCGAGCCGAATTGGCGCCGGTTCCTGGAGATCCCACGCTACAAACCCCACCTGATCGAGACCCAACTGAACCTGCTGTCGGGGTACTATCGCAACCGGGGCTTTCACCAGGTGAGTGTCTCGCTGGACTCGGTCATCAATGTCGTGGACAAGGGCGACGCCCTGTATATCTCCATCCACGAGGGGCCGCGCACATTGATCCGCAGCGTGGACTTCGAGGGGATCGAGGCCGCAAGCGAAGCGCAGTTGCGCAGCGTGCTGCGACGGGTCGAGGGACAGCCGGCGCCGGTTGATCTGAACGCCTTCGGGGGTGATATCTTTTCGCTGATGCGCTGGTTCCAGAACCGGGGCTATCTGAAGGTACGGGTCGAACCGGAAATGACTCTTCTGCCGACGGTCGGAAACGGTCAGCCTGGAGCGAAGATCCTGTACCGGATTCAACCCGGCCGAATCTACACGGTGCGCGATATTCGCCTGGCCGGCAATCAACGGTCGGCCGACAATCTGCTGCGCCGCGAAGTGGTCATCGACCCGGGCGAACCGCTGTACTGGAACCGGGTCGAGGAATCGCGCCATCGTTTGCTGCTGACTTCGCTGTTCCGGGATGTCTCGATCGCACCGGTGGATCCGGACTCGACTACGGGACTGGTATCGCTCGAGGTGCGTGTCATCGAACGCAAACCCGCCTACTACGAACTGGGTCTGGGTACCGGGAGCCAGGAGCGGGTCCGGGTCCTCGCCTCCTGGGGCCACCACAACCTGTGGGGCTCGGGCCGCCGCCTGCAATTGCGGGGGCGCGGATCGTGGAACGTGGAAGACGTCGTCGGGAATTCCGTCGCTTTCGCCGACGGGCAGTTGAATTACCTGGCCGACGCGACCTACGTCAATCCGCGACTATATGACAGTCGTTTCAGTGCCGATGTCGAAGCTTTCCTGCGTCGGGAAACGCGCGGTGAGTCGGGTCTGAATCTGCAGATCCATGGATTCAACGTGGGCTCGACCTGGAAGGCCAGCCGCCGAGTGACGAACAATGTCTACCTCGGGCTGAAGGTGACGGATCCGGAACCCCATCCCGGGGCGCCGGACGACATCCAGGAACGGTTCGACCAGACCGGAGTGACGCTGACCCAGACCCGGTCACTGAACTGGGGAATCTACATCGATCACCGCGATGATCCGTTCCGTCCGGCCGGTGGCATGTATGCGATCGGCACGACGCAGCTGGCCGGCGGCGTTGCCGGTGGCGACTACAGTTTTTTCAGGGCGACGGCTTCCTGGCAGAAGTATCAACGAGTCCCGCTGGGCGGTGTCCTGGCAGCGCGGGTCATGCTCGGCGGCGCCTGGCCCTATGGCCAGTCCGCGGATCGGGGAGCCGATGGTGTGCCCTACGATGACCGTTTCTTCGCCGGTGGAGGTTCGACGGTGCGCGGCTACGGGCACAACAGCCTCGGGCCCCAGGTCACCGATCAGGACGAGTTGGATTTTCTGAACTATACCTCCGACGTACTGCTGCCGGACGATCCCGCCCGGGGCGGGAACTACCTGCTGTTGACGAATCTGGAATGGCGCTTTCCCCTGCCCTGGCTGAGCCGCTGGAAGCTGGGCTCCGTGCTGTTCTTCGATGGGGGCAATGTGTGGGAGCGGATTGAGGATCTGCGCTGGCGATCCTTCCGCCTGACCTCGGAACCGGGGGACCCGACCGACCCCAACTCGACCCGAGCCTGGGATTACCGCTTCAGCTATGGTACCGGAGTGCGATTCGAAACGCCCATCGGTCCGGTACGGGTGGATGTGGGAATCCCACTCAAACGCGCTCGTTACAAGGGACTGGACAAGGATGTGCGGGATCCGAAGCTGGTATGGCACTTCAGCCTGGGGTATCCGTTTTGATGCACTGGATTCGACCGACCCGACTGCCGATCCTGATCGCCTGGCTGGCGATCCTGGGCGTGCTGGCGTGGGTGGGTACGCATCCCAGGGTGGTGGCGCCGTTTCTTTCGCGCTTGGTCACCCGCCAGTTGATGAGTCAGGGCGGCGGCACGGTGAAGGTCGCCGATTTCCGCATCCGGCCCTTCGAGGGGATGGATCTGTACGGTGTTTCGGTTTCCCTGCCGGGAAGTGACCGCGGCCTGACGCTGATTTCAGCCGATACGGTGCGCGCGGATTTCAGTCTTGCAGATCTCACCGGTGAAACGCCGCGCCTGCGCAAGCTGGTGGTCCAACGGCCGGAAGTCTATGCGCGTCTCGGCAACCATCACGACACCGAGCCGGAAACCGCCGGGAAAAAGGACGCTGGATTTGTCCGCCTGGGGATCGACCAACTCGAGATCCAGGGTGCGTTTCTCGAGTTCAGCGGGTCGGACGGCCGCCTGCTCGAAAGAGTCTCGCATGTGGAATGGAATGGCAGCGTCCACTCGGGGGATCGAATCCACCTGATGTTGCACGGTTGCGATGTGGCTTGGGATACCCGGGAAAGCCTCCTGACCGGGTTGCGAGGCGAGATCGTCATCGATGACCAGGAATTTGCCGTACCTTCGGCCTTCGGAAAACTGAATGGCAACGAGGTCCGCGTCGAGGGCTTCCGGCGCTGGGACGGTCTGTTGGACCTCGCGGTCGATGCCCACGGCGTAAGCATTCCCGAGGTCGAGAACCTGATCGATTTGACCATCGGGTTCCATGCCCGCGGCGATCTGCAGGCGAATTTCTTCGCGCGCGGAGACACGGTGGTCTATTCCGGCCTGTTCAACGGAGAACTCGAAGGTTACCAGATG
>JANTGJ010000240.1 GCA_024762975.1 Candidatus Krumholzibacteriia bacterium
GGTGCCCCCCCGGGCCGTCGTGGCAGGTGAAGCAGCCGACACCGCTCCAGGATCCCTGGTAGTCGGCTCCGTGGCATCCGGCGCAGGCGTCGACATCGGCCGCAGCCGCCGCGCCGTGCCGGTCACCGTCGGCCCAGCCGAGAGGGTGTCCACCGATGCCGTGATGACAGGCAGAGCACGAAATTCCACTGCTTCCGCCCAGATAATCCTCACCGTGGCAACGGGCGCAGCCAGCCGCTCCTGCCTGCGCCACCACCGGTCCGTGCTGACCCTCGGCTCCCCACCCGGCGGGGTGTCCGCCCGGTCCCTCGTGACAGGTGAAACAACCGATCCCACTCCAGCCGCCGCCGAAATCGGCACCGTGACAGGTCGCACACTCCGCCGTGCCGGTGGACGCCACGACTGCGCCGTGGACTGTGCCTTCGACCCACCCCATTGGATGCCCGCCCAGACCGTCGTGACAACTCGTACACCCCGGCACGCCATGATCACCTTCGTAGTCATCGCCGTGGCAGGCACGGCACGACTCGGCTCCATCTTCTCGGACCACGGCCCCATGGAAATCAGCGCTTGAGAGCTGCATCCATGCCGTGCCGTGGGACGAGAGTTGGGGGTCGTCCACGCGCTCGGAGCAGGCTCCGATCCCGAACAGCGCCACCAGGACGGCCAGTCGGGCCAGGTCACGGAATCGTTGTCCATCGTGATGCATCATGGGCTCAACCTCCGTGACATCGGGCACAGGTCGGTGCCTGGTTGCCCAAGTCGTGACAGGCGATGCACTGTTCCATCTCGAAGGAAGCGTCCATCGCGTGGCGTCCGCCGTCGGACCCGTTCATCCAGTCGGCGCGCGAATGGCTCCGCGGGATCACCCGCTCGGCAATATGGCAGGAGCTGCAGTACTGCGGGTCCTGGTGGCAGGCTGCACATTCCATCTCGTTTCCGAGCGCGACGATCGAATGGGCGAACTCGAAGTTCAAACCGTGACTGCGCGGACGCAGATTGTCTCCGCCGTGACACTCCTCGCAGCCGGACTCGGTATGGCACTGGAAGCAGGCTCCAGGCGCCGTCCGGGCCGGCAACGCATGTTGGGTCAACCAGTTGTTGTGGTGGGAGGACGGAATCGGTCGAGCCGGGTCGGCGTGGCACAAGCCGCAGTCGGTGAAAAACTCGGCGGTCGCATGGCAGGCCCGACAGTCCGGCTTGCCCGGGATCCGCGGTTCCGATTCCGCCAAAATACCATGACAGGTGGCGCACTCGATGTCGGCTCCGCCATGGGCGGCGTGCGAGAAAAATTGGGCCCCGAAAATTCTCTCGGGATAATCACCCGCGTCGTCGGGCGAGGTGTGGCACATCACGCATTGCTCGTCGTCGTCCACCTCGTGACAGTCGGAACAGAAATCCATCGCAGGCATGAATCGCTCGCCAACGGCGGTCGCTGCTTCGATTCCCGCGTGGCAATCAGTACAGGCGATCTCCTGCTCGATGTGGATGTCGTGCGGAAATATGATCTCGTCCTGGGCAGCAGCCCCGACGGAGATCATCAGCGTCGCGATCAGGATCAGGTTCTTCACTGCAACCACCCCCCGTGGCCCAGGCCCGATGCGATGGCACCACCGCTGCGGGTCAAATCAATCCCGCAGAGGAAGCGCATGTCCTTGCTGTAGAGCGGATTGTCCAGACTTTGCACCTCGGCCACCAGCCGCAGGCCGGGACGCAGGCGTGCGCGGATGCGCGCCGAGAAGGTCGTCAGTTCGCGATCCAGATCGGTCGGCGCATCGCTCAACAGCGCGTAGGTCTGGAAGGTGGCGGCAGCTTCGGCACGCAGCCAACGGGTTACAGCACGGCCGTATTCGCCGTAGAAACGATCCTCCTCGCCCCGGTCACCCAGGCGTACCGACCAGCCGACGCGACCACCGGGTACGAGCAGGGCCAGTCCCATCCGCGAGGCCGAACGGTTGTCCATGATCGACGCGAATCCCTCGGCCTCGGCGCCGAAGCCGTTCTTTCGTTCGTGGCGCAGGGCGGCGCGGAGAATGCGAACCCGTTCGATATTGGTGAAGCGGTAGAAGTACGAGCCGGGTGCGATGAAGGGCCGGCGGTCGACGAACTGCGCCGAGGCCGACCACGGTCCACTCGTCGGCTGCCAGCGAGCCTGCGCTTGCAGCCGACTCCAGTACTCGTTTTCCAGATCGTAGACCGCGCGCGCCAGAGTCCGGATCGACCGCGTCGCCTGCAACGCAGTCTCGAGCCCGATCGGCTGTTGCGAAACCAGGCCGAAGCGTTCGGTCATCGCCAGCGACAGCGCGGACCGCAGTCGCGGATTCCACTTGCGGGCCCAACGCGCTCCCAGGGTGGATTCATCCTCGAAATCCCCGATTTCCGCCGCCCGCGTCAGCGGCGCGCGAGCGCCACCCCAGGTTGAAAACTCATCGCGGCTGCCCGGGCTCCATCCGAGCCAAGCGCCATCCAGGGTCTGGTAGTGGGCCCCGTCCAGGACGAGTTGGCGTCCTACTCGTGCACGTGTGCCACGGCCCAGCTTCGCCTCGAGGTAGCCGCTATACAGCTTCGATGTCTCGAAAGCGGACGGGCGGATCTCCAGATCGTTGGCCAGACGTCCCGAGAGACGAACCGCATACCGCCCGCCACCAAGACCTCGTGCCGAGGCACTGAGCAGTTGGTACCCCTGCGCCTGGTCATCGTTTCGGCCGTTGAAGTCTTCAGTCTGGTAAAAATAGCCGGTGGTCCGCAGTCCGAGATGCCAGGTAGCCTGTGGCGGAGCGGCCCGAGCCGGCAGCCCCGCGGTCACCACCAGGATCAGCGTGCAGTTCATCAACAACCGAATCCTACCGAACGATGGGAATCTCTTCATGGAGCCCTCCGCAGGTCGTGAAATCGGGTACAGAACCTGTCAAGACCCTGTCACGATACCATATCCCACCGAATCGCTCAATGTTTCGATTCAAACGCAGAATCGCAAATCATGGCCATGAAATTCCTTACGGATCTCGTTCATCGCCTCGCTGCGATCGCTGACCGTGGGAATACTCGGGTACTCCACGCCACCATTGGGATGCTCCAAGCCGATCAACAGAGGTCCTGATTCGGCACCGGGAGCAAAGGTTTCCAGAAATACACGTACGATACCGTCAGCGACGGCATATTCGGCCACATAGTCTCTCATGGGATGAATCCATTACACTTTCGAGGCGCAATGCGCCCGCAAATCAAACTGTTTGAGCAATACGCTTTTGCGAATTTGGGCAAGAATATTGGGGCGAGATCGAGATGAGGATACCGCAAACGGGGCGAGGATGCAAATCAAACGGGGAAACGAGTGGTCGGGGTGAGAGGATTCGAACCTCCGACACCCTGCTCCCAAAGCAGGTGCGCTACCGGACTGCGCCACACCCCGACCCAGGGGGGAAATCAATAGGCCCCGGACCCGGCCTTGTCAAACTCCGTACGCCGCTCGGGCCGCACGAATCAGCCTCCGGAACGCCTGGCCACGGTGGCTGATGGCATTCTTTTCGGCATCCTCGAACTCGGCCAGGGTACGGGTCTGGCCGGCCGGCACAAAGATCGGATCATAACCG
>JANTGJ010000241.1 GCA_024762975.1 Candidatus Krumholzibacteriia bacterium
GACTGAATTCCTCGACATTCGTATACCAGGCGCGTTTCGACAGCACCGACTGGCACGGCCAGTTTCTCGCCTACCAGGTGGATGCGACCAATGGCGATGTGGCGCAGACCGCGACCTGGGATGCGGCCAGCCTGATACCCACCGCGGCCTCCAGGACCATACTTACGCACGATTC
Organism: Candidatus Krumholzibacteriia bacterium; assembly: GCA_024762975.1. Classification (GTDB taxonomy): domain Bacteria; phylum Krumholzibacteriota; class Krumholzibacteriia; order LZORAL124-64-63; family LZORAL124-64-63; genus JANTGJ01. Next base: position 176 of record JANTGJ010000241.1, read on the forward strand.
GACCCTGAACTCGAATGCCGGGGGAGGGGCTCTGTTCCTCTGGGACAGTCTGAATGATGCGCAGAGAACCCACCTCGATCCGGATTACGATGCGACCGATGCGACGTCCGGTGTATTGGGACAAAAACGCCTGGCCTGGTTGCGCGGGGACGCAAGCAATGAACAGCGTAACGGCGGGGCCTTGCGTAATCGTACCAACGGGGTGCTGGGCGATATCGTGAACTCGGATCCCTGGCGGGTGGCACAGGACGACTATGGATATCACAAACTGTCCGGTACCGAGGGTTCCAGTTACATCGATTTTCGGAACGGAGACGACGGGGGCAATTATCCGACGCGCAGCAAGGTGATCTACGTGGGCTCCAACGATGGCATGCTGCACGCCTTCGATGCCGGCACCTGGAATTCCACTACCCAGGCCTTCGACCCGGGGACCGGGGCCGAGAAGTTTGCCTATGTGCCTGAAGCGGTATTTGCCAACCTGCATGAACTCACCGAGCCCAGCTATGCCCATCGCTACTTCGTGGATGGCCCTTCACGTGCCAGTGACGCTTATCTCCTCGTTGATGCCGATGCCGGGACGCGTGCCTGGAAGACGATCCTGGTCGGCACCCTGGGGGGCGGCGGCAAGGCGGTGTTCGCGCTGGACGTCACCGACCCGGACAGCATGGATGCGAGCAAGGTCCTGTGGGAACTGACCGACGATACCGACCTGGGCTACACGATTGGCCAGGCGACCGTGGCCCGCATGGACAACGGTAACTGGGCCGCCATCTTCGGTAACGGCTATGACTCGGCTTCGGGCAAGGCGATCCTGTTCATCAGGGACCTGGACGATGGCACGGTCTACAAGCTGGATACGGGGTCCGGCGATGCGACCACCAAGAACGGTTTGTCCACACCCACTGTGGTGGATATCAACAACGATGGAATTGCGGACTATATCTATGCCGGAGACCTGTTCGGCAAGCTGTGGAAGTTCGATGTGACCGGAAGCAATACCAACCAGTGGGATGTGGCGTTCAAGCAGGGAAACACGCCGTTGCCATTGTTCTCTGCGACCGATGGTTCCGGCAATGCCCAGCCGATCACCGCCAAGGTGGACGTGGCGAAGCATCCGTCAAACGGAAGGATGGTCTTTTTCGGCACGGGGAAATACGTTGAAACCAGCGACGTTACATCGACCGGTGTGCAGACGCTTTACGGTATTTGGGATGGCCTCGTGGATAGCAACAACCAGAACCAAGATGGCGAGACTGTTTCGGGAAGAAGTGAATTGGTGGAACAGAAGATCCTCATCGAGGAAACGCTCCAGGATGATGCGGAAAGTGATCAGCCTTTCAATATCCGGATTACTTCCAGCAATACGGTCAACTATGACGTCGATGACCCCGAAACCACAGACGACGACCCGGCGGAGCGCAAGGGGTGGTTTATGGACCTGGTGACGCCGACGGTATGGAGCACCGATGGAGATGGCAACATCACCGTCAGCACCACGGTGGCGAAAGGCGAGCGGGTGGTCAGCTCGCCCATACTGCACGATGGACGTGTCCTGTTTACCACCATGATTCCCGATGCCAACCCCTGCAACTTCGGTGGTACCAGTTGGACAATGGATCTGACCGCGATCGATGGCAGTCAGCCTTCGGTTTCGCCCTTCGATTTCAACAATGACGGGTCCTTCGACGCTGAGGACTATCACTACGTAGATCATGATGACGACGATGATCCGACGGATGTGGTTGGCTTAATGGTTTCCGGCAAACAGTCGACGGTGGGGATCACCAAGACCCCGGCTGTAATTCGAGTGGGCGACCGGGAGTACCGTTATGCGGGTGGATCGGAAGGCGGCATTGAGAAGACCGCGGGCGCACGCAGTACCAAGACCGGACGGCAGTCCTGGTGGCAGATCCGGTGAGTGGCTCAGCGGTACGTCTTTGAGAAATGGCTGGGTATTTCCAGAATAGAGGAGTCGGATGATGAAACGTTTGTTGATTCGGGGGGGCATGCTTGGCTGGTTGCTTGTCTGCACTCTTAGCACGGCTTGGGGCAGACCCGAACTTGAGGCACCGTTGCAGCGTATAGATTTTGCGACGAAGTCAGTTACTTTTGGTGGCCAGACCTACCGTCTCGCAGATGAGGTGCGCTGGGTGGGCCTTCGGGGGCGAAGGCCTCAGGACGTTGTCCCCCTAATGGTGGGGCATGATATGGGCCTGATCGTCACATACACACTTGGCACACCCGTGGTAACGGAAATCTGGATCAGGAAATGACAGCCAATCAGAAAAAATGTATGGACGCGGCCGGTTCGACTCGGCGCCGACGCGGCTTCACCCTCCTGGAACTGATGATCACGGTCGTGATCATCTCCATTCTCGCCGCCATCGCCTATCCCTCCTACCTGAGCCAGGTGCGCAAATCCTATCGCGCCGAGGCCCAGGCAGACCTGATGGAACTGGCCAGCTTCATGGAGCGCTATTTTACTGAGAACAGCTCTTACGTTGATTCGAGTAACAACCCGATAACGCTCCCCTTCTCCAGCAGTCCTCGGGACGGAACGGCTCGTTATACGATAGCGTTCCCTTCTTCGCCGGCTCCGACAACAACGACCTTTACCGTAAGGGCGACTCCTGTCAGTGGTGGCGCCAACGACGGGGACGGTTTCCTGGAAATCAACAGCTTGGGGGCCAAGGGCTGGGACAGGGACAATAATGGAAGCATTGCGTCACCTGGAGAGCAGTGCTGGAGGAAATCCTGCTAAACAGAATCTTGTAGTATTCAATCGTTGCGAGAAAATAACTGCACTACCGTCAAATGGCTTCGAATAGCGCGAAGTCTTCTCATCTGACTTTGGACCTTGTAAAGCGCGACAAATCCCTCGTCTGGCACCCCTACAGTTCCTTCGGGGCGGATATGGCGCTATTCGGGGTGCGCTCGGCACGTGGCGTCAGGCTGTACCTGGAGGATGGCCGTTCGCTGATCGATGGCATGTCATCCTGGTGGTGTGCGGTGCATGGCTACAACCATCCGCGCCTGAACGCGGCGATCGAGGTGCAGTTGCAGGACATGGCGCATGTCATGTTCGGTGGTCTCACCCATGAGCCGGGAGTGCAGCTGGCCGAGACCCTGGTTGCCTTGACCCCCGACCCGCTGCAGGCGGTGTTCTTTGCCGACTCCGGGTCCGTGTCGGTCGAGGCCGCGATGAAGATGGCGGTCCAGTATTGGATCGCGCAGGGACGGAAATCCAAGCTCCGTTTTCTGAGCCCCCGCAATGGCTATCACGGCGACACCCTGCATGCCATGTCGGTGTGCGACCCGGTCACCGGCATGCACAGTCTTTTCCGCGACCTGTTGCCGCAACAGATCTTTGTCGATCCACCGGG
>JANTGJ010000242.1 GCA_024762975.1 Candidatus Krumholzibacteriia bacterium
GTCGCATCCCCGTGTTCTTTGCTGTCGCTGCGATCGCCCTGATCTTCGCGGTCGGCGGTTCTACGCTCGTTCCCTCGACCCGCAGCGTTCAGAATGACGAGTCGCTCTGGGATGCCCAATTGGCGGATCTGATCCAGAAGCAACAACATGCACTGCCCGGTTCGGCCGAGCACTACAAATACGGTCACAAGATCAATCGGATCCTGGCCCATCGCGAAGGCCGCCCGCTGCAGGAGAATCCCGATCTGTTCGCCCAGGCGCTTTACGATCGTACCGTGCCGGCGGATCGGGATTTCGCCGAGTACGAACCGGGTTACCGGGTGCGGGAGCTGAACAAGGCCAAGACCCGCCTCAGCCCGCTCAAGGCGGTTCCGCTGCCCTGGATCAATCGCGGTCCCGGCAATGTCGCCGGTCGCGCGCGGGCGATCGTCGTCGATCCCGGGGATGCCACGAACAATACCTGGTACTTCGGCAGCGTCGGCGGCGGTATCTGGAAGACAACCGACGCCGGCGTAACCTGGGCCGACCTGACGCCGGACTTCCCGGTGCTGTCGGTGCAGTCGCTGGCGCAGGCCGCCTCGAATCCGGACGTGATGTACGCCGGTACGGGCGAGAGCTTCTACAACGTGGATACGATCCACGGCAACGGAATCCTGAAGTCTACCGACCGGGGCGCGACCTGGACGCACCTGGCCTCGACGATCAACGACGTGGATTTCCACAACGTCTCGCGGATCATCATCGATCCGACGAACCCGGATATCGTGGTCTGCTCGACGACGACGGGTCGCTACAAGCAGAGCCTGAATCCCGAATCGCACATCTTCAAGTCCACCGACGGCGGCGCGAATTGGACCGCGGTGTACACCGAGACCGACCTGGGCACCTACGATCGCGTGAAGAAGATCCAGCAGGTCATCGCCGATCCGACGAATTTCAACAAGCAGTACGCTGCGATCTCCGAGAAGGGCATCCTGGTTTCGACCGACGCGGGCGATACCTGGACCCTGAGCAACTCGGGGATCTCCGACTTCCGCGGCCGCTTCGAGCTGGCCATCTCGCCGGCGAACACGAACTACGTGTATGCCGCGGCCGAGGGCACGGACCATTCGGAGCTGTACGTCTCCAGCGACGGCGGTGCGACCTGGAACGAGACTTTCGAGAGCGGGACCGAGCCGAACTGGTTGGGCGCACAAGGCTGGTATGACAACTGCATCGTCGCCCATCCTTTCGATACGGACATCGTCTATGTGGGCGGCATCCGCCTGTGGCGGATCGACCTGAACGGCACCAATCGCACGACGACGCAATTGAGCCAGGGCAGCGTCCACGTCGACGAGCACTACCTGGTGGTGCTGAACGACAGCGGCGGTGCCTGGCGCCTGTTGAATTCGAACGACGGTGGCGTGGGAGTCACGACCAGCGGCGACACCGGATGGTATGCGCCCAAGGACGGCATGATCACGACACAGTTCTACGGCGTGGACAAGGCGCCGGGCCGCGATGCCTACTCGGGCGGCATGCAGGACAATGGCACTTGGCATTCGGTCACCGATCCGTCGGCGCTGGACTTCTGGTCCTTCGACATCGGCGGCGACGGCTACGAGACGCACTGGCACTTCAACGATCCGCTGAAGATGATGGGCGGCTTCCAGTACAATGGGATCCAGCGCTCGCTGGACGGTGGACAGTCGTGGTCGTCGGCCATCGGTCCGATCGATTACGGCAGCGGCAACGCTCCGTTCATCACCAAGATCGCTTCGTCGCACGAATCGCCGGACGACGTGTACGCGGTCGGCGCCAGCGGTGTCTGGCATTCGAGTGATTTCGGCGGCAACTGGACATTGGCTTCGATCGCCTATCCGGAGTGGTCCTCGGTCAGCTCGTTCATGGACGTGCGCGTTTCGCAGGCCGATGCGGACATCGTCTGGGCCGGGGCCCGGATGGACGCCGACGGCCTGATCAACGTCTCGACCGATCGCGGCGCCACTTTCCACGGCACCACGATCTATCCCGACGTGACGATGGGCGGAATCTCCGGGATCGCCACCCATCCGACCCAACCGAACACGGCATACGCGCTGTTCTCGTTTGCCGAGCGTCCGAAAATCCTGCGCACCGAGGATCTGGGTGTGACCTGGACGGATCTCTCGGGATTCGGGACCGGTACGGTCAGCACCAACGGCTTCCCGGATGTCGCCGTCTACGACCTGGTTGTTTTCCCGGATGATCCGAACCGAATCTGGGTCGGTACGGAAATCGGTTTGATCGAATCGCTGGACAACGGCGCAACCTGGGCCATGGCTGATAACGGCCTGCCGAACGTCGGCATCTGGCAGTTGCACATCGTCGAGGATGAAGTCGTCGTCGCGTCCCACGGTCGCGGAGTCTGGAGTGTCGAGATTCCATCGTTGATCGTTGGATCGACCTTCAATCCGTTGCTGGAGAGCCTGTATCAGCCGCCCAGCGGTGACCTTATCATCGACGTGAATCTCCGCTCGGCCGCGGATTCGACGCAGTTGTGGATGGACGGTTCGGTGTACCAGACGCTGCCGGCCAACGCGGCCAAGTACACTGAGAGTATTGCCGTGCCGGTGTTGACCAGCGGTACCCGGACGATCTTCCTGCGCAGTTTCATCGGCGGCTCCGGCTACGACTCGGTCACCAAGAGTGTCGAGGTATTGGCCCTGCCGAACCCGGCCTACTCGTATGTCAACGACTTCGAGAGCGGAGGATCGGATTTCACCGGTCTGGGCAGTGGTACCTTCGAGGTACGCTCGAATTCCGGCTTTGCCGGCCAGGCCCTGCATTCGCCTCACGACTACCAGAACGGTGAGACCCTGGTTGCCGTGTTGGCGCAGCCGATCCAGGTCGCCGCCGCCAATGCGACGGTCAGCTTCGACGAGGTGGCGATCGTTGAGCCCGGCAACTCGGGCACCCTCTATGGCGACAGTTCGTTCTGGGACTACGTCATCGTCGAGGGCAGTCTGGACGGCGCGACGTGGGTGCCGCTGGGTCCCGGCTACGACGCTCGACAGGACAGTGACTGGCTGAACGCCTACAACAGCGGAAGCAACGGTGACAGCAGCATGTTCCGTTCGCGCAGCTACAACCTGCTGGACACCTTCGCCGCGCAGGACATCGTGCTGTTGCGATTCCGCCTGTACGCCGACGGCTACGTGAACAGTTGGGGCTGGGTGATCGACAATCTGAGCATCCAGGAGAATGCGGCAACGCCGGTGAACAACGTTCCGGCCGGTCGCTTCGCGCTGAACCAGAATCACCCCAATCCGTTCAACCCGACGACGACCATCGCCTTCGAGTTGCCGCATTCGGGGCACACCAGCCTGAAGGTATTCAACCTGCGCGGCCAGCTGATTCGCACGCTGGTGGATGGCCGGATGGCCGAAGGGCCGAACCAGGTGGTCTGGGATGGCAAGGACCGCAGCGGCGCCAGCGTCGCCAGCGGCACCTACCTGTACCAGCTGAAGAGTGGGGACCTGATCCAGCAGAAGAAGATGTTGTTGTTGAAGTAGATCAAACGACAAACGGGAAGAGG
>JANTGJ010000243.1 GCA_024762975.1 Candidatus Krumholzibacteriia bacterium
GATGTCGTCACTGAAACTGCAGTAGAGGAAAATGGAAGAAGCGATGACGACGAGTGTGAATGACCGCACTTTCTGGGTCCTGGGACTGGCGCGCAGTGGATGCGCGGCGGCGGACCTGTTGCGGCGACACGGCGCGAGCGTCATCGGGCTGGACGACGCGGACGAGGACGCCGTCGACCGCCGGTGGGAGCGCGAAGGCCTGTCCGATCTGGCACCCCGGGCTTTCGATGAACTCCTGACCGGCGGCCGGCGACCCTCCGCGAATCGAGGAGCCCTGCCCGAAGCCGTCGTGGTCAGCCCCGGTGTTCCGCTGTCCCATCCGCTGCTGCAGGGCCTGGATGCGTCGATCGAGGTCCTGGGCGAACTCGAACTGGGCTCCCGCTTTTGTCGGGCCCGGATGGCTGCCGTCACCGGCACCAACGGCAAGACGACGACTACCGAGTGGTTGGCCCATCTGGGACGCCGCTGCGGGTGGAAGGCGCACGCGCTGGGCAACGTGGGCACTCCGCTGTGCGAAGTGGCCGATCGACTGGAGCCGCAGGATCTGGCGGTCGTCGAGGTCTCTTCCTACCAGCTGGAAACGGTGCGCGAGTTCGCTCCCGAGGTCGGAGTGTTGCTGAATCTCGCGCCCGATCATCTCGATCGCTATGAGGATCTCCGCGCCTACTGGGAAGCGAAACGCCCGATCGCTTCGCACGTCCGTCCCGGCGGAACCTATGTGGTCTGGAGTGAGTGTGATCTGGGACGCCGCTGGGAAACGCCGGCATCGCCACGGGTTTTCGGCGAGCACGATCACGGTGCCGACGTCTACTACGCCGGGGGAGAGTTAATGGCCCCGGTGGCCGGGACCTGCCGGCCGCTGGTGCGTTCGGACGAGATTTCCCTGCAATCGCCTCCGAACCTGCTCAATGCATTGGCGTGTTCGGCCGCAGGGTTGGCACTTGGGATGAATCCCGAAGCGATTGCCACGGGATTGAAGGATTTTCCCGGTCTTGCGCATCGGCACGAGCGGATCGCGCGCAAGGGAACGGTCGTGTTCATCGACGACTCGAAGGCGACCAATGTTCACGCCGTCTGCTCGGGGCTGCAGGGGATCGAACGGTCCGTCGTTCTGATCGTCGGCGGCAGCGGGAAGGGCGAAAACTACGCTCCGCTGCGCGCGGTGATGTCCGGGGTGCACACGGCGGTGTTGTTGGGCGCTGAAGGTCCGGCCATCGGCAGGATCCTGGATGGCACGGTTCCGACGGTACGGGTGGAATCGATGGATGAAGCGGTCCGGGTTGCGGACCGGCTCGCACAGGGGGACGAGCACGGACGCACGGATGTGCTTCTGAGCCCGGCCTGCGCCAGCTTCGATCAGTTCCCCAGTTATCGTGCCCGTGGCGAAGCTTTCGTGGCCGCGGCGCTGGCGATCGGCGCCGAGGCGCTGCCGCGGGCGGCGGCCGCCGGTTGAGTACCCTCGAGCCCTGATCCGGCCGGATGGATCCGGCCGCAGAACGAAGGATGGAACCGTGATCAGACGACTGCGTGGGTTTGCCGGCAACCTCGAGACCTCGGACCTGTGGCTGCTGAGTTCCGTTTTCGTGTTGCTCCTGCTGGGGTCCATCGTCGTCTACGGTACCGGCAGCTACACGGACCTCGCACGTGCCACGCCGCTGGGACAATACTATGTCATCGCCAAGCACATCTTCATGATTGCCGCCGGTACGGTGATGCTGTTCGCCTGCTTCCAGCTCGACTACCGCATCTGGCGCAAACCGTGGCTGAACCGAATCGCGCTCGCGGCCGGGTTGGCACTTGTGGCCGCCACGCTCTTCGAGGATCGCGAAATCAATCGTTGGATCGTGGTATTCGGAATCTCCATCCAGCCGGTCGAGGCCGCCAAGGTCGCGTTGATCTTTTTTCTGGCCGAGCGCGCGACCAATACTCGGGGCGCGGCTGCCGATTCATGGCGGCAACTGGGAATCCTCCTGGCTGCCGGGCCGGTACCCCTGATTGTCCTGCTGGTCCTTCAACCGAACTTCGGCAACGTGCTGGTTGTCATCGGCGTGACCCTGACGATTTTTCTGGTCAGCGGTTTCTCCTTGCGCAGGCTGGCGGTTCTGCTGGCCGGGCTGATCGTCGCCGGCGCCGCGATCGTGCCCTTCTCGACGAAACTGCAGACCCGGTTTGCCGACTGGACGGCCGGCCTGCTCCACGGCGACTATGCGCATCAGGTCCACCAGTCCCTGATCGGATTGGGCGCCGGCGGCTGGCGCGGACTGGGCGTGGGGCAGAGTCACAACAAGTTCGCCTTCCTGCCCGAGTCGCACACCGACTTCGTCTACTCGGTGCTGGGCGAGGAGTGGGGATTGACCGGAACGCTTCTCGTCCTGACCGCCCTGGTGGTGATCGCCTGGCGCGGTTACGACATCGCGGCACGCTGTCCGGATCCGTTCGGAAGAGCTGTCGCAGCGGGCCTGACCTCGGGACTGACGATCTACGGTGTTGCCAATATCGGTATGGTGACTGGTATATTCCCTGTGATCGGATTGCCGTTGCCGTTCGTCAGCTTCGGCGGCACGGCGATGGTCGGCGCGCTGGCATCGGTCGGAATCCTCTTGAGCATCGACCGCAGCAGTCGCTCGTTCCACTTGTGGCGCAGGCGCTGGGATCGCAATTGACGGGAGCAGAAGTTCGGTGAGTTCGAATCCCGCAGCGCCGCAAAGCGGCCGTCTTCGTATTCTGGTCACCGGCGGCGGGACCGGGGGACACGTCTATCCCGGACTGGCCGTGGCCGAAGCCCTGCAGGAACTGGTGCCGGATGTGGAGTTGCGTTTCGTCGGAACGCGCAAGGGGCTCGAGAGTGTCCTGGTGCCGCGGGCCGGTTATCGCTTTACTGCCGTATCGGCGTCCGGTGTCCGTGGCCTGGGGGGCAAGGCGCGACTGTTTTTTATGCTGAACTTCGGTGCGGGACTCCTGCAGAGTCTAATGCTGTTGATCTTCTGGCGGCCGGATCTGGTCCTGGGTACCGGCGGCTATGTCATCGGCCCGGTCATGACCGCCGCGCGATTGCTGCGGATCCGCTGCGTCCTGCAGGAGCAGAACTCGGTGCCGGGCTCGGCCAATCGATTGGTCGGACGCTGGGCCGAACGCATCTACCTGGGATTCGAGGCGGCCGGCACCTGGTTCCGGAAGCAGAAGTGTATGACCACGGGGAATCCCGTCCGTTCGTCCTTTGTGGGATCACTCGCCGGGGAGTCGACCGACGGCGAATGGGAGTCGTTGGGCCGTCCCGGAAGCCGCGTGCTCGTTTTCGGCGGCAGTGGCGGTGCGCAGACCCTCAATCGTGCCCTGACCGAGGCGGCCAAGAGCTGGCCGCTGGATGGCGGTCGAGGATTGCTG
>JANTGJ010000244.1 GCA_024762975.1 Candidatus Krumholzibacteriia bacterium
AGCAGGGGCGCCCCTGTATTCTCGGAGGGGTTCTGTTTTCGGAAGAAAACGCCGGGCCCCTGGGGCATTCCGATGGCGATGTGGTTTGTCATGCGGTGATCGACGCCCTGCTCGGCGCCGCCGCGCTGGAAGATATCGGTGCGCATTTTCCGGATACCGATCCGGAGTGGGCCGGCGCGGACTCGTTGGACCTGCTGGCGCGTACGGCGGAGCTGATCGCAGGGGCCGGTTGGCAGGTGGAAAACGTCGATACGGTGGTCATCGCCGAGCGACCGAAAATCGGGCCCCGGCGCGAAGAGATGAGAGCCGCAATGGCCGAACGACTCGGAATCGAGCCGCACCGGCTGACGATCAAGGCGACTCGCGGCGAAGGAGTGGGCCCGGAGGGTCGGGGCGAGTGTATCACGGTGCAGGCGGTGGCCCTGCTGGAGTCGAAATGAAGGTACTGGTACTGATGGGGGGCGATTCGCCCGAGCGTGAGATCAGCCTGCAGTCCGGCGGCGCCGTTGCCGAGGGGCTACGCAGAGCAGGCCACGAGGTCGAGGCGCTGGATATTCCGAATGTGCGGGCGGTGCTCGAATCCACCGCCCTGCGCAATGCCGATGTGGTATTCCCCGTTTTGCACGGGGGGCAAGGAGAGGACGGTCATCTGCAGGCGGTCCTGGACGTGTTGGAGGTTCCCTACGCTTTTTCGGGAGCCGAGGCTTGTGCTGTTGCCATGGACAAGAGCCAGACCAAGCGCGTGATGCGCTCGGCGGCGATACCGACTCCGGCCTGGTTGAGCGTAACGAGGGAGGCCGCGGAGAGCGGAGAACTGACCCTGGAAGCGATTCGCCGGCGGGCGGAGCAGGAACTGGGCCTGCCGGTGGTCGTGAAGCTGAACGGATCCGGCAGCTCGGTCGGCGTGGAAATCGTTCACGAGGCGCGGGACTTTGACGCGGCCTTCGAGCGCGTAGCGGCTGCGGCGGATCCGGGCGGCGAAATCCTGCTCGAGAAATTCATCCCGGGGCGCGAATTGACCGCCACGATCCTCCAGGGGCGCCGTTTGCCATTGCTGGAAATCCGCCCTGTCGAGGGCTTCTATGACTATGAAAACAAATATACCGCAGGAGCCAGCGAGTATCTGGTGCCCGCGCCGGTCCATTCCCCGGTGTACGAGCAGATCTCGTCGGATGCGTTGCGCCTCTACGAATTGCTGGGATGCCGGGGGACCGCTCGTGCCGATTTTCGTCTCGACGGAGATGAATACTACTGCCTGGAGATCAATACCATTCCCGGAATGACCGAGATGAGTCTGGTACCCAAGGCAGCCGCTGCCGTGGGGATCGGTTTTCCGGAGTTGCTGGATGATCTTTGTCGAGCGGCCGTGCGTCGATAAGCCTAAACGGCAAAAATAAGCATGTAAAAAATATTAAAAACCCCTATTGTATAAATAGCGCACATCGTCTACAATTGATTCTTCTCCAAGAAACGCATCCTTGATCCTGTGGAGGGAATCATGAAGAAGACGATTCTGCTAATTGCCGTTGCCCTTTCGTTCGTCCTGCCGGGCGCGGCTCTGGCGACTCATGTCGCCGATTTCGTTCCGACCGCCGACTGCGAGGGTTGGGCCGCCGACTTTACGGTCTGGTACCTGACATCCAGTACCACGGCGGACTTGAACTATCGCGTGGTGGTAGCCGATGCCGACGGCACCGAAGTCGTCCGCATCGAGGAATCGACACTGCTGTCGGCCGATGGCTCGTACGGGACGGACTATCAGTTCGGTGAGGCCTGGGATACCGAGTTGTGCGGCGACCTGATGGTGGATTTCAGTTTTGAACTCGTGCCGCATGGTGAGGATCGGGTGGATCTGGATACCGGTTCGGTGGCCTTCAGTTGCGATTGCGGCCCGGTCGAGGAGGTCTGCACCTTCACGCCCGGATACTGGAAAAATCACGAAGAGATGTGGCCGGTCGAGTTCCTGGAAGTCGGGGGCATGACTCTGAGTCAGGATGATGCCCTGCGTCTGCTGCATCGACCCGTACGCGGCGACGCGACGATCATCCTGGCCAAGCACCTGATCGCGGCCAAGCTGAACGTGGCCAACGGAGCCGACGATTCGATCCAGCGCGTGATCGATCGCGCGGATCGGAAGTTGAGGCGCAACGAGATCGGCAGCCGTCCTTGTGGCCGCAAAAAGGCCCGGATGCTGCGCATCAAGGATAAGTTGGCCGCTTACAACGAGATGGGATGTGGCGAGGGCGGCAGCGGTGGCTGCAACAAGAGCGCCGAGGGAGAGAAGGCAACGACAACCATGGTTGAGGATACGGACTGGGGTTCGTTGAAAGCTCTCTATCGCTAATCGGAACTGTTGATTCCCCACCAGGAAGGGCCCGGATCGCCGGGCCCTTCCTGCGTGCAGACTTCGAGTCGAATATTTGATCCTACCACCTTGACATTCAAATTCCGGGGGTTACTATTTGCAAACCCAAATCGGCCCTGGCCCGAAAAGGTCTTGGGCCGTTCTTTGGCTATCAATTGCGGTTCGGATTGGATCAGGGTCTCGACTGGCCGCCCAGGAATCGAGACCGCCGGTGAGGGCCGGCTTGCAGGGGGTGCGTCGGTCCGCGGAATTCGGGAGCTGGCGTAGCTCAACTGGTAGAGCTCCTCACTTGTAATGAGGTGGTTGGGGGTTCAAGTCCTCTCGCCAGCTCCATCCAGCAGGATTCCCTTCGGGGTGGCTGGATCCAAGCGATTCGAAATTCGGTATGTGTGGGAGGGTTCCCGAGCGGTCAAAGGGAACAGACTGTAAATCTGTCGGCAGACGCCTACGGAGGTTCGAATCCTCCCCCTCCCACCATGCGAATTGCGCTCCGTTGCATTACATTGCCGGGGCGCACGATAGAACAAGCTGTTGGTCTTACGGAGCGGGAATAGCTCAGTTGGCAGAGCATCAGCCTTCCAAGCTGAGGGTCGCGGGTTCGAACCCCGTTTCCCGCTCCAACAGCTTGGTGCCGAAAGAGCGCTTGCGGGCGCGAAGAAAAACTCAGGAGCCCACGTAGCTCAGTCGGTAGAGCACTTGCATGGTAAGCAAGCGGTCAGCAGTTCAAATCTGCTCGTGGGCTCCAGTTTTGTGCTGTCTGACGTTCGCGTCAGGCGATTCCATGTCGGATTACGCTGGGTTCTGACTTCATGATTGAGGGGTGTGCCGCAGCCGTCGCCAAGACCCGGCGCGGAGGCGCACCAGAATCGAAAACCTTCCACGGGAGGAAGCCGCTGATGGCGCGCGAAAAGTTTGAACGTACAAAGGATCACGTGAACGTCGGAACGATCGGTCACGTGGATCATGGCAAGACGACGCTGACGGCGGCGATCA
>JANTGJ010000245.1 GCA_024762975.1 Candidatus Krumholzibacteriia bacterium
ATCTTCTGTTTGGCTTGTCTTTGGTCGATCTCTACTGGTGGTTGAGAAAATGATCAAAGCCGAATAGACCCCTGGTCAAGGCAGACACGCTTGATCAGGGGTCCTTCTCTATCCAGGAACCGGGACGATCAGACCTGCGTTACCGTCCAGCGCGATACGAACCAGCCCAGCCATACCGCTCCCAGCCCCAGGACCAGATTCGCGACCACGTTCATCAGCGCCAGGTGGTGCGCACCACTCTGGAGGTACCGGAAAGTCTCGAAGCCAAATGTTGAAAATGTAGTGAAAGCACCGAGAAAGCCTACAGCGAAGAGCAGGCGCATCGGCGGGGAGATCCAGCCGGTGGATTGTTCCAGCGACAGTACGGTTCCCAGAAGCAGGCACCCCAACACGTTGACGGTCAGGGTACCGAAGGCGAAATGCGTCCCGAGCGAGCGCTCGGCCCACAGCGCGACGCTGTATCGAGCGACCGCACCGAGCGCACCGGCGGAGCCGATCAACAACAGGGTTCGCATATCAGGATGAAATCACGGACTGGACGGCACTCTCGTACGCCGCCTTGCTCTGACCTCCGACCCACTTGTGGGTGACCTTCCCCTGGCGATCGACCAGGAAGGTGGTCGGTATGCTCTGCAAGCCGCCGAAATCGTTCACGACATTCTGGTCGGCCAGCACGAACTCGAAAGTCAGTCCTTGCTCGGTCACGAACTTCTGGACCGCCGCCTTACCCTGTCGACCGAAAGCGACTCCGACAACGACCAGATCGTCCTTGTAAGTTTCACTGATTTCCTGCAGATGAGGCATTGCCGCACGGCAGGGAGGGCACCAGGTATCCCAGAAGTCGATGATTACGGCCTTACCGCGCAAATCCGAAAGCTGCAGCGCGCTGCCGTCGAGGCGCTCCAGACGGAAATCGGGAACCTCGGCACCGATACGGGCACCGGCGGGCGCCGGCGCATCAGCCTGGCCGTCGGTCCGGCCGTTCGCCTGATCGGAGGCCTGATCACCACAACCGGCAATCAGCAGCCCACAGACGATCAGCACCGGCAGCAGTCGGAGGGAAATGCGTCGGTCCACATCAAATCCTTTCGGTTCGGTCGAGGTCAGAATCTCCCGAGTGGGCAATTTCGTAAAAGTTGCGGTTTTTTGCAACCAACGATTCCGCGCCGCCCCCATTGCGGAACCTCCCCTTGTGCTGTGCGTTGTTCTTCGTATAGTTTGTCCAGATTCGCATCCAGCCCTGCCGGGCCGGGTGCGATATCCCGGAATCCGCGTGGCCGTCGATTCGGCGTGTCCGGAACGATCCAAGAATTTCAATTCCGAAGCGAGTGTCCCATGCCCCTGCGTATGTTCGTCCGCGCTCAACGCCTATTGCTGATGGTGCTGCTGGTCGTTGCCGCAATCCCCGCCGCAGCCCAGGAGGATCTGAACCTCCAGGTGGCCTGGCCGGGCGAGGCCGGCGAAATCGGACAGGATCTGGTCTTGTATCTCGCGATCGACACCGTCGGCACCCCACCCTCGATCAGCGATCTGAAAATCGAGGTGACAACCCCCGGCAACGACGGTCTGCTCGGCGCGGCGTACCCGGCTCGCGAGGCTGCTGCCGGCGCCGTACCCGAGGCACTGGCCGCCGGCAACCCCACCCTGGTGGTCGAATGGGCTGCCCCCATTCCCGCCGGTACGAGCAGTGGTGACTATGATCTGCGGGTCGCCGTGAGTACGGCGAACGGGACCGCCGAGTGGAGCGGTATCCTGCCTGTCGCCTTTGGCGGAGAGTGGTCAGCCGACCGGATCACCGACTTCATCGAACGCAAGGGGATGGGGCTCTTCCTGCTCGTGGTCTTCGGCTTCGGAATCCTGATGAGTCTCTCTCCCTGCATCTACCCGATGATTCCGATCACGCTGGCGGTCATCGGCAGCCAGGCCCAGGAGAAGGGCGCCTTGCACGGACTGGTCATGTCCGTGACCTACGTGCTGGGCATGGCCTTCGTCTATGCCGTGATGGGTGCGCTGAGCGCGACCGTATTCAGCGGCATCAACGCATTCATGCAAAGCCCCGTCGTTTTGATTCCGATCGCTCTGTTACTGCTGGTCCTCTCGTTCAGCATGTTCGGAGCCTTCGAGCTCGAAGCCCCCCGCTTCCTGCGCGATCGTCTGCAGGGCGGCAGCGGCGGTAACCGGGGCGGCGTCATCGGCGTATTTGCCATGGGCATGATCGCCGGTCTGGTAGCCTCCCCCTGCGTGGGCCCATTCCTGGCCGCGCTGCTGGTCTGGGTTGCCACCACAGGCAATTGGGTGCTCGGCTTCTTCAGCCTCTTTACCTTCGGCATCGGGATGGGCCTGCTGCTGATCGGGGTTGGCACCTTTCCCGCGCTCCTGGGCACGATGCCCCGCAGTGGTGGCTGGATGGAAACGGTACGCCGGGGTATGGGACTGTTGCTGATTGCCATGGCATTCTTCTTCGTCCGGCCCGGCATGGTGCTTCCCCAGGACGTCTTCCTGCTGCTGGTCGGGATGACCACCATCCTGGTGGCCGTATTCATGGGTGCCTTCGACGCCCTTGCGCCGGAGGCCGGCTGGTGGCCGCGCACGAGCAAGGGATTGGGCCTGGCCTTCTTCCTGGTCGGTAGCCTCCTGCTGGTTTCGACCGTGTGGATGATGCTGGCACCTTCGCTGCAGACGGATTCCTCAGGGCACGTTTTCACGGACGCGACTCCGGCAGCGACCAGAAACAACACCGTTCCGGACGCCGGCACCGTGGCGTCGCCGACCACCTCCGCTGACATCCTGCCGCAGAAGGTCCAGTGGACGAAGATCCACACCGGGGAAAACGTGAAAGGCTTCCTGGCAGAGCAGCGGGCCGCCGCGAAGGCCGCCGGCAAACCGGTCATCATCGATTTCTGGGCACACTGGTGCAAGCTGTGCCTGGTCCTGGACAAGAAGGTCTGGACCGATCCGGCGATCGTCCGCGAGAGCCAGCGTTTTGTTCGATTGAAGGTCGATGCGACCAAGAGTGACGAGGAGATGGACGCGATCTTCGACGAGTACCAGGTTCCGGGACTGCCCACCATCGTGTTCATCGACAGCCGGGGCGAAGTTCTGCTGGGTCGCAACAGCAACTTCAAGCCCGCCGATCAAATGCTCGAATCCATGCAGGGGATTCGCTGACCCGGTTGAAGTACACCAGAAAAAAGGGGCCGCTCCCGGGCGGCCCCTTTTTCTTTTGCGACAGGCCCAGGATTTATTGGAATCGAACCTCCGACCGGTAGTCGACGTCAAAGACCTTCATCGCCCCACCGACGAC
>JANTGJ010000246.1 GCA_024762975.1 Candidatus Krumholzibacteriia bacterium
GGGAATTTCTCGAGACCCTGATCAACAAGGAACTGATGGCCCGCAAGGCCACGGATCTGGGGTACGGCAACGACAACCAAGTCAAGATGCTGCGGGAATCGGTGACTTCCTACGAGGCGAATCTGCAATTGTGGAACGATGTCGTCAACGAGCCCACCAGCGTCATCAGCCCCGAGGACCTCGAAGCTTTCTATGCCCGCATGGGGGAAGTGCGCGACTGCAACTTCGTTCTGACGAATACCCTGGAAGATGCCGAGGCGGCGCGAGCCATGGCGCAGTCGGGTGCCGACTGGGACGACGTGGTTGCCAAGTATCATGACGGGACCGAGCCTCCGTCGGGCAAGTACCAGATCACGATTCCCTTCGGTCGGTACAACATGAATTTCGACACCGACGTCTTCTCGACGGAAGTCGGAGACGTGGCGCCTCCGATCATGTCCGAGTATGGATTCTGGGTGCTGAAGGTCAATCGCGTGCGTGACACCGGGAAGCCCGACCTCGAAGAGGCCAAGCCCCAGATCCTGGATGTTTTCCGCAATCGCCTGATGGCGTTGGAACGCAAGAAATTCATCGAGAGTGTGCGCGAGAAATTCGAGTTCTATATCAACGAGGATGCCCTGATGGTCGCGTTCGCCGGCTTGCCGGAGGACGAAGTCATGTTGAATCCGGAAACGAACCAGCCGACACCGCGTGAGGAATTGAAGGATCTGGACATCGCTCCGAAGGATCTGGACATGACCTTCTACGGTTACAAGATGGACGGCAAACGATTCGATTACACGATCCGCGACTACAAGACGCATTTTGACCGGATGAGTGTCTTCCAGCGCCCCAAGCGCGGAGAAATGCTCGGCGGCATGCGTCAGAAAATCACACAGGAGATCGACAAGGCCCTGTTGAACCGGGAAGCCGAGTTGCGCGGCTACTTCGAGCATCCGGATGTCGTGGCCAAGGTCAAGGACAAGGCCGAAGAGGTCATGGTAACCAAGCTCTATGACGAGGTCGTTACCTTCGACGACAAGGTGACCGCCGAAGAACTGGATGCCTTCTGGGCTGATCACGAGCAGGATTACGCGGTGCCGGAACTGCGCAGCGGACGCATGGTGATCTGCCTCGACGAGAAATCGGCTCTGGCGGCACGCGAGTTCATCATGACCGGTCCGAAGTGGAAGGAAGTCCTGACCCGTTTCGGCGTCGACCAGAACAACAAGTCGCGTTCCGGCAAGCTGGACCAGATGGCCAGGACTTCGATCAATCCGGCATCGGAGACGATGTTTGCCATGGACCTGGATGAGGTCAGTCAGCCAGTCGCGATGGGGGCGGGACGATACGCCATCGTGCGTCTGGAAAAGATCGAGCCGGGCCGCCAGCAGAGTTTCGAGGAAGTTCGCGAGGCGATCGGCCAGCGGATCCGGAACCAGCGTCGCGAAGACTCGTTCCACAATCTGCTGAGTCAGTGGGCGACGGAGTATGGGGTCACGCGCTACGAAGACCAGTTGGCCAACGTCGCATCCTGGAAAGAATTGACCCAGACCGAAACGCCGGGACAGTTGATCCCGCGCTAACCGACGGATAGAAAGAGTGCCGATGAACCGGATGAGCGGAAATACGAAGACAGTGCGGGGAATCGGGGGCGGCCGCGCGGCCGCCTCTTCCCGGGTGGCGATTGCCGTGGTGGCCCTGACGATGCTTGCGACGGTGGTCGGCGCTTTGGCACAGGAGGAGCCGGTACTGGTCGACCGCATCGTGGCCATCGTGGATGAAGAAATCATTCTTCAGAGCGATCTCGAACGCGAGGCCGAGTTGTTCCGTCTCGAACAGGAGTACGCTGGAAAGGATCCGGGCGAACTGACCTCCGAGATGCGGCGCGAAATGCTCGACCGTCTGATCGAGAGCAAGTTGATCATCGCCGCCGCGAAGCAGGCGGATATGAACGTCGATGAGGACGCGATCCACGAGAGTGTGGATCAGAAGATCCAGCAGTTCGTCGAACACTTCGGAACGATGGACGCGTTGAAACGCGAATTGCTGCGATCGGGAATGACGCTGGCCGACTATCGGGCCCGCATGAATGCCCAACTGCGCGATCAACAGTACATGCGCCTGGTCGTCGGCAAGTTCATCCGTCCCAAGGTAGAGGTCCTGGAGAACGAGGTGCGGGACTACTATCTGGAAAACCTCGACGAGATGCCCTCCGAACCGGACAGCCTGACCATCGCCGACATCCTGGTCCCGGTACAGCCGTCACTCGAGGTGCGGCAGGGAATCCAGACCATGGTAGCGGAGATCAATGACGCCATGGGCCGCGGCGAGGCCTTTACTGAACTGGCCAAACGCTACTCGAAAGGGCCGAATGCCGCGCGCGGTGGTCTGATCGGCACCGTATCGCCCGGCGATCTCTTTGATGAGAATCTGGACCGCGCTGCCTTTGCCCTGAAACCGGGCCAGATCTCCGAGCCGGTGATCAGTTCGCGTGGCGTGCATTTGCTGAAGCTGGTCGCCGTCGGCGAGGATGGGCGGCGCACCCTGCGTCAGATTTTTCTGCCCATCGAGGTGACCAAGGAGGACATGGATCAGGCCAAGGCGGAAATCGACCGCGCGCGCCAGCGAGTACTGGCCGGTGAAGCCTTCAGTCTCGTCGCCTCCGAGATGAGCCGTGACGCATTGTCGTCCACTCGGGGCGGCGTGCTGGGAACCTTCGCCCTGACCGACCTGTCGTCGCAGTTCCAGGAAGTCCTGGCCGACGCCGAAGTGGGCCAGGTCACGGAGCCTGTGTTGACGCCGGCAGGCTGGTACGTATTCCTGCTGCAGGATCGCGCTACCGGCCACATGTTCACCTACGAGGAACTTCGCGAAGACCTGCGCCAAGTGGTCGAGGCCAAGGAGATCGAAGCCGAGCTGGCGAACTATGTCGGCGGGTTGCGCGAGCGGTTCTTTATCGATGAGAAGAACTGACCGGTAGAATCCGCAACGCGCACCCGGATGTCTGCGGCCTGCGGCCTGTGGATTCCCGGGTGCGCGTTGCCGTACCTACCGGGCAGTTTCCTGTTGTGGAGAAGCCGCCTCCCCAGTGGGCACGAGAACTCCTACCGATATCGGGATCCCCTCGCGGGATTTTTTTATGTCATTCCCCCGGTCCACAGGATCCAACCGCTCGAAACCGATTGATCGCCTAGGCTCAGGTGGCCGCCGGCTCCTGCTGCGCGGTGTCCTCTGACCTTGCGGTGCCGATCTCCCC
>JANTGJ010000247.1 GCA_024762975.1 Candidatus Krumholzibacteriia bacterium
CTCATGACTGCAATTGCCTCCTTCCTCCGCAAGACCCCCGTCACCCGCCTGCAGGACTACTTCTCCGCCGGCGGCTTCACTTCTCTTCCGCCGGTCGATTGGACCAGGCCCGAATCGGAGGTCGTCGAGCCTCTGATCAAGGCGGTCGACGACATGGACGAAGATGAAAAACAGCGCGTCATCCTCGATGCCGGCCGTGTCGCTGCCCTCGCAGACGAACCGGGGCAGAACGCCCTGCAGAATGTCGTTCTCGACCGCGCTGTTTTCGATACGCTGGAAGGGGCGAACAACCGGTCGCTCTGGGTCTTCCTGAACGAGAGCGACCGTTTCCGTCTGGCCGAAGAGGTCCGCTACAATGACGAGCGTCGCCGCGGACGGTCCTGGAGCGGCTTTGGCGTCGATACCGGTCTGGCGGTCCGGAAGGATCCAGCCTCGGTCGCGGCATTCACCGCGGCGATCCGTGAACGGTTTGAAACGCCGAACGTCCATGTCGACATCTTCGACCGGCACAGGGTGATCCTCGACGGCGAAGAATGCGAGCTCGTCCAGGTCGCGGTCTACCGCGAGGGGCGCCCCGAGGATACGCTTGGCTTTGATGCCAATCGCACGCTGTCCCGTCGGATCGTCAAGCCGGTGTTCGAGGCCGCACTGACCTACGAGGCGGCGACCGGCGTGATCGAGGTCGTGGCCAGGACGCGCGAGGACCGGATGGACCTGACGCGTTTCATGGCGCGGGATCTGCTGGGCATTACCATTGAAGAGCATCAGGCGTTGCCGCTCAGGGAATATGATCTGGGCATGCTGCTCAAGCCGTTCGATTTCCCGACTGACCCGGCCGATGGCATCGCCAGCGTGACGGTCAAGGAACTGCGCCTGATGGATCTCGGCGATGCCAAGGAGCGCATCACGCTTGAATCCATGTCGGGGGCCGACCGGACGATCTGGCAAATGGCGGAACACCGGATCGGGCTGGACGTCGGCGGGGGTGCGCCGGTCTACGGTTTTGCAGGTGATGTTGCGGAATGGGTGGTTACGCGGGCGCGTTTCACGATCAAGTTTTACCCCGGCCCGGGCGGCGGCCGTAGCAAATCGCTGACCCTGACCGTGACCATGCCGCATGGTTGCAACCTCAAGGACATGACGCCGCAGGAGCGCCTGATCGGCGAGAAATACCTGCGTCTCTGGGGTATCCTGAAGGACGATACCGACGATGGTGATGTTCTTGAATAAGGGGGCAATCGAGCTTCTGCTGCGGGCCATGGAGGCCCGCAGTGCGTCTGTTCAGGGCGCGACCCTGCACCAGGTTGCACCACGCGCAACCGAGATGTTGCTCGAAGCCAGGCTTCTCGTTGCCAGCGGGCGGGTACCGGTCGTGGCCGGGATGGACGACTACGAAGACGAGCCGGTCGAGGCCATCTGGTCGCCAGAGCTGAAATCGTATGGATACCACGACAGCGTGGGCCGGTGGATCCAGGTCGATGAGCGGGAGATCGCAGCCTATCGCGTCGATTACGGGCTGGCCTTCGCAAGAATGCTGGTGGCGTTCGAACGCGCCGGACTGTCGCGCCCCAGCCAGTTGATCGACGGTATCGTCTGGGACGTCGGAACCATCAGACTCGCGGGCGCAAAAGCACCCGTGCCTGTCTGGTTTGCCAGGCGGTTGTGCGATCCGTCCATCTGGGCGAAGGTCGAGGGATTGATCGCGCGTCGGCCGCCCGAGGAGGTCCGCGTCATTCTGACATCGACGCAGGGCGACCGCATTCCGGCCACGACGCAGCGGCGCAACCACATCATCAGTGTGGCGGACGTCACCAGGTCACCCGGCACGCTGGCGATCTCGCCACAGTCGCTCGGTGCGCGCGTTTTCCCCGGACAGGCCCAGCGACGGTTCCCGGTCGACCATTCGGAGGATTGCGGGTTCGTTTGGCACCGTGGCGAAACCCTGACCTTCGGCGGGGACAAGCAGCGCCAGCTTCTTCAATTGCTGTTTGCCGCCTATTGGGAAAGGTCGCCCATCCTGCGGATTGCGTCGGTTCTGGAAGACGCTGGCTACAGCGGCCAGGTGAACACGCTGAAGAAAGCCTTCGGCCGACGCGACGACTGGCGTCGGTTCATCAAATACGACGACGGTAATTGCTGGATCGAACCCTGATTCTTTCATGTCGTCTTCAGGGAAAGGCCGTCCTTCGGGGCGGTCTTTTTCGTTTTGGGGCCGGGTTTCTGCGCCAACTCCCGATTTGCCTCCCGGCTGCCTCCCCGGTGCCTACCAGCCCCTCCGCCATGTTGGTCCCGCAACTGTTCGCACAATCCCCAAGGAGGTTCACATGGCGACAAGGCACCTTTCCCAGATCGAGCTGGCGGCTCGTTGGAACATCTCGCACCGCACGCTGGAGCGTTGGCGGTGGACGGGCGAAGGCCCGAAATTCATCAAACTCGGGGGGCGGGTGATTTACCGGCTCGAAGATGTCGAGGCCTTCGAGGCCGAGCAGATCCGTGGCTCCGACCACGAACCCCATCGCCCGATGTCGGCGTAAGGGGGCGAAGATGACGATACCCAACCATATCACCCTCGATGATATCCGCCGCATGCCGGTCGGTGAAATCGCTGCCTTGCCGGCGGAACAGCTGGTGATGCTCAAGGAGGCGGCGGACCAGCAGCTCAAGCGGGCCAGGACGGTTGCGGACTGGCTCGATGGTGCGATTTCCCTGAGATACGCCGACCGCGCCGCCGAATACCGGCGCAATGCCGGAAAGGACACGGGCACGATCCGCTTTGAGGACGAAGGCGTCACCGTGATCGCCGACCTGCCGAAGCGCATCGACTGGGATCAGGCGCTGCTGGCCCAGATCGCCGAGAACATCGCCTCGGCCGGCGAGGATCCGGCGGAGTTCATCGACACCACGCTGAAGGTGTCGGAACGCAAATTCGCAGCCCTGCCGGAGAGCTGGCGCAAGGGGTTCGAGCCCGCGCGCACGGTCCGCACCGGCAAGCCGAAATTCCGCCTGGTGTTGAACGAGGAGGCGCGCTGATGGCCATTTCACTCGCATCCCTGCGCACCACCACCGTGCTTTCGCCGCCGCGCATCCTAATCCACGGCGTGGCCGGGGTCGGCAAATCCACCTTCGCGGCCGATGCCGACAGGCCGGTCTTCCTCATGACAGAGGATGGGCTCGGCAAGCTGCAGGTCCCGCATTTCCCGCTCGCGACGAGCTATGCCGAGGTG
>JANTGJ010000248.1 GCA_024762975.1 Candidatus Krumholzibacteriia bacterium
CGGTTAGCGACGGGGACTTCAGCTATGGCGATCGTTCATCAAAGGCATACCCCTCGTCGGGGTCGTATGACCTGCCTGTCTTCGGTATCAACCAGTCAGTGGTCGCGGTGGATCGTGAATCCTGGGACAGTGTGAAATCGCTGTATCGATAGTTTTCGAGGGGGGCGGGCGAATTGGCCGGCGGCTGGTCGGTCGAGGCCTCGGTCACCGTGCCGGGTTGGGACCGGCAGGAGCTGGAGCGGCAAAACCTCCCGCCTGAGTCGCAGGGACCCGGGCGGGAGGCCCCGTGGGGTATCTCCCTCCCCAAAAAACCGATGTAGCCTCAGCGCACGAGCGCCATGCGCTGCGTCTCAATCCGTCCATCGACAGTGAGTTGGCACAGATACACGCCCGAGGACATGGCCCGACCGCGGTCGTCATCCCCCCGCCAGGTCATGCGGTGCTCGCCCTCGTTCAGGGCGCCGTTGTGCAACGTCCGAACCATGCGGCCTGCCAGATCGTACACGCGCAGCGACACTTCGGCCGCCGGCTCGCCCAGCGTGAATCGGATGCTGGTCATCGGATTGAACGGATTGGGGACCGCGCCGTGCAGGGCCGAAGAGATCGCCGGCAGCGAAGAAACCGCCGTGACCTCGATCGGGCCGCCGTCGACCCGGCCGGTGCGCCCGCGATCGGCGCCGGACATGGGCCACAGCGGCAGCGTGTCGACGTGGGCTACGCCCATGTCCAGGACCCACAAGTTGTCCTCGGTCGGGTAGATCAACTCCACGATTCCGTCCGCGTTCAGGTCGGTCACCGTGGCGGACGCGAGCACTGCTTTTCCGTCGGATCGGGGCCAGCCTTCCTGGGCGCCGTTCACGGTAATGGCCCGCATCATGCCATCATCACCGCCGAACAGGATGGCGGGTTCTCCCGGTCCGATTTGGGCTACGACCGGATCCACAATGCGAGCGGAAAGAGGTACGTCCATTTCCCCTTCCACTACGACCACGCCCGCCGGCGTGATCGCGCGCAGCGTGTGTCCGGCGTCCAGGAAAATCAAGTCGCGACGGTCGTCGCCGGCGATGTCGGCCAGGGCGACCTGGCTGGGCATACCGGGGATCCCGGTGTCGAAGGGCCAGGCGGCGCCGGCCGGCGTGCCGTCGTGGTGAACCACATCAATCGTTCCATGCGAGCGGGGGATGACGATCTCCAAATCGCCATCGTTGTCGAAGTCGGTCAGGCTGGGTGTGCCGGCGGCGGCTTCGCCTTCCCCGAAGTAGTGCATCAGTTGCCCGGACCCGGTCATCACCACCACACGCTCGGTGAACGGGATGACCAGGTCGGTCTGGCCATCGTAGTCCACATCTCCAATCGCCGGCCGTCCGTTGATCACGCCCGCGGCGAGCGGGGCGGTCCAGGGCCAGGACGCGTATTCGCTTCCGTCCTGATTCAGGACATGGACGGTGCGCCCCTCGGCCACGACGACATAGTCATAGTGCGAGGTGCCGACTTGCCCGCCGTTGATGTAGTAGGGCCCGTCGCCCAGACCGAGATCCCGGGGGAAGCCGGGCAGGTCGGCGCCGTCGCCTTCTTTTCCTTCCAGGTGACCGTACGTGGAATCGACGTAGAACGCCTCAGCGATATCGTCGTAGCCGAGATCCAGCAGCGCCAGATCGCTAACGGAACTCATGTGGAAATCCGAGAAGATGGTTTCTCCGGCTTCCGGGTCGAGGAAGGTGACTCTCCAGCTGTCATCTCCATCGCTGTCGTCCTGGGCAAAGACAAGCTCCTGATCGCCGTCCCCATCCAGATCACCCGCGAAGATGGGAGTGGTGTGGTTGTAGGTGGAGGAGCCATACACGTAGTCCGGATCGGGGACGCCGTAGCCGGGCGCATCGCGCCAGGTCCCCTGGAACCACAGCGCGGAGTCGTCGGGGTAGTTGAAATCGGCCGTGAAGCAAACCATCGGGGCGTCCCCCTGTGCCGGGTTCAGATCCAGGGCCGGTTCCGACCAGTTGCCCGACCAATCCTTGGTGACCAGGATCTCCGTGTCCCAGAGGGTACCGTTTTGGGTCAACAACAACCGGGCCGCATCCCATTCCACGGTGCCGAAGGTTCCGGTTACGACAACCGGACCTGAAGCGCCCCAGTCCACGACGGGCGAGTTCATGTCGTCCAATTCCGCCGAGACCGACCAGGTCAGTCCCTGGTCCGCGCTGAGGTAGAGGGTCGTGGGTGGATCGCTCGGGACCGAACCTCCCACGGCAACGATGACACCGTTGCCGCCCACTGCCGGGTCAGCCGCCACGGACACGCCGCGGTATCCCGTATGGGTAGCGGTCGCCAGAACCTGTACCGGGCCCCAATTGCCGATCACTTCTCCACCCCATTGGGCGCGCCGGTATTGGATTCTCGTCGTGTCGGGGTTGAACTCGACATGCCGCCAGGCGATGTGCGTGACGCCGTTGTTGTCCGCAGCCAGATCGAAGCCGACCCAGCCTTCCCAGGTGGTGTTGTCGTAGACCTCGATGGCCGGCGAGAAGGTGACGCCCGAGTCGTCGGAGTTGGCATAGAAGTAGCGGCGGTCCTCCCGCCAGCCGATGCAGACCCGGTCCTGGAATCCGCCCGCGGAGATGGTGTCGATGACTGGATCGTGCACGTCGAGGTTGAAGATGAACCAGGGGTCGATCCGGCTCCAGACCGGGACGTCGTCATCGACCGATGCGCGAGACAGGCGCACCCACGAGCCGGCGGAATTCAGACGCTGATCGATCCAAAGCACCAACAGCTTTCCCGGATCGGCCGAGGTGGTGGCCAATTTCGCTTCGTGGACGCGTCCCTCGGCAAATACCGATTCGATCTGGTCCCATAACTTCCAGGAGCTGCCGCCATTTCTGCTCCGGTAGATATTCAAAATCGACCGACCGGTGTCGCTGTGGCAGGCGGCGTATAGGGTGCCGTCGGTGGCGGCGGCGATGTCCATGGTCCGAACTCCGCCCTCTTTGGCGAAGAAGTCGATCAGGGTGTTCTGGGCAACGTCGGCTGCGGCCGGAGCGACCAGCCAGAACAGAAGCAGTGTGATCAGCGGGATTCTCATTTTCGATCTCCATTCAGGACGGGGCTTTTTTATTTGCTTACTCTGAATGGCGACAGATAGACTCCTGAACGGACATCTTTTTAAAAATGAGTGCGACGGTACGGTCACTGGACGCTTGCAGCCCGGCCCGCCGGCAACAGCCG
>JANTGJ010000249.1 GCA_024762975.1 Candidatus Krumholzibacteriia bacterium
GGACAGGATGACGCTCCGGCTTGCGGGGCCATCGAAACGGCATTCTTGCACTGTGCCGTTCGCCCCAGCAAAAACCAGTTGAGTCGCATCGCCCCTAAACGAATTGTTTTCGATCCGTACGTCTGGAACCGACTGACATTGCAAGAGCGTACGTGTGGGGAAGCCGTCCTGGTTCGACGAAAAAGAGCATGATTCCACATGAACCGACGACACGAGATTCGCGCCGGCACAACCGCCGCTCAAGACTACGCCATCAAACTCGCAATTTTGCAGAATCATTGAGTTCGTATCGTAGATGTATACGCCTTGATAGCAAGAGTCGACGCGACAATGGCGGACGACTACGTTCGCGGCGGGAAATCCAGCTATCCCGAACTCATGATTTAAGATTCGCATGCCCTCTATCGTGGCCTTTTCAGCCCCATAGTACGGGCTTGCAAGGATTCCGAATCGGCTCTGCTGCGAAAAATCGTATGATTCGACAGGCCCGACTATGGTGTGCTCTGGGCCCGCTCCCACTAGAGTCAATTCCTGTTTTGTCAGTTTCACGTATATATCAACAGGGCCGTTCGCACCGTAGATATCGGTTTGGTATTCCACATAGCGCCCCGGTCCGATCCGAATCGTATCGCCAGAGGCTGCTGCATCTACAGCGTCCTGGATTACCGTGTAGTCGCCGCTACCATCCTTCTCGACGCGCCAGGTCGCCGCGGAACCAATAGCCGAGCAAGCAAGCACCAGTACTCCCAAACCTAAGGCTGCTGATCTGCTGCGCCTTTTCATGCTCCACCTCACTATCGGAAACAGGGGCAAACCGCGCCGGCATATTCGCCAGCCGGTTTGCCCCCAGCAACTCTACTTCAATAAAACGACACGCTCGCTCGTCGTGCCATCCACAGACACAAGACGAACGAAATACGCGCCGCTTGCGCAGCTTGCGCCGTTCAGGGAACGGCCATCCCAGACCACCGAATGCTCTCCCGGTGCCATGGTGCGGCGAATCAGTTCTGCGACACGACGCCCACGAATATCGTAGACGTCCAGCTGCACTGGACCGGAGGCCGAAGTGGTGAACTCGATCTTCGTGCTCGGATTGAACGGATTCGGTGTCGCACGCATCGGGAATGCTGCGAGCGGAACGGAGTCGTCATCAGCAACGGTTTCCGAACTCTCTGAGATCGACTCCGGAAGACGCAGGACCAAAACGTCATGGGCCGACTTGTTCGCTTCGACAACAGCTTCGGCTGCCATCTTGAATCCTTCTGCCATCGGATTCCAACTCAACCCATCTTCGGAAAGCCAGCTCGTCCGGGCACCTTCTCCCAGGCAGTATCCCATGCCGAAGCCGCCGCCTGCGCCCTCATCCCGAATAACGGCTCCTTCGGGAAGTTTGAAATAGAGATACAATCCCCCGCATTCCGATGTGATCGCCTGGCCGAAATCGACTTCGCTCCACGCCATCGCGCCCCCGAATGCATCCTCGACCACAACGACCGCATCCTCGATCGAGCTGGGCCATTCGGAAGTACCAGCTTGAGCGCGGATCTCCGGAATCGCAGTCAACGAGTCGTTGTTGTACCAACGGACACCGGCAAATACCTCCCCATCGGGAACGGGAACCCAGAGTGCCAGGTAACTCGAATCCCCGACATAATCCATTCCGAATACGCTTTCGACCTCGGGCAATTCGGCGCCAGCGGCGCTGCAAGCCCAGGCTGCAACTACAAACAGGACTACCAATCTAATATTCATGATATCCCTCCCGCACTAAGGCGAAACCGGGCAAGTGAATACACTGAACCATCGGCTCAAGAAAAAGTCCTGATCTGCTACTCGATTGTGAATCTCATAATTGACCTGACCTCGAACAGAGCAAGGCGCATTGGTCCAGATCATTTCGTGTTCGTAGCCGCCTGTAGGAGACTTCGCCTGCTCGTACGTGACGTCCAACCGGGAGCCGTAGAGCTCATCTACCGGATTCCCATCGGCGTCCACGACTCCCGCCGGGAACTCGATGCTGTCCCGAGACAGGTCGCTTGGGCCGGTCGTTTTCCATTTGAACACCCAATTCTGATGGGACCAGGTGAGCCCCCACTCGGTGTAGGCCTGCACCGAACCGGAAACCAGTTCGGGCGATTCCAGAATGATCGTGTGGTATTGACCCGAGGCGAGAGTCTCATATTGCGTCTGACCGCAGGGCCAGATCACTTCGATGTCTACGTCTCCGGAATAGGCTCCGAGTCCGAAGGAGAGGTCCAGGTCGCGCTGGCTGGCATTGCCGCTGCCGCCGTCGACGACCTGCGCCTGGACGTGGGTGCCGGCCGTTACGATCACGGTAGCGCCGATCCCGTGTGAATTGCAGGGCAGTTCGCCCGCCGTCGCGGTCTCGGACATGGCGCTCAGGCGGATGCCGATCCAGTTGTTGGCCGTAGCACCGCCCAGTTTGAAGAACGCAGTTTCCGCGTAATCGGCGGGGTTCGCTCTGAGCACATTGCAAATGAGCAACTCGGTGAATCCGTCCAGGTTCCAGTCGGTCGCTCCGAGGCCCCGCGCGGGTTGATGTCTGGAAGCAGAGGAGCCAAAAAGTATAAATTCTTCGAACCGGTCACCGCTTGAGCCCGTGTTTTCGATCAACCGGTGATAGTTCTCCTCGGCGCGATACCTGTTCGAGTACGCGAAATCGATCGTACCGTTCAGATCGTAATCGAAAGCGCAAATCCCGGTGGGCTGGCTGAACAGCGGGTTGACTTCGTCGTGAACGTTCTCGGAATATCCATCGGCCCGCCCGCGCGCAGCGCCGATGGCCGGGCCCAGATACACATCGATCGCGTTGGTATGCGAACTCACGAGGAATAAATCGGACGCCAAGGAATCGGGCGCCGCATAGTAGGAGCTGTTCAGCACGCTGTCTCGTCCCGAGACAACGAGATAGACCCCGAGTTGCTCCAAATGGCCTCGCGCAGTCGTGACCATGCTGTCCACTACAGCTTCGCTCAAACCTCCGCTTCCATCGTCAAGGCAGATCGAATGCAGAAACAAGCGGATGTTGGCGTCCGTCAGCGTGGAAACATAGCCGGGCGCCTTACCCAGAGCATCTAGTGGGTCCGGGTCGTAAACCGGTGTGTTGTTCGTCAAGTACTGCGTAGCTGCGAGGGCTTGAATCGAGGTTAGAGAGAGTGTGAATACTGTCACGAGTACCAGTCTTGTTAGCATA
>JANTGJ010000250.1 GCA_024762975.1 Candidatus Krumholzibacteriia bacterium
TCGAAGTTGATCTAGCGGCAGGTTCTCGGCGCCGTCACCGGGTGTCGGCGCGACGCCGGAACAGATTCAGGTATTTCCCGTTCGCCAGTCGCAGACTCATCATCTCGTAGTTGGCCTGGAATTCCTTGTTCAGCACGATTTCCTTTTCGACTTCCAGCGGCGGGATCAAGCCGCGCCGCGGTTGCGGTGTGATGTCCACATTGCCGATCAGCAGATAGTCCGGGCGTTGGGCGACGATCCAGTCGCCATCGTGTTTCTGGTGTCCGGCAAAGCCCGAATCGAAACTCATGTCGCGGTGCGCGATGTGCGGCGTGACGATGCCGAAATATTCCCAAGCGTGGAAACCGGTTTTCCAGGGAATGTAGCCGGCCGGTCCCAGGGCAATGGTCGATCCGGCGGGCAATTGCCGGGCCATGGCGTCGCCGGCCAGCATCCAACCGCCCAGATTTGCCTCGCGCATATGGGTCCTGGCCAGCCACGGCTCGCGCCCGTATTTCGAACCGGGCAGCAGCGCGGCGGCCAACAGCGCTCCGAGGATCAGCGTCCTTCCGGCACCGCGCAACCAACCGGCAGATGCCAGCCAGGCCGCGGTCCATCCCACGAGCAACGTGGTCACCGGCACGAAAAAGCGGAACATGCCCAGAGTGTCACCCCCGACCACGATCACGTAGGTCGTCCAGAACGCGATGACCCCCATCGTCAGCAGCATTTCGCGCGAACGCAACAGGCCCGCACCGGTGCGCACCGCGGCGGCGAGGACTGCCAGCAAGAGCGGCCAGCCCAGGCGCAGCAGGAAGTCGCCGGCATAGGGGAGTCCGGTCTTCAGCTGACCCGCCAGATCGCCGGTCTTGGCATAGTAGGTGTTCGGCAGCCAGTACCCGAAGGTGGACTTGCGCCAGAGAAAAAAGGCTGCGGTGCCGAGGACGAGCAGCGCCGGGCCGAG
Organism: Candidatus Krumholzibacteriia bacterium; assembly: GCA_024762975.1. Taxonomy (GTDB): domain Bacteria; phylum Krumholzibacteriota; class Krumholzibacteriia; order LZORAL124-64-63; family LZORAL124-64-63; genus JANTGJ01. The sequence continues at coordinate 944 of JANTGJ010000250.1, forward strand.
CCAGCGGCCCCACATGCCGGCCGGCCGGTCCCGGTCCTCGGCCGACCGTGGCAGCAGGGACCAGGCGAGGAAAATCACCGCCGGGGCCGGACCCTCCGGGCGGGTCAGAATCAGCAGGAGGCCGAACAGCCCTGCCGGAACGGGCGAGCGCCTCAGTGCCGCGCGCCAGGCCGCAGTCATCCACAGGAGAAAGAGGGGAGTCTCCAGTCCCGAGAACATCCAGCACGCCGCCGCGCCGACAGCGGCAAAGACCAGCTGCGCGAAACGCCCCGGCCAGGGATTGCGGATCGTTGCATTCGGCGCCAGTCTTCCCACGATACCGGGCAGCAACTGCAGGGTGACCAGTCCGCTCAGTCCTCCGAGGATGCGCGACCACAACAGCGGGGCAGCACCCACCTTCATTCCCAAGGCACACAGCAACACCCACAGCAGATTGCTGTAGCCCTCGACCGCTTCGCCCGGATTGAATACCAGGCCGTGGCCGTCGATCAGGTTCTGGGCATAGCGAAAGGAGATATAGGCATCGTCGATGACGAACCCGAAACTGAGCGTGTGCACTACCAGCAGCACAAACGCCAGCACCGTGATCATCGGTCCCACCGAGTGTTTCGGCACCAGATTCGACCATTGCCGCCGAAAGTTCATTCGGCCTCTCCCGGATCGGATACCCTCTCGACAACCTCCACGCCCCGCCGCCGCAGTTCGGCGATCATCCGGTCACCGGGGATCACCAGTTCCTGACAATGGGCGCCACCCGGATTCACTTCGCCCGCAGCCAGCATCCCGGCGATGATCGCCACCGGATAGCCCGTCATGCGCGCCATCGCCGAAAGGCCCTGCTCGTCGTCGTGGTGGTCGATGATCTGGATCGAACGGCGCACGGCTTTGCCGTCCGCATTCCAGCCTTCGGCCGTCGCACGTAGCAGCACCACGTCGGTGCCGGGCAGATCCAGCTTCTCGGTCAGCTGGTGGGCCAGCACCTCGCGTGGCGAAATCGTCTGCTCGCCGATCTGCACCGGTTTGCCGTCGCAAAAGCCCAGATCCTGCAGCAGCTTGATCTGGTCCCGGTGCCCGCGATAGCGAATCGTTTTGTAGTCCAGATCCGGTACGTGGCCGGCGAGATTGCGCGGCAGCGTCGAAGTACCGCCGCTGGTCTGGAACGCTTCCAGCTCGCCGAAGGGCTCGGGGAAGTGCAGCGTCTCCAGCTCGCTCAGCCCCGGTACGGTCTGGATCCTGCCCTCGCGTACGACCACACAATCTTCGATGTACTCGTTGATCAATCCCTGTACCGAGAAGACCAGTTTGTAGTTCATCGGCGGCTGCGGATCGGCGGGGAGGCCTCCCACGCGCAGGCGCACGCTCTCGGTCTTTTCCAGGCCGTCGGCCAGCCAGTAGCCCAGGATGCCGGCCAGCCCGGGGGCCAGACCGCAGTCCGGGATGACGCTCACACCGGCGGTGCGCGCTGCGCCGTCCAGTTCGAATTCCTGCGCCACGATGTCGTTGTTGCCGCCCAGATCCAGGAAGTGCGAGCCGTTCTGGATGGCCCAGTCGGCGAGCACGGCGTTGTACCAGTAGTTCACCGCGCTGATCGTCACATCGGCTGCGGACATCAGCGGCGCCAGGGTCGATTCGTCCCGCACGTCGGCTTTCACCGTGCGCAGGCGTTCATCGGGCCAGCGCGCAGCCAGGGCTTCGAGAGCCTCGGGATTGCCATCGACGACGACCAGGCCGGTCGTCCCCTCCATCTGGCGGAGCAGGTCGTAGGTGATGGCGGCGCCCTGCAGTCCGGCGCCCAGGAGCAGGAAATTCAAACCGAAGCCTCCATGATCGGGTGTGGCTTGTTGCAATCCGACTGGAAATATAGGGGATGCCACCGGTGCGGTCATCCCCATTTCGCCGTCCGGCGCGCATCAACCTTTGACCTGTCCGGGACCGGGGGCTACACTGTTTTCGATTTCCCCCCGGCGGATGCGCCGATCTGTCCAGGAACGCCAAGGAGTACCAATGGCTGCCGCGAAAAAAACCGCCGCGCCCGCGATGGACGCCAAGACCCTGCAGGCCCACCTGCTCGAATTGATCCGGAAAACCAGTGCCCAATTGCCCTCCGATGTCGCGCGCGTGATCGACAAGGGGTGGCGAAAGGAGCAGAAGGGATCCACGGCCAAGTATGCATTAGAAGTGATCCGCGAGAACGTGGTCATGGCCAAGGACAAATCGCTGCCTCTGTGCCAGGACACCGGTACGATCATCTGCTACGCCGACCT
>JANTGJ010000251.1 GCA_024762975.1 Candidatus Krumholzibacteriia bacterium
AAGATCTGTTCTCCCTTCAGACAGTTGATGGTGCGCGTGGCCAGTTCGAGGTCGTCGATTGGCTTCATCAGAAACTCCATCGGGTCAGCTGACGGTGGAGAGCATTCCATGACGTCAAGCATTGCGGACTCCTGCATCACTACTCCTGTTACGGCGCCCATGCCGCCCCAGCCCGCCGCCAGCGCATGCGGCACCTGGCGAAGCGCCGGGATTTCATTCACTTTTTGATCTTCGGCACGGACTTTGACTAGCACACAGGCGGTACCCTCGGTCACCAATTGGTAGGTTTCCGCGAGTCGTAGTGCGTCGCCCTTCTTCAGGGTGGGAAGTCGTCGCCACGCGGCCACCCTGGGCAGGACCTCCGTCCAGTTATCCTTTTCGTCCGTTAACGGAACCAGCGTAACGCGCTCTTCGACATAGAGCCCGTTCGCGAACCGGGTCTCGAGGACGACACCGCCCGACGGTATCTCGTCGAACCAGCCCACCACGTGGAGGGTGTCGCCCGCGTAAACCACGAGCCGTTCACCGGGCACCTGGTCGCGAACTTCACTTGGCCAGCGAATGGATACGGACTCCGCGCGTGCCTGCCCCATGCGTTGGAACTGTCGAATGATCTGCTCGCGCATGTCCTCCCGGGGGGAGGCGAGTTCCATGGCGCCTCCGGACGCCTCAGCGAGTTCGGCAACCAGTTCCACTGCTACCGCGCTGCCGACACCCACCGTGAAGAAACGGTGACCGGAGCGACGCGCGCCCTCGATGAGGTCGTCGTGCTCCCATACCTCGCCATCGGTCACCAGCAGCACGTCACTCGTCATTCCTTCCGGCGTTCCCGACGCGTAGGTGGCGTCGAGGGCGCTGCCCATTTCGGTTCCACCGAGGTCGGCATCCAGTTGTTTCAGCAGGTTCGCGGCCCGAGCAAGGTTGTCAGGGTTGGCCGGGACGACCGTCGGGAACAGCAGCCGGTGGGTAGATCCGAACAGGATGATGTTGAAGTGGTCCCGCGGTGTCAGCTGATGGATGATTTCACGGAGTGCTGCTTGAGCCTGATCGATGGAATCACCGGCCATGGATGCCGAGCAATCAATAACGAGTTTTACGCAACGGGGAACATGTTCCATTGGTTTCGGCAAGACCGGGTGAAACGAGGCCAGCGCAACGTAGCGCTCACCATCCCTGACGGTCACACCCTCGCTGACGGGCGCATCCTGCGTTAGCAGCAGAACGAAATCCCGGTCCATGGCGGCGGTGCCGCCATGAAGCCGAACTCGACGGCACCCTTCGACATCCTCCACCGTCACGCGGTGGCTTGGGCAATCGACACTCGCTGTAGCGAGTCCCCCTTGCAGTTCGACCTCCAGATCGAAGCCGTAATCGACTGTCAACGCGGTCTCTGGCACCTGGTGAGGGTCGAGCCCGGTTGCAGCGGGGTCGCCGTAACGGGGGGCGATCGTGGTCGGTAGCTGAAAACGCAGGCTGTCGCCCTGCCAGCCGAGCAGTTGAGCGTACCGGAATCTGACTTGTGCGGTTTCGCCGGCCAACAGGTTGCCAACGTTCACCGTGTACAGGCCGGGACCTGCCTGTTCTAGGAGCACCGCACTGTCGCCTTCCTCGATGGCCTCTTCGTAAGCCTGGGACGCCTCGCTCCTGGCCTTGACCGTTCCGGTCAATACCTCATCGTTGAGCATGAACGTGAGTTCCAGCAGGGTTGCCCCCGGCGGCAGGGGAAACGTGTAGACAGCCTCAATGGCATCAGATTCGAGGTTGCGATAGGTCTGAGTCACCTCGGATTCCATCAGCAGCCCCCGAAGCCGGGTTTTGATCGATACACCTTCCAAGGCGATACCAAAGCTATCTTTCGACTCCAGGGCCGCGGCTTCCATGTTCAGCATCATGCTTACTCCTTTCGATCAGCGGTTTTTCTGTAAAGGCTCATCAACGACTGAACGAAGGACTTCAGGGCCTCGGGACTCAACCCGGCTCGACCCGGTTCGATCGTGAGTTCGATACCGTCGTCGATCATCACGTGGCTCCACACTTCCACGCTGCCTGGTCGCCGAGGCCGGGGTGGCGGCAACGGCCCCTCGGCTCCGTCCACTGGGTAGAGCAGTTCCCGAATCCGTTCCAGCGACAACCCGGCCTCCTGCCACTTGCGGATCTCAAGCAGTTGTTCCAGGTGGCGTTGCGTGTAAAACGCACCGCGTCCGATGCCTTCCGGAGGTTCAACCAATCCCTGCTGGACGTAGTAGCGCAATGTCCTGCGGGACACCTCTGCCAGCCCGCACAGCGCTTCCGGAGAAAATCGCCTGGTCGTCTCGTTCATGTGAGTAAATATAGACAGTGTTACTGTCTCTAACAAGTGTCTTGTTTATCCATCCCTATCGGCCCGACCCTTTACCGGCTTGGAAGCGGCCGAGTACGAGCAAAGGACGTGCTGGGGGTAATCACTGCCGACACCTACGGCGAGCAACTGACGCCGGGATTCGTGGTCCACTCGCCGCCGTACTAGCTCCGCTGGTTGGGCAGACCTGAAGACTTCGAGTGGTTGGATGACCTTGAGGATCTGCCTGAAGAGGTGGGCATGCACCCCTGCAGGCAGGTGACACAGGTCGGGAGCAAGTAGTAATTCCCTGCAACCCCTGCGGCAACAGCCGGCACCGAGCAAGAGTGGACCGTGACCAAAACGTGACTCAGCCCAGTCTAAACATGGCTGAAAGTGGCCTTTTGAGTCACAAATGCACGGGGCCGGCTTACGCAACTCATTGAATTAAAAGACCCTACAGCCTGCCTTCTGAATTCAGGTCGGCTTTTCAATCACAACCAAGCGCTGGATTTCTGCCTGTGCTGCGCTGATTTGAGCGAAGAAGAATTGCTCGTCCACTTGGGTCAAGTTCTCATGGTCGAGGTAAAGTGTTCTCGCGACCTCGAATCCATCAACTACGGATCAAGGAAAGCGAGGCGGTTTCGCTCAGAACTCGTGTTCGAAGACGTATGAATCAGCTTGTACAGTCCTGGCGAAGCAAATACACGTATTCGTTCGAAAAAGGGAGTCTGATGCGGAAACGCATTGATCGGTTCATAGAAGAGGCGCTGATCGAGTTTGGGGATTGGTATGCATCTTCGGGCTGGCTTGGAA
>JANTGJ010000252.1 GCA_024762975.1 Candidatus Krumholzibacteriia bacterium
TTCCCCTTGTAGTCGCTGAGATGGGAAACCAGCCATTCGTCCACCCGGTCGGTCAAGAGCAGCACCAAGATCCCCTTCTTCTTGAACACCTCGAGGTGAGGACTGTTGCGTGCAGCGGTCAGCGAATCGGCAGTGAGGTAATAAATCTTTTCCTGCTTCTCCTGCATGCGCTCGATATAGGCATCCAGCGAAATCGACTGCTCGGAGCCCTCCGATTCGGTCGAAGTGAAGCGCATCAGGGACGCAATCTTTTCGCGGTTGGCGGAATCCTCCGCCGGCCCCTCTTTGAGCACGTTGCCGAACTGCTTCCAGAACGACTGGTATTTCTCCGGCTCGTTTTGGGACAGTTTCTCCAGCAGGCCGAGGACCCGCTTTACGTTGGCGCTGCGGATACTGTCGATCTTGCGATCATGCTGCAGGATCTCCCGCGAGACGTTCAGCGGCAGGTCGTCCGAGTCGACCACGCCTTTCACAAAGCGCAGATAATGCGGCATCAGTTTGTCCGCCTCGTCCATGATGAACACCCGACGGACGTACAGCTTCACGCCGTGCTTGTGATCCCGGTCCCAGAGATCGAAAGGCGCCTGCGACGGCACGTACAGCAGGGAGCTGTACTCCTGTGAACCCTCGACCCGGTTATGTATCCAGGCGAGCGGGTTCTCGAAATCGTGGCTGATGTGCTTGTAGAACTCCTGGTACTCGCTTTCCTCGATATCGGACTTGTTGCGCATCCAGAGGGCTGTGCCTTTATTGACCCGTTCCCAAACAGGCTCCTGCACCTTCTCCTGATCCTCATCATCCCCGCTACTCTCCTGCAGCATTTCGATCGGCAAGGCGATGTGGTCGGAGAATTTCGCGATGATTCCGCGCAGACGCCAGCTGTCCGCAAACTCCGCATCATCCTCGCGCAGGTGCAGGGTGATACGGGTGCCACGTTGCGGCTTTTCAATGTTCTCGACAACGTAACTCCCCTCACCGCTCGATTCCCAGCGCACCCCCTCGTCCGACTTCATGCCGGCACGACGGGTTTCCAGGGTGACTTTCTCGGCAACGATGAAGGCGGAGTAAAAACCCACCCCGAACTGCCCGATCAGCGCGCTGTCCTTGGCCTGGTCTCCGGAAAGCCGCTCCAGGAACTTGCGGGTGCCGGAGCTTGCAATGGTGCCGATGGTCTCGGTCACTTCCTGGCGACTGAGTCCGATCCCGTTATCATCCACGGTGACCGTGCGATTCTCCTTGTCCACGCTGATACGGATTCGCAGATTGGGATCGTCCTCGTAAAGGGCGTCATTCCCGAGTGACTCGAAACGCAGTTTTTCAGCTGCGTCGGACGCATTTGAAATCAATTCGCGTAGGAAAATCTCCTTGTTGCTGTAGAGAGAACGAATCACCAGGTTGAGTACCTGGCTGACTTCTGCCTGAAATTCCAAGGTCTCCTTCTGGGCTGCAACTGACATCGGCACACGGTCTCCTGAATTCGTTGGAAAATGGGTTCGTGGATGCGATCGGCGTGGGAAATGAGGACTCAAGGGGGCGATTTCAAGCCCCGCCTGTGCTGAAATATCGAAAATTGTAGTAAGCAGGTAGAAAAATGGACGTAATCAAGATCTCCACCACCCCATTCCAGGACCAGAAACCGGGCACCTCCGGTCTGCGCAAGCAGGTCTCCGTATTCCAGCAGGCACATTATCTCGAGAATTTCGTCCAGAGCATCTTCGACACCCAGACGCTCGGCGGCGGGACCCTGGTCATCGGTGGGGACGGACGTTTCTACAATCGCCAGGCAATTCAGATCATTTTGCGCCTGGCTGCCGCCAACGGGGTCGCCAAGTGCCTCGTCGGCCAGGGTGGCATCCTCTCGACGCCCGCCGTTTCCTGCGTCATCCGCAAATACCAGACCAACGGCGGCATCATCCTGTCCGCCAGCCACAACCCGGGCGGGCCGAAAGGCGATTTCGGTATCAAGTTCAACACCGACAACGGTGGCCCCGCGCCGGAGAAGGTGACCGAGGCGATTTACCAGCGTTCACTCGCGCTGGAAGAGTACCGCACTATCGATGCGGAAGACGTCGACCTGGATACAATCGAATGCTTCAATCTAGGCGAGATGCACGTCGAGATCATCGATCCGGTCAGCGACTATGCCGAACTGATGGCGGAACAGTTCGATTTCGCGGCCATCCGTGAGCTCTTGAGCGGCGATTTCCGCATGGCCTTCGACGCCATGCATGCCGTTACCGGCCCTTATGCCAAGCGCATCCTCGAGGAACAACTCGGGGCACCCGAAGGGACGGTGCTCAACGGCATCCCGCTGGAGGACTTCGGCGGGGGACATCCGGACCCGAACCTCGCTCATGCGCCTGAGCTGGTGGCCATGACCCAGGGCGACAATGCTCTCGACTTCGCCGCCGCGTCCGATGGCGATGGCGACCGCAACATGATCCTCGGTCGGGATATCTTCGTGACACCGAGTGACAGCCTCGCGGTGCTCGCTGCAAACGCGCAGGCCTTCCCACCGTGGCGGGACGGCATTCCAGGGATCGCGCGCTCGATGCCGACCAGCCAGGCGGCGGACCGCGTCGCGGAGAAGCTGGGGATACCCTGCTTCGAAACGCCCACCGGCTGGAAGTTTTTCGGCAACCTGCTCGACGCAGGCCGCATTGCCTTCTGTGGAGAGGAGAGCTTCGGCACCGGCTCCTCGCATGTGCGCGAGAAGGATGGCCTCTGGGCCGTGCTCGCCTGGCTCAACCTGCTTGCCGCCAGGCGTCTCTCCGTCGCCGATATCGTGCATGCGCATTGGGAGACCTTCGGTCGCAACTACTACTCGCGACACGATTACGAGGGCGTGGACGCCGCCTCGGCCGAGCACCTGATGACATCGCTGCGCGAGCGTCTTGGCGAGCTCAGCGGCAGCACGATCTCCGGCCGCCAAATTCGTTTGGCGGACGACTTCAGCTACACCGACCCGATCGACGGATCGGTCTCGGCCCGACAGGGGATCCGAATACTTTTCGACGATGGCGCGCGTATCGTCTACCGGCTTTCAGGCACCGGCACCGTGGGGGCCACCCTGCGCGTCTATATCGAGTCGCTCGAAAGCGATCCGGCGGGCCAGCGCGGCGACACCCAG
>JANTGJ010000253.1 GCA_024762975.1 Candidatus Krumholzibacteriia bacterium
GACCCCGACCAGATTCGCGCGTGCGTTCACGGCCCGCAGGTCCAGCCCTCCATTGCCGCCCTCGCCGTGGCATCCGAGGCAACCGGCGTCGAGTACCGGCTGCAAATCCTGGGCGAAGGAAACGGGATCGGCGTTCCCGTCGTTCGGATCCGTCGGATCGGACCCCTCGTCGCTACAGCCCGCCCAGGCGAAAAGGCCGGCCAGCATCAGCGTCAGCGTGGTCTTACGATCTATTCTCACGGGGTACCTCCCGATGCCGATCGCGCCGTCAGCACGAAGCGCACCTTCTGTTCGTCGGCCAGTTTCATCACCAGGAATTTCGGACGCTTGATCGCGTGTTCCTTCAGCGATACCGGGAACTCGCCCTGAATGCGCAGGGTACCGGCGCGGGTCGTCTCGATCTGGATATCGCAGCTCATCGGGCGGCGAACCCCGTGCAGATCCAGCGTGCCGCGCAAGGTCAGGCGCGTGGTGCGGCCGGTGTCCAGCGAACTCGGCTCGGCGCGGGTAACCGCCTCGGCCACGAACGTCGCCACCGGGAATTTCCCGGTCTCGAAATGATTCTCACGCATGTGCCGGTTTCGTTTGCCGACACCGGTGTCGAACGAGGCCAGCTGTACCTGGATCTCCAGGTCGACCGGGCCGGGCAAGGCCTCCGGGTTGATCGTGAAATGGCCGGACACGGCGCTGGTCTTGCCTTCGAAGGATTCCAGGGGCGCTTTGGATTCAAAAATGATCGCCGATTCGGCCGGCTCGATCACGTACTTCACTTCGGCCGCGAGCGCCGTCGCGGCGAACGCCAGCATCAACAATAGCATCGTCATCGTGCGCATTTTGCAGCCTCCTAGTAGAACCAATGGACAACCAGCTGACCTTCGTAGTGATCGTTCTCGGCAACCAGTTCGCCGGGTTGGGTATCCCAGTAGTTGCCCATCAAGAGCAGCGACCAATACGGTGTCGGCATGTGGGCCACGCCCACGCCGTAACGACGACGCGCCCCGGTGATCAGGTCAATGTCCGGGTCCTGGTAGTTGTAGGTCAGGCGCAGGTCCTGGCCCGGGCGAACGGCGAAGGTCAGTTCGTGGGCCACCAGCCGCCCCGTTCGACCCAGCAGGTTCGTTTCGTCCACCTGCCCCAACCAGGTCGCCGGGCCCCAGGCCAGATACCCGAAAAGGCCCGAGTTGCGGGCGTGGCCGTCAAGCAGTTGCCTGCGTACCATCGAGGTACCGGCTCCCAGATTCAACGCGCCCAGACTCTTGCGCAGCAGGACGCGCCCCGCGTAGTTGTCGCCGTGCTGCCGGCTGTTGCCTTGCAGGGAAGCCGTCACCAGGATCGGTCCCGGCGAGATTCCGACCTCGAACCCGGGCTGAATCAGCGAGCGCGGACTGTCCGAGCCCTCCGCCGAAAGCAGGTAGCGACGATTGAACATCTGATGATCGGCGAATCGCCAACCGTGATCGGGCAGGAAACGGCCCGCCTTGGCGTAGCCGTCCAACAGCGAGAATCGAGTCAGCCCGAAAACCTCGCCGGTTCCGTTGATTCCCTGTTCGACGTAGATCATCGAGGCGGTGCCGAGTGCGGCCTCGAGGTAGACGTCGCCCTGCATGGCGATCGTCGATCCGTTACCACCCTCCGTCTGATAGGCAAGCGTGCGCAGATCGGCGCCAACGGTCAGATTGGGGCTGATCTGCGGCGATTGGATTTCGGACTCTTCCTCCGTCCAACCGCGCGCTGCGATCTCTTCGGGAACGATGTACTGGCTGGCGTAGAGCGAGCGCATGCCGCCGCCGGTGGGATTCGAATGACAGAGAATGCAACTCTGGCCGTACTGCGCGGTGTAGCGGGGCAGGGCATGAGCGGGGCGCAGACCGTCCGTCAACAGGAACGCAAGTACGACAAACCCCGCCATCAAGAGCGCACGCCTTGGCATTCGCCGGCGCCCGCAGTCTGGTAGAACCATCCATTCCCTCCATCGATGGTATGGGACCGTAATGATGAGCCGAATTCGATCCGAAATGTAAATTTAGACCACTACTATCATGTATTAGAATCGTCGGGAGACCGCAAGGGGGAGGAATCGAATCGGGGATCGGTGCCATCCGACGGACCGGCGGGTTCGACCCCATTCTCTTCGTAGTCGACTTTCTGTCGGCTACGCTCGCCTCACCACACGCCGCACCAGCGCCGAGACCAGATCCCCCGCGAGCACCAGCAGGGCTCCCAGGAGAATGTAGAAAAACAATTCGTCGTAGCGGTTGCGGGCACGCGCTTCCATCAACAGGTAGCCCAGTGACGAGATACCCAGCATGCCCAGCACCGTGGCCTCGCGAACACAGGTCTCCCAGCGATAGAAGAAGTAGAGCAGAAATCGTGGCAGTGTCAGTGGAAAGAGGCCCCCGGCCACGATCTGCAGGCGGCCCGCGCCGAGTGCGCGCAACGCGCCGGGTGCCTTGGCCTCGGTGTTCTCGATCACCTCGGCCGTCAGCTTGCCCAGAATGCCCGTGTTGTGAAACAGGAGCGCCAGCACCAGCGGCCATGCGGTCGGTCCCAGCAGTCCCAGCAGCAGGAAGGCCCACACGTACTCGGGGACCGAGCGCAAAAAGACCAGCAGCGAACGTGTCAGCCCCAGGCACAATCGCCAGGTCCAGACCGTCGCACGGACGGGCTGCCTGCCTCCGGCCAGGAAGGGGCGCGGGCGTGCGAAATTACGGGCTGCCAGTAGACTCAGCAGGCCCCCCCAGAAAGCCGCACCCACCATCGCCGCCAGACTGATCGCACAGGTTGCGATCAGGGCTTCGGCGCCGTTGGCGTGCCAACGATCCCAGGCCCAGTTCGCGGCGACGCCCCAGTCCCATTCCTGGCCCTGCAGCGGCCAGGGCCGAATCTCTCCGAGGAATCGCTCCAGGTTGGCGGCGCGCCGATCGTCGAAAAATTTTCCCGGGTGGAAATCGCCCCACATCCAACTGGCCGCAATCAGCAGGAGGAATGCGCGGACGCTCCAGATTACGAAAGGCCGGCGGGGTCGATCCCGGTACAGTTGCCTCAGAACATCGTTCATGAGGTCAACTCCCGACGCAACCGGCCGCTCCAGAGGTCGACCCACATTACGAGCGCGAACAGCACG
>JANTGJ010000254.1 GCA_024762975.1 Candidatus Krumholzibacteriia bacterium
ACAGCAACTCCGGGAAGCTGCCGGCCAGTTGAGTGCCGCCCAGCAACAGGGCCTCCTGGAGCGCAAACTCCGCCGGCGGCGGTAGCAGCTCCCCAGGGATCGCCACCTCTGCCGACCGTTCAACTGGGCTGCGCGACAGCCACCACACCAGCACGAGCCCGACCGCCACCGGTATGATCGCCCACGGAATCCAGCGGGTCGCCTTGATTTGCATCGCATCACCCGATCCATTGAGGATCCGGTCCGAATCTGCCACAGTCGCCATGGTGATACAAGGGGATCCCGCCCCGTGGGAACCTGAATAATTTCGTGCTCGACCGGGTGACATCCAGGTGATTCCATTTCAACCGGGCACCCACCCGACAGGATTTCGCCGGGACGACTTGCCGCCTCGCCACATAGGAGGGCTTCCATGCAAACCGAAAAGAAAATCGCCACCGCCCAGGGAGGCGCCATGCTGGTCGTGGAGATCCTGATGTTCGCAATCGGGATCGCACTGATCATTGTTTCGATCGCACGGGAGAGTTTCGCACTCCTGATCCCGGGTATCGGCCTGCTGCTGCTGGCTCTCCTGTGTTTGAGCGGATTCTTCGTCATCCAACCCAACGAAGCCGCCGTGTTGCTGTTGTTCGGCGAGTACAAGGGCAGCACGCGACGCACCGGCTTCCACTTTGCCAACCCCTTCTTCTCGAAGAAAAAGATCTCGCTGCGGGCGCGGAACCTGAATGGCGAGCGGCTGAAGGTGAACGACAAGTTGGGTAATCCGGTGGAAATCGCCATCGTCGTGGTCTGGAGAGTGACCAACACGGCGCAAGCCCTGTTCGAGGTCGATCACTACGAAGAGTACGTACATATCCAGAGCGAATCCGCCGTACGCCATCTGGCCAGCGCCTTCTGCTACGACGGCGAAGAGGGCGAGGTCACGTTGCGCGGCGCGACTGATGAGATCAACGAGCGGTTGCAGGCCGAACTGGAGGAACGCCTGCACCGGGCCGGCGTGGATGTGATCGAAGCCCGGATCAGCCACCTGGCGTATGCCTCCGAAATCGCCGGCGCCATGCTACAACGCCAGCAGGCGACCGCAGTCGTCGCTGCGCGCCAGAAAATCGTCGAAGGTGCTGTCGGCATGGTCGAGATGGCTCTCAACGAGTTGAGCGCCAAGGATCTGGTCCAACTCTCGGAGGAGAACAAGGCCACCATGGTCAGCAACCTGCTGGTGGTCCTATGTAGCGAGCATGCGGCCCAGCCGGTCGTCAACACCGGCTCGCTCCACCAGTAGACGGGGCTGTGCGTCGAGCCCGGCCCCCTAGATGTCGGGCGCCTTGATGCCCAGGGTCTTCATCTTCCGCCACAAGGTCGAGCGGTCGATGCCCAACAGGCGCGCGGCGCGAGTCCGGTTCCAGCCGGTCCGCTCCAGTGTGGCTTCGATCGTCTCGCGGTCGCCGGCCAGGGGTGCCGGATCGCGCGCCGCACCCGGTGTCACGCCCGCCAACTCGGCCGGCAAATGTTCGACTTCGAGCAAGCCGCCCCGGCAAAGTACCAGGCCGTGTTCGATCGCGTTCTCCAGTTCGCGAACGTTTCCCGGCCAGGTGTGATTCATCAACCGCTTCATCGCTCCGGTTGATATCTGTGGGCGCTGGGGACGTCCATCTCGCTGCCCCAGCTTGTCCAGGAAGTGGGCGACCAGCAGCGGGATATCCTCTCGTCGTTCCCGCAGAGGCGGGATCGCCAACGAAACCACCTTGATCCGGTAGTAGAAATCCTCGCGCAACCGCCCCGTCGCCAACAACATCTCCAGATCGCGATTCGTGGCCGATACCACCCGGACATCCACCGGCACCGAGCGGTTTTCGCCGACCCGTTCGATGACGCGCTCCTGCAGCACGCGCAGCAGCTTGACCTGCACGACGGGCGAGACATCACCGATCTCATCCAGGAAGAGTGTCCCGCCGGCCGCCTCCTCGAAGCGCCCCCGCCGGTCCCCCACCGCGCCGGTGTAGGCGCCTCGCACATGTCCGAACAGTTCACTCTCGAGCAGGTTTTCCGACAGCGCCGAGCAGTTGACCTGAACGAACGGACCGGACGCCCTGCCGCTGGCCTCGTGTACGGCACGTGCCACCAGTTCTTTGCCAGTGCCGCTTTCGCCGCGAATCAACACCGAGGCGTCACTATCGGCAACGTGAAATATCAGATCATAGAGTTCCTGCATCCGGGCCGAGCGGCCGACGATTTGTCCCAGCGACTGCCGCGTGGTCCTTTCCTGCAGCAGGGTGGTGATCTCCGTGACGTCACCCAGGATCAGCCCGATCCCCAGGTCACTGCCATCCCGATGCTTCAGCGGCACCGACCGCAGCACGACATGCCCCTTGCCGCCATCGACGAGATTGACGGTGGTCTGAAAATCATACACCGGCTCTCCCGAGCGCAGGGTCTCGGCCAACACATCCTGCGGGCAGGAAGCATCTCCGAAGAGTTCGCAAACCGAGACTCCCCCCAATTCCGCCTGCTTGCGGCCGAGGATGAGTTCCGCGGCCGGGTTCATCGAGATGATCCGCAGTTCGGGATCCAGGGCCAGCAACCCCTCGTGCAGCGAAGAAATAATCGACAGCAGACTCGAAGGCTGGATCCGGGTCAGTAGGCGAGCGACGGGTACTCCCGCGTTTCCAGACCGGAACTGATCCACCATGAAGGGCCCTCCTTAGCGGTGCATGCAACACTTTTGTTGCAACAATATAGTTGCATGCAACGCCCAATACCAGCCCAAAATCCGAGCACAAACACGGTACAGGCCACTATTGCATCTTTAATATACTGTAAAATAGCACGTTAACAAATTTGACCATCGAATCTGTGGATGTGGTACAACCGTTGCCTTGAGAGCATGAATTTCGAAGCAACGCCGGACGAACGACCGGCTGAACAGTACGAACGAAACGAGGATCGACATGGCGAACATCATGGAATTCACGACCGGCAATTTTGAAACCGAAGTGGTCGCGAGCGACGTCCCCGTTCTGGTGGACTTCTGGGCCCCGTGGTGCGGCCCCTGCAAGATGATCGGCCCCA
>JANTGJ010000255.1 GCA_024762975.1 Candidatus Krumholzibacteriia bacterium
CCACCGCCGGTGTCGGATTCCTGTTGGCCCTGATGGGGTGGATGCCCGCGCCGTTGGACGTGGGAGTCTGGCCTTCGCTGTGGATCCTCGAGCGCAGGCGCAGTGGTGCTCCGCTGCCTACGATGCGCCAGGCCATGGCCGATTTCCATGTGGGTTATATCGGCACCGGCCTGCTGGCCGTCGCGTTCGTCAGTTTCGGCGCCCTGGTCATGTATGGCACCGGCCTTGAGTTTGCCGGCTCCGGGCTGGCCTTCAGCAGGCAACTGATCGACATGTACACCGCCACGCTCGGGGGCTGGAGCCGGTGGATCATCGGGTGGGTCGCATTCATCACCATGTTTTCGACCACGTTGACGGTCGTCGACGGCTACTCGCGCACTCTGGGCGGGGGAGTCAACCTGTTGCGTGGCGCCGGCGAGGCGGGTGCCGGTCGGTTGTACTGGGTTTTCCTGCCGCTGTTGGTGGGGATGGCGCTGGTCGTGATCACATTCTTCCTGGGCAGTATGAAGGCGCTCGTAGATCTGGCCACGGTGCTGGCATTCCTGACCGCGCCGCTGGTTGCGATCCTCAATTTTGCCGTGGTGCGCTCGTCCGATATGCCGGAAAAAAACCGACCCGGCCGTACGCTGGTCGCGCTCAGCTGGGTCGGAATTGTTTTCCTGGTCAGTTTCAGCGTCGCTTGGGTCTGGCTCCGCTGGTTTCATGCCGCCTAGCCTTCGCCACCGTGCTCCAGCTGGTCAAAGGCCTTGCGCAGGCCGGCCTGCAATTGCGACCGATCCTCTTCGGACCAGTTCTCGGGATCTTCGCGGATGAACGAAGTCAGGTCGATGCGGTTGTCGAAGCGGCCCACGGGCAGGAAGTACTCCCGGCCGTCCTTGACCACCTTGACCGCGTCCTCCTTGCCGGACTGCTCCAGCTGATAGGCCATGTCGCAGACTCCGTAGTCGCCATACATGACGGCCAGGGGCACACCGTGATGCAGGATGCTGCCCGGATCGTTCGGGTCGGTGCGGGCTTCGTTCTTACGGCGCGACTCGCTCGGTTCGACCCAGATGTACAGGATCTTGGCCTTGGCCAGAATGTCCGGGTGCAATTGCGCCAGACTGGACTGGTAGCCGAAGGGGCGGGGCAAAGGGAAGGTCGAGCCGTCGGCACCGCCGCGGGCGAACTCGATGACGATCGTCTTCGTTTCGAGATCCTCCGTGACTTCCGCGATCTTGTCGTTCAACAGCGTGCGGGCTTCTTCCTCGATGGGACCGGCGATCTCTTGCCGCAGCGCCTCATCCAGCGTGCCGATGATGGCCTCGCCGCCGGCGCGCACGCGGGCCGCATCGATCCGATCGAAGACCCACAGCGCGGCAGATTCGGGCGCAGGCCGGTTCCGGGCGACCAGATCCTCGTAGTCCTCGTTCACCAGTTCGATCAGTGTCAGCCAGTCGATCGGGTTGCGGAAGGGCAACGCTCCGGAGATGAAGAACATGCCTTCGTGGCCGCGAGCGGTCAATTCGTCACTGACGCGGCGCATGATGTGCACGTAGGGAAAATCGTCCAGTTGGACCGTGTGACCGATCCCGAATTGCTCGTGGCATTGCTCGGGACTGAGGCTGGCCAGGTAGCGCCGGACTTCGGATTTGCCGCTGGCGGGCAGGGCCAGCAGCAACAAAATTTCGATGTGTTTCGACATGGCGGATGACCTTTCGAAAGCGCTGCGCCGGGCGCACACGCGGTCAGTTGGGGTGGTCGAGCCCTCCAGGTGGCTCTTGTTTCGTAGCAGGGGAATCTAACCGAAACCGATCCCGAGTTCCACCCCGTTTCCCACAGTGAGCGTTTCGATCACGGATGCGTAGCCCACCGATCTCCTGTATATTGCCCGGAACAGATCAAGCCTCCGACAATGACACTCCGGTCCGTTGCCGTGGGCGACGGCTCGAAAGGGAAATCATGGCTGAATTCAAAAAACATGGACCCGGTACGTTCTGCTATGTCGAGTTGGCGACGACCGACCCGGACGCCGCCGGCGAGTTTTATCGAGAAATGTTCGGCTGGATGCGCAGTGACATGGATATGGGCGAACAGGGGACCTATACGCAATTCGTGCGCGGGGAGAAAGTGACCGGGGCCATGCACCGCTTGACGCCGGATCAGGTGGGCGCGCAGGTGCCTCCCCATTGGGGCCAGTACATTGCCGTCCAGGATGTCGATGCCGTCACGGAAAAGGCAAAGGCATTGGGAGGAAATGTGCTGTTCGGTCCCTTCGATGTTGCCGAGGCCGGGCGCATGGCGGTACTGCAGGATCCGCAGGGTGCGACGTTCAGCGTCTGGCAGGCCAATGAACATCCAGGAATTCACCTGCGCAACGAGAACGACACCCTGTGCTGGAGCGAACTGATGACCCCGGACACGGATGCGGCCACTGCGTTCTACGGCGGCCTATTCGGTTGGGAGCCCCAGACGTCCGACACCGAAGGCATGCGCCACTATACCAGCTTCCACACCGGAGGCGGCCAGGCAGCTGCGGGTATGCTGGCGATCACCGAGGAAATGGGCCCGATGCCTCCGAACTGGATGGCCTACTTCCAGGTCGCGGACTGTTCCGCCTACGAAGCGAAGGCGCAGGGGCTCGGTGCCCAGCCCATCGTGCCGACCACCGAGATCCCCGGCGTCGGTAAATTTGCCGTGATCCACGATCCCCAGGGCGCCGTCCTGGGCCTCTTCGAGCCGCTGAGTTCATAGAGGGCGTGCCGTTGTTGCGGGCATAGGCACCCATATACACAGCCCGGCCCCGAGTTCTCTCCGTCCGGAGACACTCGGGGCCGGGCTGTGTATATGGGTGCCTATGCCTTCCTAGAGTGCACCCTTGATGAACTCCCGCCTCATGCGGGCAATATTCTGGATCGAAATCTC
>JANTGJ010000256.1 GCA_024762975.1 Candidatus Krumholzibacteriia bacterium
CCCCATGCGGTGGTGCCCGGTGGCATGGTCGGTGTCGCTCAACTCGTCAACCACGAGTTGGGCTGGCCCATCGGACTGACGGCGCTTGCCATCAATATTCCAATCCTCCTGCTCGCCTCGCGGATCATGGGGCCCGGATACGGGTTCCGCACGGTACTGGCCATGGCGGCCGTCTCGATCGCCATCGATGTGGTCGCCGCCTGGCGTGGGGCCGAGCCGGTGATCGACGACATCCTGGTCTCGACGGTCTTTGGCGGGGTGATCATCGGCGTGGGATTGGCTTTCATCATTCGGGGCAAGGCCAACGCCGGAGGCACTTCGTTGCTGGGGCAGCTCTTCTCGCGCCTGACGCGCGTGCCCACGGGCCGCTGCATGCTCTATATCGACGGAGCGATCGTCCTGGCCAGTGTGCTGGTGCTGCGCGATCTATCGGCTGCCTCGTACGCGATCATCGGTATTTTTGCAGTCTCGCGTTCGGTCGATGCGGTTCTCAACGGTTTGGATGCGAGCAAGGCGCTGATGATCATCAGCGAAAAGCACGAAGAGATTCGCGAGGTCATCCTGCATGGCCTGGATCGCGGAGGGACCGTTTTCGCGGGCCATGGTCTGTTCGAGGATGACCAGGATCGACGGGTGATCTTTACGGCCCTGAGCCGTCGCGAGGCTGTCGTGCTGCAAAAACGGATCCGCGATCTGGATCCCCATGCCTTCTGCATGGTCTTCGAGGCTTCGGAGGTGCTGGGATCCGGGTTTCGCCCCTGGCGCTGACTGGCACGTTCGTTCCGTCGAGTCTCGTGCTGATCGCCGGAGAGGGATGGGGAGCAGTCCGGTGGTGCGCGGGGGAGGACCCGGCAGGTCGATTCCGATTCAAGGGGAGCCGGAAACTACCGATGTCTATCGTTTGGACTTGGCACCGACGATCCCGAGTAGAAATATGCTTATTTTCACGTTACAGTGACACAGGTCGAGAAAAAAGCTTAAATAGGTTTAAAACGAATCGATATAGTGTTATAATTTGCCGCAGTGCTGAAATTGCCTGAAATACCCTTGCGAAAGGCGGGTTCGATCATGGACCGACGACATACCCCGTTGCGTGAATTCCTGGAAATTCCTTACGAGAAGCTGGAAGAATTGAACCTGCGCTCGAAGGACTACCAGGAGCAATGGGTGCCCATGGCCGAAGTGGAGGCGGAACGCCGGCGGTATCTCGAGGGAGAGAAGGGGATCAAGGCTGTTTCCGTGGCATTCACGGATCTCGAAGGCCGCATGCACATGCTGGATTATGACAAGAAATTCCTGCTGAACAGCGACCACTTGACCTTTGATGGTTCTTCGATCCGTGGGTTCACCAAGATCGCTGAAAGCGATCTGCGGCTGGAAATCGATTGGCGGGCCTTCTACTGGATGCCGGCCGATGTCTTCGGTCCGGGCAAGGTACTGGTCTTTGGGCATGTGCTCGGACGCGACGGCAAGCCCTACGAGGCAGACTTCCGCGGCCGGCTACTGGCCTATACCCGCGATCTCTATCGCGAGCAGGGAATCGTCGCGAACGTTGCCAGCGAGATCGAGGGTTTCCTTTTCAAGGATATCGACAGTGAACGGAATTACTACCGCACCGGTACCTTCGAACTCATTTCCACGGGCGGATACTTCCACAGTCTGCCACAGGATCCGCTGCGCCAGTTCATCGACTCCGCAGCTGAGGTCCAGCGCGCCATGGGCTTCGAGAATGAGAAGGATCATCCCGAGGTCGGTCCCTCGCAGTTCGAAATGAACTTCAAGTACGCACCGGCGTTGATCGCCGCCGACCGCATCCAGCTGTACAAACTGCTCTGCCGGCAGGTCGCGCAGACGATGGGGCTGAGCGCCAGTTTCCTGCCCAAGCCGATCACGGGCATCAACGGAAGCGGCATGCACACGAACATCAGCCTGGCGAAGGACGGCGAAAATCTTTTCTACGATGGCGATGGACAAAACAACATGTCCGAATACGGCGACCGTTTCACGCGCCGCATCCTGCGCAGCGCCGAGGCGATGTGTCTGGTATTGAATGCCAGCGTGAACGCCTACCGCCGTCTGGACCCCAACTACGAGGCTCCGAACGAGATCAACGCCAGCGCCGTGGACCGCAGTTCGATGATCCGCATTCCCTACGCCAGCAAGGCCGGCCAGCGCATCGAGGTCCGGTCGGTCGGTCCGGACTGCAATCCGTACATGCTGATCTACACACTGTTGCGCACCGGAATGGAGGGGCCCGAACCGAACCCGAAGGCGCCCAAGCCCAAGCGGATCCGCAAGCACCTGCTGCCGGGCAACATCTATGACGCGATGACGAGCTATCGACGCAGCGCATGGATGAAGGAGGTACTCGGTCAGGAGAGCCACACCAAGTACCATGAATTGAAGGAAATGGTCGCCCACCGGTGCCCGCGGGATCTGGGGACACGCATCAAGCGTGCGGAGATCATGTTCCACCATGAAGTGACGAATCAGATGCTCTGGAGCCGGTTCTAGGTAGTTCCCATCCGGAAAGCTCTGTTTTCGACGTCGCCGGTGCGTGACGACGGCAGCGCTCTTCCCGCCTGAACCATACCAAGCCGCGAGGCCGGCGTAAACGTGTCGCCGACCCCATGTTCTCCAGCGGCTCGGACACGCCGAGCCCTTCGCTGCTCCATCATGTGGCCTTTCCAGGCGCAGCGCCCGGCACCGAAGCACCGCTTCAGGAACGAGATCATACCTTCCATGCCGGCACGCCAGTTCCGCGAGGTTGGACTTCGAGGCAAAGCCGCCATTAAAGGCTGCCTGCCGCGGAGACCGGCCACAGAGCAGCGTCTGTCGGGCGATCATCTCTTCGGCCAGGGTGCTGTCCGCCGGATTGCCATCTTCGATCAC
>JANTGJ010000257.1 GCA_024762975.1 Candidatus Krumholzibacteriia bacterium
TGTAGAGACTTATTTCCTTTCCCCCCGCTCCATGGGTTCAGAACCTCCCGGTAAGCACGTTCGCCATCATGCGCAAGAAAGAAGAACGCCTCGCAGAAATGGAAAACGCTCTTCATGCCCAGGCCGAACTTTCCAATGCTCGCCTCGTCGGCTGCTTTGGCATTCTGGCCAAAAGATCGGATTCCTCGGGCATCCGAGGGCTTGAACTCGCCATTGTTGATCAGAAACAACCCCGGTCCGCGCAAGAGTCTGTGCGTGGCATCGGGTAGCCCGGGGGACAGGCCGTAATGGAGCTCCGCCGCAGGAGCATCATCGGTGTTTTGGATCAGTTCCTTGAGAACTGGGAAACCGGACTGGTAACGGTCGCGAAGATTGTCAGTAATGAGGTTAACAAACTGGATTGGGTCTGCGATAAATCCTGCCATTTCCAGTCTTAGCCTCCCTTTAAGACAACGTTTTTTTTAAATTACGATTGTAAGGCACTTCGATTGAATAGTTCGCACATAATTAGCCACCTAGGCCGCTTCCCGATCGCGCTGCCTACGATTAAGTTGAGAGGTTGCCGGACGCCTGGGCGCGGCACGGCGGAGTCTTCACTCCGATGCGCCCGTCCGACGTGCTCTGGATTCACTCTCCTGGTCAGCACTTTTCCGTCCGCTACCCTTGCGCGGCCAAGATCGGCGCTGTGATCATTCGCCTTATGCGTCACATACGCCGCCGGTTGTAGAGCGACTGTCCCCATCTGCGACTAATGGCTCACGGTATCGCTTACTCCAATAACCCATAGCGTTCCATGATCTCCGAAACCCGATCCACCAGGTCTTCCGCCGGTCTGGAACGACGCTCGGCTTGCTCGATTATGCGGACCACATGCCGAGCGAACTCATACATCGGTCTCGCGTTGATCGATAACAATACCGACAGCACAACCCGATCTTCATCGATTCCCTCGGCGACCAGTGCCGATAGTTCTTCGATCAGCGATTCCGGCAGGCCCAAGCTCAATAGATCGCCTAGGCCGAGATCAAGTACTGACGCCTGGGTCTCTGGGTATCGCCGATCCATCCGAAGTACGAAGTACTCTGCTGTTTCTCGAGACTCGGCTGTATCCAATGCCGTCGGTCCTACGGTATTTTTCGGGGGCCAGTTCTCCATGCGGGCATCCAGCGATAGGCCGCGGTTGGCCAGCATGTCCTCGATCTCTGTAAGGGACTTCTCGCCCAGGCACGGGCTCTTTAACAACTCCATCTCGGTGCACTGGATCAGGTCGCCGAGCAAGAAGATCTGTTCTGCCTTCAGACAGTTGATGGTGCGCGTGGCCAGTTCGAGGTCGTCGATTGGCTTCATCAAAAACCCCATCGGTTCAGTTGACGGTGGAGAGCATGCCATGACGTCAAGCATTTCGGACTCACACATCACTCCCCTTACAGTGCCCAAGCCTCCCCAGCCCGCCGCCAGTGTATGCGGCACCTGGCGAAGCGCCGGGATTTCATTCGCCTTTTTGTCTTCGGTACGGGCTTTGACCAGTACACAGGCAGTGCCCTCGGTCACCAATTGGTAGGTTTCCGCGAGTTTCAGTGCATCCTCTTCCTCCAACGTCGGAAATCGTCGCCACGCCGCGACCCTGGGCAGGACCTCCGTCCAGGTATCCTTTTCGTCCGTTATTGGAACCAGCGTAACGCACTCTTCGATAGCGAGTCCGTTCGCGAACCGGGTCTCGAGGACGACACCGCCCGACGGTATGTGGTCGAACCAGCCCACCACGTGGAGAGTGTCGCCCGCGTAAACCACAAGCCGGTCACCAGGCAGTTGGTCGCGAGCTTCACTTGGCCAGCGAATGGATACGGACTCCGCGCGTGCCTGCCCCATGCGTTGAAACTGTCGGATGATCTGCTCGCGCATGTCCTCCCGGGGGGAGGCGAGTTCCATGGCGCCCCCGGACGCATCAGCGAGTCCGGCAACCATTTCCACCGCTACCGCGCTGCCGACACCCACCGTGAAAAAACGGTGACCGGAGCGACGCGCGCCTGCGATGAGATCGTCGTGCTCCCAGACCTCGCCGTCGGTCACCAGCAGCACGTCACTGGTCATTCCTTCGGGCGTTCCGGAGGCGTAGGTGGCATCGAGGGCTCTGCCGATCTCTGTGCCACCGAGGTCGGCTTCCAGGTCTTCCAGCAGGTTCGCGGCCCGAGCAAGGTTGTCAGGGTTGGCCGGGACGACCGTCGGGAATAGCATCCAGTGGGTAGAGCCGAACAGGATGATGTTGAAGTGGTCCCGCGGTGTCAGCTGATGGATGATTTCACGGAGTGCTGCGCGGGCCTGATCGATGGAATCGCCGGCCATGGAGCCCGAGCAATCGATAACAAGTTTTACGCAACGGGGGACATGCTCCATTTGCTTGGGCAAGACGGGGTGGAACGAGGCCAGCGCAACGTAGCGCTCACCATCCCTGACGGTCACACCCTCGCCTACGGGCGCATCTTGCGTTAGCAGCAGTACAAAATCCCGGTCCATGGCGGCGGCGCCGCCGCGAAGCCGAACTCGACGGCACCCGTCGACATCCTCGACCGTCACGCGGTGGCTTGGGCAATCGACATTCGCCGTAGCGAGTTCCCCTTGCAGTTCGACCTCCAGATCGAAGCCGTAATCGACTGTCAATGCGGTCTCTGGCACCTGGTGAGGGTCGAGCCCAGTTGCAGCCGGGTCGCCGTAACGGGGGGCGATCGTGGTCGGTAGCTGAAAACGCAGGCTGTCGCCCTGCCAGCCGAGCAGTTGAGCGTACCGGAATCTGACTT
>JANTGJ010000258.1 GCA_024762975.1 Candidatus Krumholzibacteriia bacterium
TCAACGCAACCAGGAATAGAAAAATTTTCTCATGTCCTGGATACACGGATGCCCCGGTTTCCGGCCGCCGATTCCCAGCGGAGCCGTTTCTACAAGGTAAACAGGTTCAGAGTACCATCCCGACAGGCACATCCCCCGATCGGCCTGAGGCGTATATGATACCACAAAACACCCTCAAACGGCAATCGAGGGGCCTTTTTGGCAAATAAAATGTAACCTGTGGGCCGTTACCCCGCTTTGTTCCCGTGCACGGTCACCCGGAGCCCGAAAAGAGGGAAGCGGACCTCATCATCCTTGATTATCCTGAATCAATCCCTCCAATTGCCCGCGACCGACCGCGGCCGAGGGGCGTCTTCCGCAATCCCCAGCCGGTTTTTCCTGGAGGTAGTACATGAAGCTTCAGATTTCCGATTCGATTCAGGATCGAGTCCGTGATGGACAGATTCGTGACGAGGACGCGGTTCGATTCTCGCGTTTCGTCGATCGCTGCAACCAGGAACTGATGACCCATTCGGTGATCACCGACAATAAATACTGCCAATGGTTCGCCAAGGGCGAGGTCAGCCGCGAGAACGTGCGCCACTTCGTGCAGCAATTCTCCGTCTTCTCCAATCTCTTCCTGATCGCCCAGTTGATGAAGGTCATCAACTCGGGTTCGCTGGAGGGCATGCGCGCCTCGAAGGAAATCCTCGCCAACGAACTGGGCGTGATCTTCAACAAGCCGGGATCCAGCCTGGGCGAGGTCCAGGACACCGACCGTGACGGCGATCCGGATATCGTTTCGGTCGAGGGTTCGGTTGATGGCGGCACCTTCCGCTTCCGGGCGGCTCACTTCGAGTGGTTGCTGAAGATCGGTGAAAAACTCGATCTCGGATTCAACGACATGGGCAAGCGGCGCAACGGGACTCCCGCCACGATCTTTTTCTGTGACCAACTCGCCGCGATTTACGGCAACGAGGACCCGAACATCGCCGAGGGCGCCAGTTTCGCGGTCGAAAACTGGGCGGCGGCGGGATTCTGGAAACAGCTCGTCGCCGGTCTGGACGCTTTCAAGAAGCGCGAGCAGAAAGATCTACCGCTGGCCTTCTTCACCTGGCACGATCGTATCGAGGAACAACACGCCGGCCACGTCATGGACGAGCTGGAGGAAGTTTTCTTCGAGGGTGACGATTTCGATGAAGACAAGTTCATTCAGGGGGGGCGCGACATGCTCGACGGTACCGAGGCCTTCTGGGTCGGATTGAACGAGCAACGCATCGCCGCCGTCGCCGCGGTCTGACACGGGTCAGGCCGCGCTGCGGCACCGATCACATCGCCGAACCATCTCAGATTCCGGCTCGACTGTTGAAAGGAATTGGACGCATGAGTGCGCAGAACTCGACTCCCTTCGAGATCCACGGGACCGATCATGTCGGTTTCATCGTCGGCAACGCGAAACAGGCGGCAGCCTTCTACCAGGACCGCTTCGGCTTCGAACCGATCGCCTACAAGGGTCTGGAGACCGGCAGCCGCGACAAGACCTGTTACGTATTGAAGCAGGGGAAGGTCGTCCTCGTACTCGAGACGCCGATGATTCCCGATCATCCGCACAACGCCCACTTGATGAAGCATGGCGACGCCGTACGGGATATCGCTTACTGGGTCAGCGACGCGCGCCGGGCCTGGGAGCACACCACGGCCAACGGCGCCAAGTCGGTGACCGAGCCGCACGAGATCAAGGACGAGAACGGCACGGCCATCATGGCCACGATCGCGACCTTCGGCGACACGATGCACACCTTCGTACAGCGTGACGGCTACAGCGGGCCGTTCCTGCCCGGTTACCAGACGATCCAGTCGGCCGCCCCGACCCGGGATGTCGGCCTGCAGTACATCGATCACATCGTGGGAAACCAGGGCAATGGCGAGATGGACGAGGTCGTTTCGTGGTACGAGAAAGTCTTCGGCTTCCACAAGATCTGGACCGTGGATGACAAGGACGTCTCCACCGAGTTCACGGCTCTGCGCAGCATCGTGGTCGCCAACGACAACGAATACATCAAGATGCCGGTCAATGAGCCGGCCGACGGGAAGAAAAAGTCGCAGATCCAGGAATACGTCGAGTGCAACTTCGGCCCCGGAGTGCAGCACGTCGCCTTCTATACGCACGACATCATCGAGACCATCAGCGATCTGACTGCACGCGGCGTGGAATTCCTGATGGTGCCGGACACCTACTACGAGGATCTGCTCGATCGGGTCGGTGACATCGAGGAGGAAGTGGAGATCCTGCGCAAGTACGGCATCCTCGTCGATCGAGATGATCAGGGATACCTGTTGCAACTGTTTACCAAACCGGTGCAGGATCGTCCGACGCTGTTCTACGAATTCATCCAGCGTCGCGGTGCCCGCAGCTTCGGCAAAGGGAACTTCAAGGCGTTGTTCGAAGCCATCGAGCGGGAACAGGATCGGCGGGGGAATCTGTAGATGAAAATTTGCGCATTTCGCACCAAGGACGATCCACGGGAACGCATGGGCCTGGGACGGGGCGACCAGATCGTCGAAGTGCCCCGTGGCGAGGGAATGCCCGCCACCCTGGCCGAGGCGATTCTGGACTGGAAGCGCTGCCGTCCGCTGCTGTCCGAGCTGAAACCGAAGGACGGTCGGGCCCATGATCCGGCGGACGTCTTTTTCCTGCCGCCGGTCTCCCGTCCGGGTTCGTTCCGCGATTTCTACGCCTTTGAGCAGCACGTCAAGACGGCCCGGG
>JANTGJ010000259.1 GCA_024762975.1 Candidatus Krumholzibacteriia bacterium
CCTGAGCGCGAGCCCGCGCCTGATCCACTCGGACCTTACTTCGGCCTTCTACGGCGTGAAATGCAGCGGCACCTCGGCACCTTTGTTGACCGACACGAGCATCAATGCGATGCAGGATGTGCCCATTGCCATCGAACTGAACTCGAATCCGGTATTCGACAACGTCGTTTTCGAATCGACCTCGGACAACGGATTCGATGCGATCGGAATCCTGGGCGGTACGATGCAGGGCAGCCAGACTCTGCGGGTCCGGGGGGCCCTGCTCGGACCGACCCCGATCGACAATCTGGTCTACATCCTGTTGGCGGATATCACGGTGGAGGCCGCGGCCGACCTGACCATCGATCCCGGAATCGTAGCCAAGCCGCGGGATCATGTGACCCTGTACGTCGACGGCGCGCTGTGGATGGACGGCAAGGCGGATCCCGACAGCCAGATCGTCTTTACCAGTTACAAGGACGATGCCTACGGCAACCCCCACGACACGAACAACGACGGCAGCATTACCTCGCCGGACAAGAACGACTGGGGGCGGATTGTCTACCGCACCGACGCGACCGGTTCGGTCTCCCATGCCACGATCCGCTTCGGCGGCTACAGCAACGGTGCGGTGATCGACGTGGATTCGGCCAGTCCGGATCTGCACGATCTGACCATTTCGGACGTGCCCTACGGCATCCGGCAGGCCGGCTCGGCGGCTTCGGCGATCACCGACGTGGATATCTCGAACACGACCTACACGCCCGTGCTGATGTCCATCTCGGCCGAACCGGCCTATGCCAATATTACTTTTGCGAACGTGGGCTATCGGGCGATCGGACTGATCGGCGAGGCAATCGGCATCGACTCGGTACTGCGCGTACGCGAGATGAGTGGCTACGACAATATCTCGTACTACCTGGCAGGCAACGTAACGATGGCCGAAGGAGCTCACCTGCGTGTCGAACCGGGGGTGGTCTTGAAGATGGAGACCGGGGGTACCGGTTACGACCTCTACATCGATGGCAGTCTGCAGGCGGTCGGCACAACCGACAGCACTATCGTGTTCACGGGGATCAATGACGATACACGAGGCAATCCCGGCGATACCGCCGGTGATGGAGCCAACACGCCTGCCGCGGCACAATGGGGGTTCATCCGTTTCGGCCCGACTTCGATCGATGCCCAGTGCACGATGCAGCACTGTCTGCTCTCGTACGGGGGGTACGGCTATTACTACGAACCGGACGCGGTGATCTGGTGCAACTCGGCGTCCCCGATGATTCGTGACAACGAGTTCATCACCAACTACATGGGGGTCTGGACGGACGGCAACTCAGCCCCGACGATCCGGGACAACTACTTTTTCAACCACACCCTGACGCCGCTGGCGACTTCGGTGGTCGCCAATCCGCAATACATCGGCAACACCTTCGACCAGAACGGAATTCATGCGGTCGGTTTGATCGACGAGACGTTGAACGAGGACGCGACGTTGGAAAAGATCTCCATGGCGGGGTTGGATCCCTATCCCTACTACAACCTGGGTGTCACGACCGTGGGGGTCGGCAATACGCTGACCATCGCTCCGGGTGTGTTGATCAAGGCGCGCGCGAACACGAATGTGATCGAGGTCCAGGGTGCCCTGCAGGCCGCCGGCGGTACCGGCGCCGACCGGATCTTCCTGACTTCGATCAAGGACGACAGCAAGGGCGGCGACAGCAATGTGGACGGATCGTCCACCTCGCCCGCGGCCGGCGATTGGTACGGAATCTGGTTCACCGACTCGGCCGACGGCGCCGGTTCGCTGATCAGCCATTGCCAGTTCAGCTTCGCCGGAGCGCTCTACGTGATCGGCATGGATTCCTGCAGTCCCACGATTCGCGACAACGAGTTCGAACTTTGCCGCTACGGGATCCAGATGCAGAACACGGCGTCTCCCATCATCCAGGACAACCTCTTCCGCGTGATCACCTGGTACCCGATCGAGAAGTCGATTCTGGCGCAGCCGGTATTCTCGGGCAACGTACTGGACAACGTGAACTACGAGTGCATCGCGATCCGCGCCGAGAATCTCGGGCAGGACATGACGATGCAGCAGTGGGACTTTGGCGGCTACAGCAATATTACCCAGGCCCTGGCCGGCGGTACGCTGACGGTGGAGTTGGGGGCCACGCTGACCCTCACGCCGGGGATCACCTTGAAGATGTACGGTGCCTACAATACGCCGTTCGGCGAGGCCATTGCCGTTCATGGCGCCCTGGTGGCGGACGCGACCGCGGCCGAACCGATCGTTTTTACGTCGGTACGGGACGATAGTGCCGGCAACCCGGCCGACACCAACGGCGATGGCTCGGGATCCGCCCCTTCGGTCGGCGACTGGAACACGATCTTCTTCGACGAGGTCAGCGACGACGACACCTGCGTGCTGGACCATTGCCAGTTGCGCTACGGGTACAACGCCACCTCCTACTATGGGATCGTCTGGATGACTTCGGCCTCGCCGACGATCAGCAACTGCGAGTTCGACGTGGGCGGGCATGGCCTGGGCCTGTATGGCAGCAGCCAGCCGGTGATCTCCGACTGCACTTTCGACCACATGCTCTCCACGCCGATCTGCATGTCGCTGATCGCCCAGCCGGTGTTCAGTGGAAATCATTTCCTGTCGGGGAACCGCTATCACGCCCTGGGAATCACGGGGGAAACGCTGGCCCAGGATGTGACGGTTCCGGCGCGCGAC
>JANTGJ010000260.1 GCA_024762975.1 Candidatus Krumholzibacteriia bacterium
AGTCTTCTCGGTGACGCGGTCAGTCACGCCGCGCTGCCGGGAATCGTGCTGGCTTTCCTGCTGACCGGATCCAAGGCGTCGCTGGTGCTGGTGCTGGGCGCCGCGCTCGCCGGATGGACCGCCTCCCTGCTGGTCATGTTGGTCGTGCGCACGACGCGGCTGAAAACGGACACGGCGTTGGGCCTGATGCTGTCCGTATTTTTCGGGCTGGGTATGGCCCTGATGTCGGTCGTTCAGCGCAGCGCCGGCGCAGGTCAGGCCGGTTTGGAGAAATTTCTTTTCGGCCAGGCAGCGGCGATGGTCGGGGACGATCTGAAGACGATGGCCGCGCTCGGTGCCGTGGTACTGCTGGTACTGCTGCTGCTGTGGAAGGAATTCAAGCTGTTGGCCTTCGATCCCTCGTTCGCCGGTGCCCTGGGAATGCCGGTGCGGTGGCTGGACGTGGCGCTGACGACGTTGCTGGTCATCGCCATCGTGATCGGATTGCAAACCGTGGGCGTGGTGCTGATGAGCGCGATGATCGTCGCGCCGGCCGCGGCGGCCCGCCAGTGGACCGACCGACTCGGGGCGCTGGTCCTGATCGCCGGGGCCTTCGGAGCTCTCAGCGGTCTGGTCGGCGCCCTGATTTCCAGCAGTGTGTCGCACCTGCCGACCGGTCCGACGATCATTCTGGTCATCACGGCTTTTACGGTGCTCTCGCTGCTCTTCGCACCGCGCCGCGGGCTTCTGGCCGAGCAGATTCGCCGCTGGAGGCAACGCCGGATACTGGTCAGCGATCATGTGCTGGCTGATCTGTACCACCTGGCCTCGCAACATCCGGAACCCGGGTCGGCACCGCACCGCACCGAGGTGCTACGGTCGATGGCTGCCGGTGTCGGCGTACGCCGTTCGCTCGCCAGCCTGGTCGAACGCGGGCTGGCCCGCGAGAGCGAGACGGGACAGTGGCTGCTGACCGAGGCAGGCATCGAACGCGCCCGCCGCCTGGTCGAAGGGGAAACGCCATGAGCGCTCCCCAGCTGGAAATCCTGCTGATTGCCGTTGTCACCGCCATGGCCTGCTCGCTGGTCGGCGTGTTTCTGGTATTGCGGCGTCTGGCGATGCTCTCGGACGCCATCAGTCATGCCATCCTGCCGGGCATCGTGATCGCCTTCTTTCTGACCGGGGACCTCAGTTCGCCATGGCTGATTTTCGGCGCGGCGGCAACCGGCGTTCTGACCGTGGTTCTGGTCGAAGCCCTGACGCGCAGCCGACGGCTGAAGGAGGATGCGGCCATGGGGCTGGTCTTTCCGGCCCTGTTCTCCGTGGGGGTGGTCCTGATTACCCGCTACGCAGGCAACGTGCACCTGGACGTGGACGCCGTGTTGTTGGGAGAACTCGCCTACGCGCCGTTCCATCGCTTCGAGTGGGCCGGTACGGATCTGGGGCCGCGCGGCCTGTGGCTCATGGCGGGGATCCTGGTGCTGAATCTGAGCCTGGTCGGGTTGTTCTTCAAGGAGCTGAAACTGGCCACTTTCGATGCCGGACTGGCTGCCTCGCTGGGATTCGCTCCGGTCGCGATCCATTACGGACTGATGTCCCTGGTCTCGATCACGGCGGTCGGCGCCTTCGATTCCGTCGGACTGATCCTCGTCGTGGCGTTGATGATCGGGCCGCCTGCGGCGGCCTATCTGCTCACCGATCGCCTGGGTGTGATGCTCGGTTTGGCCGCTCTGCTGGGGGCGATCTCGGCCGCGCTGGGCTTCTGGGGGGCCCAGTGGCTGGATGCCTCGATCGCAGGCTGCATGGCCGTGGGAGTGGGATTCGTCTTCGCCGTCGTGTTCGTGGCCGCGCCGAGACGGGGATTGTTGGCCACGATCCGGCGTCGGCGCAGCCAGCGCTGGGAGTTCGCGCAGGTCATGCTCGCGATTCATTTGTGGCAACACGAAGACGAGCCCGAGGAAGAGGAAGAATCCCGGGTGGAGCATCTGCAGGGTAAGCACGTGGGGTGGACGCCGGAATTCACGCGCCGCGTCGTGGCGGGCGCGGTTCGTCGCGGTTTCGTCACCCGGACGCGGGATCGCCTTCACCTGACCGAGGGCGGGCGCCAGGCGGCGGCCGAGGCACTGCGCGGCGATCCGGCCTAATTCCTACTCGCGCACCGGACGGGAAAAAAGCCAGACGCCGGATTCGGGCGGCTCGTTTTCCGCTTCCCAGCCCAGCTCTCCAAACGCCAACAGGCCTGCGGGTTCTTCGATCCAGTTTTCCAGGCACCAACGAACCAGGGCGCCGCGCGCCATTTTGGCATGAACCGGCGCGGTTTTCAGGGAACCATCGGGGCGTCTTTCCTTGAAAACGGGGCTGATGACCGGTCCCTTCACCTTGTTCAGGTCGAGGGCCTTGAGGTACTCCTGTGCGGCCAGGTTGAGCAACGGTTCGCCTTTGCGCAGGCGTTGGTTCACCGCGGCGGTCAGATCTTCCTTCCACCACGCGACCAGGCTCCTGGCAGAGCCTGGCGCCCAGCGCGACCCCATCTCCAGGCGGTAGTTCGAGATTCGATCGCTTGTCCTCAGCAGTCCATAGAGACCTGAAAGAATTGAAGGGCCCGGTCATCAGCCCGGTTTTCAAGGAAAGACGCCCCGATGGTTCCCTCAAAACCGCGCCGGTTCATGCCAA
>JANTGJ010000261.1 GCA_024762975.1 Candidatus Krumholzibacteriia bacterium
TGATCATACATCGCGCAGTAGGTGCATCGATTGTGGCTGCAACCCACGCTGATCTGCAGCAGCAGGCTCTGAGCTTCGCTCGGGGGGCGGAATATCTGTCCGACATGGTCCAAGGATCGCCTCTTTCACAAGTAATTCCGAGTTCGAACCCTCCGGGAAAGGATCTCCTGAAAACCTGTCAAAAAAAAAGCAAAGTGCCCCGCGCGATCACAACTCGTTGAAAATCAACAATATTGGGTGTCCCGGCACGGCCGTTGTCAATGGGGGTAGATAAGTAATTCTTTATCGCCTCCGGCCTTGGCGCGACGATTGCTTTGTCGGTTGCAGAAAAGACGTAGCGAAAACAAGATTAAGCCTTAAGTCGCACGTAAGTGAAACCGAAAAGTGAGTCGGACGTAGCAAGGCAAGCAAGCAGACAGTCGCAGTTTCCAAAAGGCCGGGATCGAAACGTCAGAATGTCTTAGGGCGAGAGACATTCACCGACGGATCCCGGCCTCCCCTTTGGTCCCTCCGCTCTACAAGCCGAGGAACACTCCGTCCCGAATGATCACGCGATCGCCTTCCGGCCCGGCCAACCTCACTTCGACCACCTTCACCTGGGGCTGCATCTGATGGATGTAGACACGGTCCAGATGGATGACCTCGTCGGGACTCGAGAAATGCTGCGGGCCCACGGTTCCACCGAAATGGTCGCTGCGTCCAAAGGCGATGTGCAGGCCGAGTTTTTCGTCCAGCAGAATCGATCCGGTGGGCTCCAGGCCGAAGTCGCCCAGCACGCCCAGGCCCAGCTCGGAAAGATTGGCGTACGCCGGTTCGCGTACGATGTACTCCGCTTCGCGGGCACTGACCGGACCTTCGCTGAGGATGGACACGGCGCGGTTGCTCTCGATCTCGTACAGCACGACTTCGCCGTCGATCTCGACCGGCAGGATGCCGGCCGTTCGGCTCGGATCCCCGTCGATTTCGCCCTCGTAGGGCACGATGTAGGCTTCGCCCGAAGGAAGATTGCCGGCAATGCCGTTCTCGGGGAACAGACCGCCCGAAGCATGCCCCTGGCGATGACGCAGGTCCAGCCGGAGCCGATGCTCCCGGTCGCCGACCCGAAACAGATGCTCGGCCGTTTCAGCCGAATCCAGCCATTGGGCCAGCAGGTTCACCCGGCGGTTGATCTCTTCGTAGTCCAGGCGCAGCGCCGGAATCATCGAAGCCAGGAAACCGGGCATGGTCGCGGCGCGGAACTCCCCATTGCGCGTGGCCACTTTCAGCGGAGCCGTGGCCGAAAGTTCCGTCGGCGCCAGAACCAGGGAATGGGTGGCGAAGAGTTCGGCGAAGGGCACCTTCGCGGCGCCGGCCAGGTCCTCGGCGTGATCCAGTACGGCCTCGCTCGCGGCCGGGAAGCAGTCCGATGGCAGGTCGGCATTGTTGCCGCCCACATTCGGATACCAGGCCAGCGTGATCCGCTCGAGACCGAGTTCGCCCTGGACCTCGCGCAGTGCGGTGACCCATTGGACGGCCATGGCGCGCCGCGCGGCCCAGTCGGGGTTGTCTGCCAGCTTCGCATCGGGCAAATCGACCACAACGGCCAGGCCGCGGTCGCCCGCCGAGGGCTGGAAGACACGGCGGATCAATTGCTCCAGTTCGCGGGGTGTCAACGTTTCGGACATTTCTGTTCGCTCCTGTTGAGAGTTCCGTAGGCAACCGCGGCGGTGTATGCTCTATTTACGCCTGTGCCCCGGGATGAATTCGGGGTGCGTACCGGCTCGAGCAAGGAGGCTTTCATGAGCCAGGACCGTCAGACCAATGTCGCACTTCTGATCGACTTCGACAATGTTGCCCTCGGGGCCCGCGACGCCGGTCAACGTTTCGACATCAAGATGCTCATCGAACGCATCCTCGAAAAAGGGAAGGTGCTGGTCAAGAAGGCGTACGCCGACTGGCACTACTACAAGGAGCACATGTCGCCGTTGCACGAGGCGGCCGTCGAGCTCATCGAAATTCCGATGCCCAAGATTTCGGGCAAGAACTCCGCCGATATCAAGCTGGTCGTCGACGCCATGGATCTGTGCTACTCGAAGGACCATATCAATACCTTCGTGATTGTCTCGGGAGACTCCGATTTTTCGCCACTGGTCTCCAAGCTGCGTGAGAACAACAAGTGGGTGATCGGCATCGGTGTGAAGAATTCCTCCTCCAAGTTGCTGATCGGGAACTGTGACGAATTCATTTTCTACGATGATATTTTCCGCCAGCAGGTGCGGCAGAGCGGTCGCCGGGTCAAGAATGTGCCGGAGGAAAAACGCGAGCTCTTCGACTTCCTCGTCACCACGACCCAGTCTCTGCTGCAGGAGAGCAAGGGCGTGCTTTATTCCTCGTTGATCAAGGATACGATGACACGCAAGCGCCCCGATTTCAACGAGCGGGCCCACGGCTATTCGAACTTCGGCGACCTGCTCGAGGACGCCCGGAATATGGGACTGCTGCTGGTGGAACGGGATGCTCATGCCGGCGGCACCTGGGTGGTGCACGGGTTGGCGAACGGTTCGGCCGAGGCCTCGGGCGAGAGTGGCGGCTCGGCGCCGAGTCGATCCTCCCGC
>JANTGJ010000262.1 GCA_024762975.1 Candidatus Krumholzibacteriia bacterium
ATCCGAGATGGCCGACGAAGCTGACGAGGAACGCCGTCGCGAAAGCGAGCAGGTTTGCGGAGAGGGGATTCCAGCCCGCCCCGATCAGGAGTGACCCTATGACCATGTGGACGAATGTCGCCAGAGCGCCGACCATCCCGAAACGTATCATCTGTTTCCACATCATGGCTGCTCCGGATCGGCGGAATGGTCTTCTGCAATAATGAAGCCGGGACGGCCTTTGACTTCGGCGAAGACACGCGCGAGGTATTCCCCCAGCACCCCGATGGAGATCAGTTGCACGCCACCGAGCAGCATCACGGCGACAACAAGTGTCGACCAGCCGGGCACGTCAATCCCAAAGATCGCGGTGCGAATGGCGATCCAGAGCCCATACAGGATCGAACAGGCCGCAATGGTCATTCCAATACCGGTCCAGACTCGCAGTGGCCATGCGGTGAATGATGTCAATCCGGTAAGGCCGAGCTTGAAGAGGCCCCGAAAACCGAACTTGGAGACTCCGGCTTCCCGTTTGTCGAGGTCGATGGAGATCGCTTTGGTCCGAAAACCGACCCATCCGTAAAGGCCCTTCATGAAGCGGTTGCGTTCGGGCAGCGCACAGAGAGCGTCCACGACCTTGCGGTCCATCAGGCGGAAATCTCGTGCATTGGCCGGGATCGCGGTTTCGCTACCGCTGTTGAGCAGTGCGTAGAAGGTGCGCGTGAAGGCGCGTTTGCGCCATGTTTCGTCGCGTCGTTGTGCCCTTACTGCATAGACCATCTCAAACCCTTCAGCACGATGCCGGAGCAACGTTTCGAGATGGCACAACGGTTCCTGAAGGTCTGCATCGAGGATCACCACAGCAGCTCCCGTGGACCGTTCGAGCCCGGCCATGATCGCCTGTTCCTTTCCGAAGTTCCGCGACAGGCGAAGCGCGCAGACAGGGTGGGCGGCGGTCAGCGCCTTGGCTTCTTTGAACGTGCTGTCCGTACTGCCGTCGTCTACGATGATGATCTCGTAGCTGCGGACAAGCTTTCGGGCTTCTGCAGCGACCCGATGCACCGTCTTGGTGATGTTGCCTGCCTCGTTGTAGGCCGGGATGACGAAGGAAAGGTCGGGCACGTTCCGCAGCAGGGGCAGAATGCCTGGCGTGGGTAAGCTCTTCAGCTGCCGGTTCATGATGCAGCTCCTTTGGTCGGTTTTTCAATGAAAAGGACGCGATCATTGAACGCGCCGATGCGGTCGAATCTCGGTTCCAGAAACGGTGCCAGTTCATCCGCAGATGCTTGCGGGATCGCAACGGAATCGCGAACGCCGTTTCCAGCAAGTATCTCGAACGTGGCTGTCCGTTCTGTGAATCGCACCGTGCCTTGGGTATAGAACTCCGCTGAGTAGCTGCGGCCTCCCCAATAGGTGAACTGGATATCCGGATCGATGCTTTGCGCTGCGGCAACCAACTCACGTTCGGATTGCCGACCGATGGCGGACGGAAAGAACCATACCAGCACAGTCAAAGTCAGGAAAAGTGCGGCGACTCCTCCGATTGCTGCGGTTGCGGCGATGCGGGCTGTCCGACCGGGCGCGCCCCAGCCACGCGCCCAGAGCGAGACTAGCAGAACCGCAGCGGCAGGCAGGCCGGGCAGGGCATAGGCGGGAAGGATGTTGGCCGCAGGTGTGAAAAGAAGAAGGGGCGAGATGGTCCAGAGCGCAAGATAGCTGTTCCAGCCGTCATCCTCGCTTGATGTTTTGCCAATGAGCGCCTTGGCGCGAGGCAGCAGCGCCACTGCAAACAGGGTCCAAGGCAGGAATGTCGCCAGGCCAAAGAGCCAGATGATGCCTTTCGGTCTAGCGTGGCCCGACCCATAGAGATCGCCTTGCCAGCCTGAGACAACAAAGCGCTCGAAATGCTCCCCGATGATAAAATAGCGCAGGAAGCCCGGTGTCTTGATTTCCGCAGCGACGTACCAGGGCAGCGTCAGGACCGCCGCGATCAACAGACCGGACGCCCATGGCAGGGCGTTCAACCTGCGCCAGCGACCACCCAAGGAGAGCCACGGCAGGATCGGGATCAGGGTGATGACTAGGGCGACCGGGCCTTTCGCCACAAGACCGATGGCGACCCCCACGAAGAACAGCCTGCCCCACATCACGGAAGATGGGCCAGCGTTCAGGCAGTTGTAGAAAGCGACCATGCTGAGCGTTGTGCCCAGCACCATGACCATATCCGTCATGACAAAGGCCGAGGCCCCGAAGAACATGATGGAGGAAGCGAGCACCGTGATTGCAACCAGCGCCTGGTCGGCCCCTCTGTGCTGGCGGACCCAGGCGAAAAGAAGCCCCAAGACACCGAGCGAGGTTGCAAGGATGAAAATCCGGGACCCGAAGGGGCCGATGCCGAAGATCTTCATGCCAAGGGCCGAGAGCCATGTATGGAGCGGAGGTTTGCCCCAGAATGGGACACCATAGTCGAACTGCGGCGTGATCCAGTCGCCGGTCTCGATCATCTTGCGGGCGATCTCGACGTAGCGCGCTTCTGTCGGATCGACAAAAGGAAGCCAGAAAACGGCGAGAAGACGCACGGCAAGAAGGGTAGCCAGCACTATGA
>JANTGJ010000263.1 GCA_024762975.1 Candidatus Krumholzibacteriia bacterium
AGCAGCGAGATGAAGACGAATTGCGTGATTTCATCCTGGGTATGGAAAACGTGTCGCGGCGCAGCAGTGCCGAGGTCGCCCAGCGTATCGACCTGTCCGGCCCCGCCCGGTTGTTGGATCTGGGCGGAGGACCCGGCACCGCGGCGCTCACCTTCGCGCGGGCCTACACCGACCTGGAGTGCGTCGTTTTTGACCTGCCCGGCCCCCTGGTGATCGCCGAGGAACAGATCGCCAAGGCCCGGATGCGCGAACGTGTCCGCACGATTGCCGGCGATTTCCTGGTCGATGATCTGCCGACGGGCTTTGATTTCGTCTACATCTCCAATATCATTCATATGCTGGGCCCGGAGGCGACCCGGGTCCTGCTCACGAAATCACGCGCGGCGCTGAAGCCGGGCGGACGAATCCTGATCAAGGATTTCTACCTCGAGGATTCGCTCAGCGAGCCTGCGGGCGCGGCGCGATTCAGTGTCCATATGCTGATCAGAACCGAGGCGGGAAAGTCGTATGCCCGCAGCGAGGTGTTGCGATTGCTGCACGAAACCGGATTCGGCGAGTGCGAGGTCGTCGATATCGCGCGCTTCAGCCAGGTGATTGCGGCAAAAGTGGAATCCTGATGGGTTTTGATGGTATAAGCCGGACTGGAATCGACCCGATCCGTACAGGAGAAAATCGGATGACGAGCATTTCGAGACCCGTCGTGGTTGCCTTGTGGGCCTGGGGAGCCCTGGCTCTGGCCCTGCCCCTGGTCGCCGCAGCGCAGAATTCGGACGAGCCGG
This sequence comes from Candidatus Krumholzibacteriia bacterium, assembly GCA_024762975.1. Taxonomy (GTDB): domain Bacteria; phylum Krumholzibacteriota; class Krumholzibacteriia; order LZORAL124-64-63; family LZORAL124-64-63; genus JANTGJ01. The sequence goes on from JANTGJ010000263.1 coordinate 780, forward strand.
ACAGTCAGGTCGTGGAGGGCAAAGTCTTCGAGTACCGCCAATTCGGCGGGGCGAACATGACCGATGAAGAGAAGATCGCCGAACTGGTGGCCTATCTGGCCGAGGATCCCACCGATGGCAAGGCGTGGAACGACCTCGGGGTCCTGTATGCCCGGCAGCAGGACTTCCCGGATGCCCGCGACGCGTTCATTCGTGCCGTGCAGACGGCGCCCGAGGAAGGCGATTATCACCGGAATCTGGGGCTCGCTTTCTCTCATCTGGAAATGTTCGATATGGCTGTCGCCGAATACGAGGCGTATCGCCGCTTTGACACCCTGGGTGGCAAGGACTACTGGCGCCTGATCGGAGGCGCGCAGGTTCGGGCGGGAATGATCAAGGAAGCCCGGGAGACCTACGCCGAAGGCATCCGCGCCCAGGGACCCGACCTGGGCCCGGAGGGGCTCCGTCTGGTCCTGGCGATGAACAAGCTTCACGCTGACCAGGGCGAGGATGACGCCGTACGCGACCTGCTGGTGACCCACACACCTGCCGCCGTGCGTTTCCTTCAGTACGCCCACGAGGGCGACGACGGAGTCGCCGAAGCCAGGTCCTTGATCGGCAATCGTGTCGCGATGTTGGTCGAAGACGGCAAACTCCTCGAGAAGTCCAATCTATTGACCGAGGCCGCCGCGGCCTATCAGGAAGCACACGACCTGGATCCGTCGCGGGACGATCTGTTGCCGCGACTGGTCGATGTCTATCTCGCGCAGGGCGAATCGATGCAGGCGCGGGTAACGGCGCGACTGGCGCGTGACGAGCATCCCGACCAGGCCGGTACCTGGATCGCCTCGGGCAAAGTGTACGAGCGTTCGGATCGATTGCCCGACGCCGTCGATGCCTACAAGAAGGCCTTCGAAATCGACCCCTCGATGGGGGATCTGCGCGTGGCGATCGGGAATCTGCTGATGCGTTTGGGGCGCGACCAGGAAGCCGGTGAATTCCTGCGGGCCGGAGTCAACGCCGCCGACACCAAACCCGAGGTCGTCTACAACTACGCTGTCAGCCTGATCCGCGAGAAAAAGTACAGCGCTGCCATCGCCTCCCTGAAGAAGGTTGTCCGCGACCGGCCCGAAATGTTCGCGGCCTGGTCGGCGCTGGCCCAGTGTTACCGGGCGACCAGGCAGTACTCATTGGCCGTCGCGCCGTACGAGAAGGCGCTGCAGATGCGTCCGGACGCCAAATTGGCCTACAATCTGGGCTATTGCGCAATGAAAGCGAAAAAGTATGGTGCCGCAGAAACGGCCTATCTGCAGGCCTTGACGCTGGATCCGGGGATGATCGAGGCGCGGTACAATCTGTCATTGAACTACATGGGGGCCGGCCGCTACGAGGATGCCATCGCCTCCTTCGACAGGATGCTCGAGCAAGAACCGGATTCCTACCGGGTCTACTACAGCCGGGGTCTGTCGTTCTACTACCTGGAGCGCTGGGACGAGGCCCTCGAGTCGTACGACCTGGCTCTCGAGATCAAGGAAACAGCCAACGTGCTGAACAACATCGGTCTGGTCTACGACAAGTTGGGCAAAAAAAAGAAGGCCCAGAAGTACTACAAGGCCGCCCAGGATTTGAAATGAGGAGCTTTTCCATGACCCGACGGATTCCGACCGCCGGCCTGTTCGCGTTGCTCGTTTTCGGGCTGTGTTTCCCGGTGGCTGCGAGCGCCCAGATTGCGGGGCACGCGAACGATTTGCACCGCCTGAAAGCGAATGGGTTTTTTCCCCGCTGCAGCTATGCCGAATTGGAGGGCATCGGATTTCCC
>JANTGJ010000264.1 GCA_024762975.1 Candidatus Krumholzibacteriia bacterium
TGGAGCGAATACTGGAGGTCGGCGGTTCCGACGCGGGCTTTGTGTGCACGGACAGCCTGATATCGAGTGTGCTGATCGGTCGCGGTCGCGAGTCTGCGGACTGAACACCGACCCGGACACATTTATCGGGGCACAACCTATTTGGAGAGCCCCCCCATTTTCAGCGACCAGGCAGCCCAGCCAAACGGGTGCCGAATGCCATCGGGTCCCTGCATCGCCGCTCGTCGCTCCGCCGAAACCGCCGCAGTCAATGACAGGCCTTCGGTCTTCCAGCGCCGGACGACCTCCTCGGGCCGAAATACCGGATTCTCGTCCCGAATCCGCCAGAAGGTCTGCAACGACGCTCCGGCGCCGGCATCCAAGAAGGCGTCTCCCAGGCTGGGTGCTGTAATCACTCCGTCGGCGAACGGAGCGCCGCTGCCGCAGCCGGAAAGCACGGCCAGGCGACAACCCTTCAGATCCGCGCTGCGCACATCGGCGATATCCAGTGCGGCCTCGATCGGCAAGTGCGCGCCGACCGGTGGTGTCAGCGGAATCGTGGTCAGGAACGGGACTTCGGGATTGTGGATCACGTGGCCCAGGAAGTAGATCACCGAGGCGGTGGACCAGGCTTCGGTGACCGCGGCCTTGGTGGCTGCCGCGCCGGAGAACTCGTTGCCGGGGCAGATTTCGCGGCAGGCCGTGACCTCGGGACCCGTACCGGCCAACGGGGCCAGGGTGGGATAGCGACGGACCAGTGTCGGGTCCAGTTCCGGATTGGCAATCAACAACCCGGCTCCGCGATGTCGCTGGGTCGCGGGGGCCGCAGGGCTGCGCACCCACGAGACTTCGCGATGCAGCGCCAACGGCTCGTAATCGGCTCCGGTGCCCAGGTCCAGCGGTGAGAACGGAATCTGGGAAAGGAACCCCTCCCCGCTGATCAGCAGCAGCGACGGGTCATCGTCACCGGGCGCGGCGCGCAGGGCCGCCGGCAGCAGCAACTCGGCCAGCTCGCGCAGTTGGGCGGCCAGGGCATCGTCGATCACGGCGTCGGGGTGGCCCGGATCATTCGAGAGCGCCAGTTGCAGGTCGCCGACCAGCGTACGAAGTCGACCGGAGGACGCCGTCAGTGTATCGCGATGTACGGATCTGGAATCGGCCGACCAGCGGATCACCCAGGGCTCGCGGACCTGGTACAACAGGTGGGTGGCGTTCAGTTCGCCGAGGCGCACCTGCGCGGCATCGCCGGCCGCGGCCGCACGGGCCAGTACGTCATCCCGTTGGCCATCGACGTGAACGTGTTCGTGACCGACGCCGCCCATGTACCGACGCCACAACAACTCCAATCCATAGCCGATTTCCGGGTCGGTTCCGAAGATGTCATGCGCCGCCCAGCGCAAACCGCGCGCGCGACTGAGATCCAGGAATGCGCCGGCGCCGGCATCGTTCTCGGCCAGACGGTGGGTGAGTGCGTCCATGCCCTCGGCCAGAACCAGGGCCGCCGCATCGCGGTCCGAAGCGGCCGTCAATCGGCAACGCAAGGCGAAGTACGGGATCTGCAGATCTCGGCTCCACTGCTCCAGTTGCAGGCCTTCGTCGGCGAAGCGATCCAGCTGCACGGCCGCACTGTCCAGTTGTCCGAGCTGGAAGAAAGTGCGCGCCTTCCAGAACGGCACGCGTACCTGCATATGTCGAATGCCGGCTTCGGCCGCGTAGGGTTCGGCGCGGGCGAGTGCGGCCGAGGCCAGATCCGGCCGGTCGTGGTCCAGCAGGCCCATGATCCAGAAATTGGCCAGGAAGCTGGCCTCTTCGAAGGGTTGCTGGAGGATGCGCTGCCACAACTCGCCATAGGCGGCGTCGGCTTCTTCGATCCGGCCGCGGGCCATCAGTGAACGGGCCTGGATCTCGTCCAGGCGGATCGACTGTAGATTCGTGGTGAATCCGGAACCGCCGGCGGCCTCGGCCTCGGCCAATAGAATCTCGGCCCGTTGCGATACCTGATCGACCAGGGTCCAACTCTCCATCACCGCGTACATGCGCATCAGCGTACTGAGGTGGGCCAGGCCCTGCGCGGGGTTGCCATAGTTGCGACACGCGTCCACGCTCTGCTCGAATGAACGTACCGCAGATGAATAGTGTCCCAGCGCGAAATCCCGATAGCCGGTCAGTGCAAGCAGGCGCCCCGTCTGAGCGGCCAGACGCGATTGCTGGGACAGGCGCAGTCCCCGCTCGAGGTAGACGCTCGTCGAGTCCGTGTTTCCTTCGGCAAAGCCCTGCATGATGAGCGAGGCCAGTGCATTGCAACGGGAGACGCGAAGGTGCTTTTCGCGAGAAAACTCCAACCACTTCGTAAAAACCTCGCGCGACAAATCGGGTCGCCCGGTGCGGGTGGCCAAGGCTCCGCGATAGTCCCAGCCGTCGGCCACCGCCAGATCGTAGCCTGCGGCGGCGAGTTTCTCCTGCGCGAGACCCAGTTGCTCGAGGCGCTCGGCGGCCGGCGCATCCTGTGCGGAGAACAGACGGCTCTGCTCCTTCGACCAGGTGATCAATTCGCGCGCTCGGGCGGGCTCGAGAGTGAGGAAGAA
>JANTGJ010000265.1 GCA_024762975.1 Candidatus Krumholzibacteriia bacterium
TGATCGCCGCCGTCAGCGTCGTCTTGCCATGATCCACGTGACCGATCGTTCCGACGTTCACGTGATCCTTTGTACGTTCAAACTTTTCGCGCGCCATTACTGGCTACCTCCTGAAAAGTGACTTCCCGGTTCGGCGGTCCCGTCCCGGAGCCTGGGCGCTTTCCGCTCTTCGCGGATTCCGATCAAGCGCCCGTCTGATGCCGCAACAATTCGGCGGCTACGCGCTCTGGTACCGCTTCGTACCGAGCCAACTGCATCGAATAGGACCCGCGACCCTGCGTCAGTGACCTCAACCGCGTCGCGTATCCAAACATCTCGACCAGCGGTACTTCGGCCTGGACCACCTGGTCCCGACCCCGCTGCTCCATCCCGATCACCCGGCCGCGATTGGCGTTCAGGTGACCCGTAACGTCCCCCACGAAATCGGCAGGGACCGTCAAATCCACCGCCATTACCGGCTCGAGCAAAACCGGTTCGGCGTCCTTGGCCCCGTCCCACAGCGCGTTGACCGCGGCGTTCCGGAAGCCCATCTCCGTCGACTCCCCTTCGGCGAACTTTCCGCCGGTCAGGCGGATCTGAAGATCCACCAGGGGGTAGCCGGCCAGCACTCCTGTGCTGCAGGCCTGCGTGGCCGAGTCTTCGACGAACGGAACGAATTCCGCCGGAACCCTGTCCTCGCCCGTCTCATTGACGAACGTGATGCCCGTTCCGTATTCACCCGGCGTGAGCGTCAGCTCGACCTGAGCGAAGTTCGTCTTCCCGGCAGCGTCGCGCTGGTACTCCGCCCGCGAGACCGTTTCCTTGCGGATTGTCTCGCGATAGGCCACCTGCGGCCGGCCGACGTTGCAAGCCACCTTGTGCTCGCGCTGCAGGCGATCGACCAGAATCTCCAGGTGCAACTCGCCCATACCCCAGATCACGGTCTGCCCGCTGTCGGCGTCCTTCCGAACGTGGAAGGAGGGATCCTCATCCGCCAACGACTGCAAAGCGGCCCCCAACTTGTCCTGGTCGGCCTTTGTCCGAGGCTCGATGGCCATGTAGATGACCGGCTCGGCAAAAGACATTTCCTCCAGGAGCAGCGGAGCCTCCTGCACCGCGAGCGTATCGCCGGTGCGGATCTGCTTGAAGCCCACGGCGGCGATGATGTCGCCGGTCCGGGCCTCCTTCAGATCCTCGCGCTTGTCTGCATGCATCAGCAGAATGCGCTGGATCCGTTCCCGCTTGCCGGTATTGACGTTCATCACCGTCTTACCGGCCTCGAGTCGGCCGCTGTAGACCCTCAGGAAAGCGAGCTTTCCCGAAAACGGGTCCGCCAGGATTTTGAAGGCCAGAGCGCAGAAGGGCTCTTCATCGCCCGGCGCCCTCTCGACGGTTTCGCCATCCTTCTGCCTGACCCCCTCGACCGCCGGGCGATCTTCAGGAGAGGGAAGGTAATCGACGATCGCATCGATCAGCTTCTGCACGCCCTTGTTCTTCAGGGCCGTGCCACAGAGAACCGGCACCAGGTGCCCAGCCAGAGTCGCTCGCCGGATGCCAGCCTTCAGCTGCTCCAGCGTCGGTTCCTCCTCGGCCAGGTAGAGCTCCATGAGCCCCTCATCCACCTCGGCCAACTCTTCGACCATCTGATCCCGTGCGGCTTCGGCCTCGGCGACCAGACCAGCCGGGATCTCCTCGGTTTCGAACGTGAGCCCCATGTCCTTCTCATTCTCGACACGGGCGTTCATCTCGAGCAGATCGATGGCGCCGCGGTAGCTGTCCTCCGCCCCGATGGGAAGAGTCAACCGTAGCGGCTTTGCGCCCAGGCGCTCCACCATGCTCTGCACCGCCCGTTCGAAGTCGGCTCCCAAGCGGTCCATCTTGTTGATGAACGCGATCCGGGGTACCTCGTACCGGTCGGCCTGCTTCCAGACGGTCTCGGACTGGGGCTCGACCCCGCCGACTCCGCAGAAAACCGCAACAGCGCCATCGAGGACCCGCAGGCTGCGTTCCACCTCCGCGGTGAAATCGACATGCCCGGGGGTGTCGATGATGTTGATCCGGTGGTCCCGCCATGTGCAGGTCGTGGCCGCGCTGGTGATCGTGATCCCGCGTTCCCGCTCCTGCTCCATGTAATCCATCTGGGTAGCACCGTCATCGACGTTGCCGGGGCGGTGGACGCGGCCGGTGTAGTACAGGATCCGCTCGGTCGTCGTCGTTTTACCGGCGTCGATATGAGCCATGATCCCGATATTACGAACCGATCGCAGTGCGATATCGCGTGGCACCGCTTTCTCCCAGGGAACCCGGGGCACAGCCCAGACAGGCTCGTGCACCCTGAACCCAGAAAAACAACGCGCACATAGCCCGTGGAAAAAATTCCGGGGCAGTACGTCTCCATTGCCTCTCGCCCATTGCGCATCCATGTGCCGGGCAGATTCAGGCTATTGGGTTGTCAAATCCGTTCTCGCTAGATTCGAGCGCTTGTCGGCGAACGAGAGGGACCCTTACCAGCGGCAGTGGGCGAACGCACGGTTCGCTTCAGCCATACGGTGAGTGTCTTCGCGCTTCTTGATAGACGGTCCT